>NZ_CP108430.1:8860000-9160000 GCF_041435335.1 Streptomyces sp. NBC_01283
ACTCTGTACGTAGACCTCCAGTTCGGGATTGTTCCCTGCCTTCACCGAGACGGTTCCTTGGATTCCGTTCCCGAACAGAAGGCTCCGCGCCGCATCTCCCGTATAAGCGCGATCGGTGCTCTTCTCGACCACGATTACTTCCTTGTTGGGCTGTACCTGGGCCCGGGCGCCCAACTGGTAGTAACAGGAACCGCGTTCGTAGGCCACGCCCGGATGCGAATCGACGAAGGGGCGGATCTCGACTTCCTTGTCGACCTTGAGCAGTCGGTACCTGTCGGCCGGAATCGGTTCGAGGTTTGCCCGTACTTCGTCGATCGATATGTCCTGACCGACGGTGAACAGGTTCTTCGTGCCGCGCACGCCCTTCTCGCGGGCCCGGAGGAAGCTGGTGGCGGCGGCGCGCACGGTACCGATGGCCTCCTCGACGCCCTCCTGGGAGTCCGCGTCCCAGATGGCTATGTTCCCGGCGGGGAAGCCGTAGTTCTGCGCCGTCCGCTTGGCCAGGGAGTTCGGCACCAGGATGGCGGACGTCCAGTGGTCGGGAAGCCCGCCCATCTTCGCCGCGATCCTGCCGAGCCAGGGGCCGAGGATCTTCATGTCGCCGTCGTGTCGCCTGTCGCCGCCGGAGGCATTCTCCTCACCGTCCGTCACGACGATCTGCAGGAAGCTGTGCTCGCCGTATTCCTCCCAGATGTGTCCCAGGTCGTCCAGGGATTTCAGCGATGCCTCGATGAGGGCCGTGGCTCCATTGTTCACCTGGTAAAGCCCACGCATGGACGGCAGATGCTTCACGTCCATGTCCCAGACGAGATTCTCCACCCTGTGGTCGAAGGAGTAGAGGCTTATGCGGGTCTCGTGGCCGAGGCTGTCGGACTCGGCTTTCAACCCCGCCACGAACTCGTCCACAACGCGGATGAGTTGGCTCTCGTGCGGACGCATGGAACCCGAACAGTCCACTACCAGAGCGACGTGATTCACCTTGTGCTGAATCCTGTTGGCGGACATGCTTCTGCTCCTTCTTCGAGGCACTCCCGAGCTGCTTCCCGAGTGATTTCACTCTATAAGGAGGCACTGACAACGGCCCTTGATGCCTCGTCACCCGGCGCCCGTCGCTACCGCCTTGCGAGCCACAGGTCGGGGCCGAACACCTCGTAGTGGACATCGGCGGCGGCCACGCCCTTGCCGAGGAGCTGCCCCCGCACCGCGCGCATGAACGGCAGCGGCCCGCAGAGGTAGGCGCGGGTACCGGGCGCCAGGGGTACGCCGCTGAGGTCGACGTGGCCGGTGTGGTGTCCGGAGTCGGGGTCCTCGTACCAGAAGTGCGCCGTGCCGGCGGGGAGTTTGGCCGCCAGTGCCTCGTGATGGGCGCGCAGCGCGTGGCTTCCGGGGGAGCGGTCGGCGTGCACGACCGTCACGGGCCCCGGATGTCCGGCGGACGCGAGCTCTTCGAGCATGGCCAGCATGGGCGTGCAGCCGATGCCCGCCGAGGCGAGCAGCAGGGGTGCGTCGCCCGGCGCCAGGACGAGGTCGCCGTAGGGCGGCGAGAGGTGCAGCAAGTCGCCCTGCCGGACGTGCGCGTGCAGGTGGTGCGAGACCTCCCCGTCGGGGTCGCCACTGGCGCCGGTGACCTTCTTGACCGCGATCGCGCGGGTCGTGGCGGACGGTGCGCCGATGAGGCTGTACTGGCGTACCTGCCGTGCGCCGTCGGGCAGTTGAACCTGCACGGAGACGTACTGCCCGGCCCGGAACGCGGGCGCCGGGCCGCCGTCGGCCGGGCGCAGCAGGAACGACGCGACGGCGGGTGTCTCCTCCGTGCGGTCCACCACCTCCCACGGTCGCCATACGTCCGCGTCGACCACCCCCTGCTCCGCGTACAGCTGACTCTCGATCGCTGTCAGGGCGTTCGCCATCAGCCAGTACACCTCGTCCCACGCGGCGGCGACCTCAGGCGTCACCGCGTCACCGAGAACCTCGGCGATGGCTTCGAACAGGTGCTGGTGCACGACCGGGTACTGGTCGGCCCGCACACCGAGCGAGGCGTGCTTGTGCGCTATCCGGCGCAGCATCACGTCGGGCCGGTCGTCCGGGTGCTCCACCAGGTAGGTGGCGAAGGCCGCGATGGACCCCGCGAGCGCCTGGCGTTGGGTGCCGGCGGCCTGGTTGCCGCGGTTGAACAGGTCGCGGAGCAACTCCGGACGGGCCGCGAACAGCTTCCCGTAGAAGAGCTCGGTGATGTCCTCGATGGCGGCGCCGACCGCGGGGAGCGTGCTGCGGACGACGGCGGCGGAATACCCGGTGAGCATCAACGGACTCCTTAATATGCATCTTAGACTCGTATTTATAGGTGTGCGGTGACATGGGGTCGCCGGTGATGGTGCGGTCAGTCCGCTCGGGGGGTGGGGGAGAGTGAGACGAGCAGCGGGCCGGTGGGTGACTTGGTGAGGTCGGTGAGCGACAGCGGATCGAGCGAGGCGAAGAAGGCCTCCTGCGCCTGGCGCAGCGCTCCGCGCAGGCGGCACGCCGAACGCAGCGGGCACGGGGTCGTTCCGTCGCAGTCCACGACGTCCCCTGGCCCTTCGAGCTCCCGCACGATCCCGCCGACCGAGGCGTCGCGCCCTGAAGCGGTGAGGGCGAGCCCGCCGCCCCGGCCGCGCCGGGCCTCGACCAGTCCCATGTGCTGCAGCTTGGCGACGGCCTTCGCCGTGTGCGTGTACGGCACGTCCATGGCGGCGGCGACCTCGCGCGTGGTGGGGAGTTCCCCCTCCTCGACGGCGAGGCGCATCAGTACGCGCAGAGCCAGATCCGTGAACCGTGTCAGCCGCATGATCGCACGCTATAAATGTTGCATCTAAAAAGCAAGTTATTGACCCGGGTCTACTCCTGGCTCGGACCGCCGAGCGCCGGCGTACCGGAGAACAGCGGGCGAGCGGCGACCTCATCGACCAAGATGGGGTGCCGTCCGGCGCAGACCGTCGCCCCTCTCGAACGGAGCCGACACATGGAGTATCCGGATCTCTCCGCACTGCCCGTGGAACTTCAGGAGGTCGTGACCGCGTACGGCTCGCTCAACGTCTTCCGGATGCTGATGCACTCGCCGAACCTGGCGCCCGGCGTACTGACGCTGGGCGACGCGGTCCTGCAGCGCAACTCACTTCCGGACACCTTGCGCGAACTGGCCATCGTGCGGGTCGGTCATGCCTATGGAGCGGCCTACGAAGTGCACCATCACGAGAGAATCGCCCGTCTCGTCGGCCTGGGGGAGGACGCGCTCGCCGCCGCCGAGACCGGTTCGGCCGGGACGCTCTCCGGCCCGGAGGCCGCGGTCCTGACCGCCACGGATCGGCTGCTCGACCGGCACACCCTCGATGGAGCCGCACGAGACGAGCTGTTGCGGTTCCTGACGGTGAACCAGCTGGCGGACCTCGTCATGACCGTGGGCTACTACCAGCTCATCTGCGGCTTCCTCAACTCCTTCGAGGTGACGACCGAGGGCGAGACGTCCTAGCTCCACGGCGGGACGAACTCCGGCGCCATGCGTCAGTCCCCTGCTGATCAGTCTCTGCGATCAGTCCTTGCGCTTACGGGCCTTCGCCGATTCGCTCCGGCCCCCGCGGGGGTGCCACAACCGCAGCCACACGTCGCGTGCGTGACGCCCCGCCTCCGTGCGGCTGCGCGCCACCATCTCGCGGGCCTCGTCGTGCGTCTCGACCATGGGGCCGGAGCCGCGCAGCGGCCTGCCTGCCGTCTCGTGCAGGAAGAACGTCGAGATCAGACCGATCGCTCCCGCCACCATCAAGTAGAAGGCCGGTACCAGCGTGTTGCCGGTCTTCTCCACCAGAAAGGAGGCGAGCAGCGGGGTGGTGCCGCCGAAGAGGGAGACGGAGATGTTGTACGCGATGGACAGCGCGCCGTACCGCAGACGCGTCGGGAACAAGGCCGGCAGTGTCGCGGCGGCCGTACCGGCGAAGCACACCAGAAGCAGGCCGAGGATGGCACAGCCGAACGCGGGCAGCAGGATGCCGCCCTTCCGGATCAGCAGGAACGCCGGAATGGCGAGCGCGATCAGGGCGATGCTGCCGCCCATGAACATCGGGCGTCTGCCCCACCGGTCGGAGCTGCGGCCCACCGTGGTGATGGCGAGAGCGACGAGCAGCATCGTGCCGAGCACCAGCAACTGGGCCGTCGTGTCGCTCTCGCCCAACGTCACCGTCATGAATGTGGGGAGATACGACGTCACCATGTAGTTCGTGACGTTGTAGAGCAGCACGAGACCCATACAGATCAGCACGGCCTGCCAGTGACGGGTGAAGATCTCCTTGAGCCGTCCCTTGCCGGACTGTCGGGCCTGCTCGACGGGATCCTCCTCGCCGCGCTCGGGACCCGCCTCTCGCTCCGCCGCGGCGGAGGCCGCCTCCTGCTGGAAGGCGGGCGTCTCCTCCAGCTTCAGCCGCATGTACAGCCCGATGAGCCCGAGCGGTCCGGCGATGAAGAAGGGGATGCGCCAGCCCCAGCTCTCCAGACCGTCCGACCCGAGGGTCAGCGTCAGCACCGTCACCAGACCCGAGCCCAACGAGTAGCCCACGAAGGTCCCGAAGTCGAGCCAGCTGCCGAGGAAGCCGCGCCGCTGGTCGGGGGCGTACTCGGCGATGTAGGTGGTGGCACCGGCGTACTCGCCGCCCGTGGAGAACCCTTGGACCAGTCGGCACACGAGCAGCAGGAGGGGGGCGGCGAACCCGATCGAGGCGTACGTGGGCAGCAGACCGACGGCGAACGTGCTCGCGGCCATCATGATCATGGTGGCCGCGAGTACCTTCTGCCGACCGATGCGGTCGCCGAGAGGCCCGAATACGAGGCCACCCAGCGGGCGGACGAGAAAGGCAGCGGCGAATGTGGCAAACGTGGCGACGACCTGCGCCCCCGGCGAACTGGACGGAAAGAAGACCTTTCCGATCGTGCCCGCCAAATAGGCGTAGACGCCGAAGTCGAACCACTCCATGGTGTTGCCGAGCGCGGCAGCCGTCACCGCGCGCCGCACCTTCGGGCGGTCCGAGACCATCACGTCCTCGGCGCTGAGCGCCTTCTTGCGGCGGCGCAGCAGCGTGCGCGCCATACGGTCGGTCGCCGACCGTGACGTGCGCGTCGATTCCGTCTCAGGCCCCCGGGGCCGCCGGGGATTTCTGTGCGGAACACCTTTCACCATGAAGCTTTTCTCCTCTTGCCTGAGAAAAAGCTGTGTCGCCGCAAAATTAGGCTGATCAAGGGCGACCGGCAAATTGTCCGCCTGCCCTGGCCCGGAGAATCTCGCCCATGCTCTCCTCTCGCCAGCGGCGCAGAAGTTCATGGAAAGCGACGGCACCGTGCGGGTACGCCGTGGGGCCGTTCGGGCGGCCGCGGCCCTCGCCGTTGTAGTAACCGGGGGTGCATTCGGCGTGGAACCACGCGTGGTCGGGGGCACCCTGCGCGCAGACGTCGATCCAGGCGTCCTCGGCCTTGGGGGCGGGCTCCACGACGGCGCCCTTCTCCTCCGCGGCGGCGACCAGGGCGGCGGCGTGCACGGCCTGCTCGTCGAGGATGTGCGTGAAGTTCACGCTGCTGGCGTTCTGCAGTGAGCCCATCCGGATCAGGTTCGGGAACCCGTTGCTGGTGAAACCGTGCAGAGTGCGCGGGCCCCGCTGCTTCAGCGCGCTCAGGAGCTGGATGCCGTCGCGGCCGGTCACCGGCAGCTTCCCGGAGGTGACGCCGGACAGACCCACGGAGAACCCGGTGGCGAACACCAGGCAGTCGACCTCGTACTCCACTCCGCCCACGACGACACCGCGTTCGCTCATGCGCTCGATGCCGTGGGTGCCGGCCGTGTCCACCAGGGTGACGTTGGCGCGGTTGAACGCGGGCAGGTACGTGTCGGAGAACGTGGGGCGCTTGCACGCGTACCGGTACCAGGGCGTGAGAGCCGCGGCGGTCGCGGCATCGGTGACTTCGGCGGCCACGCGTGCGCGTATCTGGTTCATCGTCGCGTGGTCGGCGACCTCGTAGGCGGCCTCGAAGTCCGGCTCACCATGGCGGCGGAAACTGGGCAGGAGCTTTTCGAGCAGCCCCGCGGACTCCGTCCAGCGGTCGGCCACCAGGTCCTGCTCGGCCTCTTCCCCCGAGCAGATGCGCAGGAAGTTCTCCCGGCGCTCACCGGCCCAGCCCGGGCGGTCCGCGCCGACCTGGCGCGGCGTCATGGGCTGCTGGCCGCGCACGTCCACGGCGGAGGGGGTGCGTTGGAAGACGTAGAGGTGACCGGCGTCCGCGGCCAGCATCGGGATGACCTGCACACCGGTGGCACCCGTGCCGACGACGCCGACTCTCTTGCCCGCGAGGCCCGTCATGCCACCCTCGGGACTGCCGCCGGTGTACGCGTAATCCCAGCGTGAGGTGTGGAAGGTGTGGCCCCGGTAGTCCTCGATCCCGGGTATGCCGGGGAGCTTGGGCTCCGACAGCGTGCCGGTCGCGGTGATGACGTAGGTGGCCCGGAACTCATCGCCCCGATCGGTGGTGACCACCCACTGCTCAGCCGTCTCGTCCCAGGTCAGAGACGTGACGGCGGTGGAGAACAGGGCGTGCTCGTACAGCTCGAACTGCTCGGCGATACGGACGGCGTGACGGCGGATCTCCTCACCCGGGGCGTACTTCCACTCGGGCACGTGGCCGGTCTCGTCCAGCAGCGGCAGGTAGACGTGGGACTCGATGTCGCAGTGGATGCCGGGGTAGCGGTTCCAGTACCACGTGCCGCCGAAGTCGCCGCCTTTCTCGACGACGCGCACCTTCGCCACGCCCTGTCGGCGTAGCCGCGCGCCCGCCAGGATCCCGCCGAACCCGCCACCGACGACCGCGACGTCCACCGTGTCGTGCAGAGGCTCGCGCTCGGTCGCGTCGCCGCTGTACGGGTCGGTGGCGAAGTAGCCGAACTCCGCCTCCGCGGGCCGGTACTGGCCCGTGCCCTCGGGGCGTACGCGGCGTTCCCGCTCGAGGCGGTAGCGCTCGCGCAGGGCGACGATCTCCTGCGGGGTGGGCTGAGTGGCGCACTGCGGCAGGGACATGGGGCGAGGTCCTCTCGTGGGGTGGGGGGAAGAGCGTCGGGCGCCGCGCGGGCGTGATCAGCGCCCTCGCCGGGGCGCCCCGAGCGGTCAGAGGTACCGTAACCCAGGAACCGGACAGTGTTGTCCGGTTGGGTTCGATGCCTCCCCGCGAACCGCCCGAACGCCACGACACGCGATGAAGCCCTGCCACGCGAAGACGCCACGACATGACGCCGAGACATGACGCCACGACCGACATGACGCCACGACATGAAAGGCCTGCGATGCCGAACATCACCCCTGCCTCCTCGCTGCGCGACTGGCTGGCGGAACCCACCGCCGGACAGGTTCTGCGTGGCCTGCTGGTCTCCCAGGGGCAGAGCGAAGAAGCCCTTGCCCCTGCCCTTGGCCTGCCGCTGGAGCAGCTCGTGCAGATGTCCGGGGGGAAGTTCCCCGCGGAACTCGTGGACGTACTGGTCACCGCCGCCGAGACCGGGCGGATCCCCGACAACCTGCCGGTCGCGCCGACCGGTGCCGCCGCGTCCGTGGAGCCCGACCCGGGCGTCGAGATCGGCGCCCCCGAGCCGTGGACCGAGCAGGTCACGCCCGGCCGCTTCGGCGGTCAGAAGGTCGTCGTCACCGGAGCCGCCTCCGGCATAGGCAGGGCCGTCGCCTCCCGCATCGTGCGCGAGGGCGGCATCGTGGTCGCCGTCGACATCTCCGCGGGCGGCCTCGCGTCCCTGGCCGCCGACCTGGGTGAGGCGCTCGTGCCCGTCACCGCGGACATCACCGAACCGGCGTCCGCCGACGCGGTCCTGGCCGCCGCGGCCGGCCGCGTGGACGCCCTGGCGAACGTCGCGGGGGTGATGGACGACGACGCCGCCGTGCACGAAGTCGACGACATCACCTGGGAACGTGTCCTGCGCATCAACGTCGACGGCCCGATGCGCCTGATGCGCGCCGTCGTGCCCGGCATGCTCGCCGCGGGATGCGGCCGGATCGTCAATGTCGTCTCCGAGGCGGCCCTGCGCGGCTCGGCGGCCGGAGCCGCGTACACGACCTCGAAGCACGCGCTGGTCGGCCTGACGATGTCGTCGGCCTATCAGTATTCAGGAACGGGCGTACAGATCAACGCGGTTGCGCCCGGCGCGGTCGCCACAGGCATCGCGATGCCTGTGGCCGCCCCGTACGGCTCGTCCCGCACGGCGAAGATGCGCGTGGCAATCCCGCGCCTTGCCATGGCGGAGGAACTGGCCGCCTCGATCACGTTCCTGCTCAGCAAGGACGCGGTGAACATCAACGGAGCCATCCTGCCCTCCGACGGCGGCTGGTCGGCCGCCTGACCCTGACCCATGTCCGGCTGCCCCGGCCTCATGGGCGGCCGCGACCGCACCCGTACCTCACTACGTCTCCTGCACATCACCACGTCCGAGCCGTTCGGACGTGCAGGAAGGAGCACCCCACCGCATGAACGCTCGTTGCACGCCCCGCCGCCGTCCCCGCGCCGCCCTGGCGGTTCTGGCCGCCGGCGGCCTGCTGGCCCTGACCGGCTGCGGCACCCAGACCTCGGCCGCCCCGGCCTCGCGCCCCGCACAGTCGGGCGAGGGAAGAACCATCCGCGCCACGCAGGTCGCACACGTGACGGACCCGCACGAGGCCACCGGTAGGACCCTGCTGGAGGGCCCGGTCCTGGACGACAACGGCGACCTGTACGTCGTGGACGTCACCGCGCCCCCTGGCGAACCCAAAGTCATTTCCGTGGACCTGGCCACCGGAAAGCACCAAGGCATCTACACCGACAAGGCGGGCGCCTACACCTCCGCGCAGATCAGCCCGTACGACGGCCGCCTCTATCTCACCGACTACACCGGATCCGTCGTCAGCACCGAGCCGGACGGCTCGGACCCGCGCACATTCTTCTCGGGTGAGGTCGACGGCTCCACGATGAACCTCGACGACATCGCCTTCGACGACGAGGGCAACCTGTACGTCAGCGACCTGCACGGCATGAAGCCGGGCAAGGCCGAGGGGCGCATCGTGCGCATCGACCGCGAAGGTGGGAAGACCACGGTCCTGGCCGACGGCCTCGCCCACCCCAACGGGGTCATGTTCGACCCTGACCTGCGCGGCTTGTGGATCAGCGAACTCGCCGAGAACACCATCTCGTACCTGCTGCTCGACGCCGACAAGACCGCCGTGACCTCTCAGCACGAGGCCATTCACGTCGGCGGCGGCGTGGCCCAGACCGACTCCATAGCCGTGGACGCCGACGGCAACCTTTACCAGGCACTGCACGGCCGACCGGCCATGGCCGTCTACAGCCCCGACGGCGAACGGCTCGCCACTGTCGAAATTCCCGCCAGAGCGGCCAAGGGGCTGGAGTCGGCGACCAACGTCGCCATCACACAGGGCGGCACGAAGGCCTACATGACCGTGAGCGGTCCCGACGGCGGGTACGTCTACCGCTTCACCGCGCTCGCCGAAGGCATCCGTCAGTCCAACGGCGGCTGACGGTCACCCTTCCGCGGCGGTCTCGACGGGCCGCAACGGCCCCACGTCGACGCCGAGCAGGCGCCAGGCCGCCAGCGCGCGGCCCTCCCGCTCGTCCGGTGTGGGGCCGTTGACGGCCCCGGAGACCATCGCGACAGCGAGCATGGCGTCGTCGGCGGACAGCCGATGGCCTGCGGGCAGGCACCGGGACAGGACGCTGTGGACGCGTCCGGCAAGCGCCAGGGCCTGCTCGCTGTCACCCCGAGCGCCGCGTATGCGCAGTAGGTCGACGAATGCCGTCGAGCGGGTCAGATGCCAGGTGACCACGCCCAGGACGCTCGACAGGTCCGCATCGGGTTCGTCCGCGGCCTGTTCGATCTGCTGGACGTTCTCGTCCAGGACGGCGGAGGCCAGCGCGATCCGGTCGGCGAAGTGCCGGTAGAGGCTGCCCTGCCCCACCCCGGCGCGGCGCGCGACTGCCGACAGTGGTGCGTCCAGGCCTTGCTCGGCGAACACTTCGCGCGCGGCGGCGATGAGGGCGGCGCGATTGCGGGCCGCGACCCGCCGCCCCTGGTTGGCCGGACGGACCGCGCCGGCCGCGCTGCCTCGCACGGCGGCCGAGCCCTGGGCGGCCGACTGCGGGCCCGGGGGCTCGATGTGGTTCATCACGCTCGAAGGGTAGTACGACCACTCTGCCCACCTCGGCGTCCGGCTCGACGCCCGACTCCGTATGCATCACCGTCTTGACCGGTGACGCGTGAACGAGCGAGACTCGTCACCTGTGGAACCGGTGACGCTGCGGGTCTGGTCCTTGTCGCGCTCAGCTGCTCTGCAGTTGCCGAGAAGTGGAAGAGGAAGAGGAAGCCGGATGCGTGGGACGGACGACGTCGACATCGAGATCCAGGCAGTCGTTTTCGACGTGCTGGGGACGATGGTGGATGAGACCGGAGGACTACGGGCGGCCCTGAGCGAGGCGGTGTCCACGTCCGGTGGGGCATCAGTCGACGGGCCGTCCGGAGGGGCGCCGGGAGGGGTGTCTGTGGGGCAGCTGCTCACGGTCTGGCGGGAGCACGTCGAACGCGAGCAGCGGCGTATCGAGGAGGGCCGCCGGGCGTACGCCAACAGCGAGGTCGTCGACCGGGAGGCGGCGGAGCGCGTGGCCGAGCGTGCCGGGCTGAGCGATCCGCTGGCCATCGGCCGGCTGGCCGGCGCGTCGCAGCGGCTGAGGCCGTGGGGCGATTCCGCTGCCGGGCTTGCGCGCATGGCCGGGCGGTTCCCTGTGCTGGGGCTGTCCCATGCCAGCCGCGGGACACTCCTGCGGCTGAACGCGTACGCGGGTCTGCGCTGGCACCAAGCGTTGTCCGGCGAGGACGTACGGGCCTACAAGCCCGCGCCGGGGGTCTACCGGCTCGCGATCGAGGCGGCGGGCTGCCCGGCCGAGCGGGTGCTCATGGTCGCCGCGCATGCGTGGGATCTGCGGGGAGCGCAGGCGGTGGGGATGCGAACGGCCTATGTTCAGCGCCCGGTTGGGGATCCGCCGAGGAGCGGCGACTCCTTCGACTGGCAGGTGGAGGGCCTGGAGGAGCTGGCGGACGTGCTGACGGCGGCGTAACGCCGCGGATGCACGCCGCGAGATCTCTTCCGCGAGCCCCTTCCACGTATCCCCACCCGGCCCAACCGGCCAGGTCATGCGTCGGGGCGGTGGCACAGCACCGGGACCCGTTGCGTGGTGTTGTTCCCGAAGCCGCCCCGGTTCCAGGGCTGTTCCAGGGGCTGGGTGTGGCCGTCGGCGTCGGATGCGCGGACGGTCAGGGTGTGGTGGCCGGTGACCGCGTTCCAGGTGGTGTGCCAGGGCTGCCAGCTCCAGCGGTGCCGGCCGCGGGGAGCGACCTTGGCGTCGATCCAGGTGCGGCCGTCGTCGGCGCTGACCTCGACCCGGGTGACCGGCCCGTATCCGGACCAGGCACGCCCCTGCAGCTCCACAGGACCGGGGCGCACGACCCGGACGCGCGACATGAAGTCCGGGAAACCCGGGGGTATCAGCAGGGCGCGCGGGGCGATGCGCGTGACGGGTTCACCGGCGTCCTCGGGGGTCTGCCGGTAGCGATACGCGACGGCTTGCTGGAAGCCCGTGAACGGGGAGCCGATCAGTTCGATCCCGCGCAGCCATTTGACGCTGGCCATGCCGTACCAGCCGGGGACCACGAGCCGCAGCGGATAGCCGTGCTGGGGCGGGAGCGGGCCGCCGTTCATCTCGTACGCGAGCAGTACGTCCGTGTCCGCGTCCACGGGAAGCGGCAGGCTGCGCCGGTAGTCCTGTTCGACACCGCGCTCGACGCCGTGATCCGCGCCGGTGAACACGGCCTCGACCGCGCCCTTTTCCACCCCCGCCGCCGCGAGCACGGTCCGCAGTGGCACCCCGGTCCAGTCGGCGGTTCCCACCGCCTCCACCAGCCAGGGCTGGCTGACCGGCCGCGGGTGCAGCCGGGCCCGGCCGTTGCCCGCGCACTCCATCGTGACGCGGTGGGTGACGGCGGGCAGCGCCCGCAGCTCCGGGAGGCCAAGTTCCAGGGGCGTGCGGACCAGGCCGCTCACGGAGAGCCGCCACGCGCTCTCCTCGGCCATGGGGATGTCGTAGTGGACCAGCACGTAGTGGAGGCCGGGTGGTGTGACGTCGTGATGCATGGCTTCCAGCGGCAGGCCGTGATTGCGTGCCGCGAGGGCCAGCTCTTCCTCGCTGATGCCCTCGCCGGCGGCGGCGACGCGCCCCGGTGTGCTGACGTCGCCGAGGGTTGTCCGCTCCATGCCTCCATGGTGGCTCGTGTGACGCGGGTCCGCACGGTTACACGGTTAAAGGACGAACGAATTTCTCGGGGGAGGGGACAGCAGAAAGCCCCGGACGGATTCGATCTGGTCCGGGGCTTCGCGTTGAGCGCTGGGCAGGCCTTGCACCTGCATTTCCCCGCAGGAAGCGGGGCGTCTTTCCTTGGACGACCAACGCGGGGCCCGCTGCCGGAAGTTCCCGGCTGCGAGCTCAAGATCAACTATAGCGTGCGGGATGAGTGCTCCGTGCCGCGCCCGCCGCTGTCCTTGCCGGGCTGTGCCCGGGCCTTCCGTGGCTGTCCGGTCTGGGCACAGAGGCGGGAGTGACGGTCACATCGAGTGATCCGCCACGAGCGTTTCGTTGCGACCTTAACCCTCAGGTTTAGCTTTACTGTCGGCTTCTGCCGAGCGCGGAGCACGACGCGCCTTCCTCTCTGACCGTTCAGGGGATCGAGGAAATCGGTTGCCTGGTGGCGAGGGCGGTGGATGCAATATCCGGCATGACCCATCGCAGCCCGGGAGACGCCACCTCATGAGTACGCCGCCATCGCCACCCGGAGAGCGAGCAGGAACGGGACCAGGAACGGGACCAGGAACAGGAGCTGGAGCGGAGAGGACTGACGGGGCGTCCATCCGGATCGGCGCTCTCGTTCCGCTCACTCGGCCCGGCTGGGTAGGAGCGGGCCAACACCTGCTCGCCGGACTGGAGCTGGGAGTTCGCGAAGTCAATGACGCCGGCGGGATCGCCGGAAGACCACTTGAGCTGGTGGTCCGGGACACCGCGGCTGATCCGCGGAGAGCAGTGGCGGCCGTGGACGAATTGGCCGCTCTGGGGGTGGCTGCCGCGGTGGGGGAGTATCACAGCGTCGTCGCTCGCGCCGCTGCCGGCAGGGCAGACGCCGTCGGTCTGCCGTTCCTCTGCTCGTCGGCGGTTCTCGACGCGCTCACCGAACAGCCGACGGAATGGGTCGCGCGCCTCTCCCCGCCACAGTCCCGAGGCTGGCAGGTTTACGCGGACTTCCTTCTCGGCGCGGGCCACAGCCGCATCGCGGTGGCAACGCAGCCGAGCGTCTACTGGGCGTCCGGGACCCGCATCCTGCGCGACCACCTCGTTCCACGCGGCGGTACCGTCCTCGAACTCGACATGAGCGTGCTCACCCCCACGACGGTGTGCGACGAACTCGTCGAGCAGGGCGCGACAGCCCTCCTGTTGCTGGTCGGACACCCGGACCCGGCCGTGCCGATCGTCAAGTCCGTACGCCACGACCAGCGCCTCGGCGAGATCCTGATCGGTGCTCCGGCCGGACAACCGGAGCTCGCCGAATGGGCCGCGCTGCTGGGCGGCGACGGCGCCGCGATCCCGTTCCTGCGCTACCTGCCCGAGCGCCTCAGTCCCCTCGGTACGCGAGTCGGGACGGCCCTGCGTGAGCGGCTGGGCGCAGTGCCTTCCTTCGTCGCCTTCGAGGGGTACGACACGATCGCCGTCCTCGCCGAAGCCCTGCGTTCCCATGGCGCGGACCGGGCGGACCGGGCACGCATCGCCGAATCCTGGTCGTGCGTCGCAGTCGAAGGCACCCGTGGCCGTATCCGGTTCTCCCGCATGCCGGGCATCAGCGTCCGGCAGTGGGCGCGGACGCCGATTCAAGTCGTCGATCGAGACCCGGCGGACCCCGATCGCTTTCGGATCCTTCACGCCGACTGAGGCCTGCTCCCCTTCGGTCGTAAACCGGGTGCGTACAGGCCGTGCGGTGATGTCTGACCAGGGCATGGTGATTGTGTTGAGCGAGCCGGGAGTTGACGGGCTGAGCAAGGCTGTGGGCGTGCTGGGAGTGGCAGTGCGAGGAAGCGCCGATGCAACTGCATCCGGGGGGCCCGGGCTGGTTCTGGAGCGCCGGTGCCCACGCGACGGCCGCGGCGGTCCGGATGTGGAGCCGGGACGGGCGGACGCTCGCCGTCGGGCTGCTGGACGGTCCCAGTCTGTTGCGGCTGACGATCGCGCCGGACGCGCGGCGGGACGAGGGGCTGGCGCGGCAGTTGGTGCAGGACGTGACCGAGCCGGAGCGCGGAGTGCTGCCCGAGGGGAAGGCCAGCATCGAGGCGCCGATGGACGCCCTCGTCCAGGACCTGCTGTTCGAGGAGGGCTGGAACACCGACGAAGCGTGGACGCCGTTGCGCCGCGACCTCACGGATCCCGTGCAGGACCCAGGAGTTCGGATCGAGGCGATCGGGCCCGAGCAGGCACATGTGCGGACCGCCGTACATCGGGCGTCGTTCGACTCGACCGCATTCACGGACGAGCGCTGGCCGCGCGATGGCTGCCGGATTGCCGTACGCCGATGCCCGGTGTCTCGTCGCGTACGACGATCAGGGCGACGCGGTGGCCGCGGTGACGGTGTGGTCGGCCGGCCCGGGGTGCTCGAACCGATGGGCGTTCACCGGGACCACCGCGGTTACGGCCACCTGCGAGCACCACCCGAGGCCGGCAAGAGCCTTGTGGCGTAGAGGAAATGCGCAGGGTCGGCCTGCTTTCGACTCTGTCAAAGGAGGACGGTGGAGGTTAGGGCGTACCGTCCGCGACGAGCTCCCCTCCACGGCCGGTGCAGCCCGACCATGGGCGCCGACGCGGCGGGAATGCGCCGGCGCCCATGGGCGACGGGCAGCGTCGGCAGTGGCGGGCAGTGGTCATCGGTAGAGTCGCAGCCATGCTTGGTGTGCGGGTGGTGCTGATCGGGGGAACGTCGCACGTCGGGAAGTCGACAGTCGGCCAAGTCGTGGCGGACAGAGCGGGATTCGAGTACCGGTCGACGGACAGACTCGCCCGGCACCCGGGGCGCCCCTGGCGAACGCCCGACTGGGGAGTTCCCGCGCACGTCGCGGAGCACTACAGAACCCTCACGGTGGACGAACTGATCGCGTCGGTGCTGGAACATCATGAGCGGTTGTGGCCCCGCATTCAGGAACTGATCACGGAGTACGCGGCCGGGCAACGTGCCGGAGCGGGTCTGGTCCTGGAGGGGGCGGCGCTCTGGCCCGACCGCGTCGCAGGACTGACGGCCCCTCACACAGCTGCCGTGTGGCTGACCGCGGAGGACTCTGTCGTCCGCGCCCGGATGTATGAGGGCAGCCGCTACAAGGAAGCCGCCGCCGAGGAACAGCACCTGATCGAGAAGTTCCTGGCCCGCACGGTGCGCTACCAAGCGCTCATGCAAGGTGCCGTCGACAGGCGGGGCCTGGACCGCATCGAAGCCGACAGCGATCGGTCTCCTGAGGAACTGGCCGACGCGGTGCTCACGGCTGTCGGCTCGCAAGGTGCAATCGGACGCTCGACCGCCGGATCATGACGCCTGCCGCGGCGGCCCGCGGGCAACTCCCTCAGGTCAGCGCCACAGCCGTGCCGACACGCGCCGCCGCCCCCGCCCAGGAGGACGCACCCCCGATACGGAATCGGCTACTCCCGTGTGGCAGGGGCACACGGAGGCCATGACTCTCGCAAGATCTCTTCCCGACAGCCCCACCGAGTGGTGGATCCTCCTCGGGGGCCTGGCCCTCTATCTGCTGGGGCGGTGGTTCTTCGCCTGGCGCCAGGCCCGGTCGGAAGGACGAAGACGTCCTGCGCGCGCCGCGCTGAACGAGGTGGGGGACGACGATCACCCCGACATGTACCCGGCGAGGGTCGCGGCCGGAGGCTTCGACACCTGGCAGCAGTTCATCGGGTTCATGATCGGCGCGGCGGTGCTCGCCGTGATCGCCGGTCTGACGGACGGGCCGCTTCGCGTCGTGCTGCTCTGGGTCTTCGCCCCGGTGCTGGTGATCGGCCTCGCGTACCTGGACTTCCGAACGGCCCGCAGGGCCGGCGAGAAGAAGGCCCGCACGAGCACCTGAGCGGCTGGTGGGGTGTGCCGTGCGGGGTGCCGCCGACCGGGCCAGGCTTTCGTGACCGGGCGTATGCGCTGGTGATCGGCCTGTGCGTAGCGATCACGATGGCTCCCATGCTGCAGCGCTGGGCATGGCTGTTCCCGGTGCCGGGCACGCGCGACAGGTGTGATGCGCTGGGTGCCTACGAGAGCATCCGGGCGGAGGCGTCGCTCGGGAGCCTGGGCGGTCGCGAACGGGCAGCTGGCCGCAGGCTACGCTGACCGCATGATCATCCCGCTCCTCGTCGGCCTCACCGTCCTCGCCACCGTCGGCGCCATGGGCATCTGGGTGTCCCTGGAGTTCTGCAAGGCGTTCCGCGACCGGAGGCGCATGCCCGCCGGGCCTGCCGCCGGCGGGCAATAGCCTCGATCTAGCCCCGGGCACGAAGGACTACGAGTACATGTCGGTGTGCTCGTACGACTAGGGCGTACGCCTACGACGCCCCCGGACCGTAGCGCGCGGCGATGTCCTCCGAGCCCACCCACCGGCTGTAGGTGGGGGACTGCGGCCAGCCCTCGGGGGAGTCCTGCCACTCCTCCTGCCGCCCGTACGGCAACAGGTCGATCAGCGCGAAGCTGTGGCTGAGCTGCTCGGTGCCCCGGCCGGTCGTGTGCCAGGTGCGGTAGACCGTGTCGCCGTCACGCAGGAAGACGTTGACCGCGAACCCACCGCCGGGCGGTGCGCCCACGTCGCTGCCGAACGTGCTGTTCGCGGTGGAGTACCAGGTCATCTTGTTCCCGACCCGCTCCTTGTACGCGAGGGCCTCGTCGATCGGGCCCTGCGTGACGATGACGAACCTGGCGTCGTAACCCTCCAGGAACTCCAGCCGCGTGAACTGCGAAGTGAACCCCGTGCAGCCGGGGCACTGCCACTTCTCGCCGGGGAACCACATGTGGTTGTAGACGATCAGTTGCGACGTGCCGTCGAAGACGTCGGCCAGCCGCACCGGGCCTTCCGCGCCCTCAAGGGTGTAGTCGGGCATCTCGACCATCGGCATACGACGGCGCTGGGCGGCGATCGCGTCGAGTTCCCGGGTCGTCGCCTTCTCCCGAACGCGCAGGTCGTCGAGCTGACGCTGCCAGGTCTCGGCGTCGACAACGGGCGGTAGTGCTTTGGGCTCCATGAGTGCCTCCGGCTCGCGGTGTGCGCGTACAGACCCTTGGACCGCGCCCGTGCACGAAACTCATCGCTCTCTGGTGCCGTGAGGCGCCCGCAACCGGATCTGTCAGCCCCCGGGCGTCGTGGCCGGACCGTCCGCCAGATCCGGACCGCCCGCCAGATAGCGGGTGAGCATCGTGACGAGTTCGTCCTCGAAGCCGGCGACGTCGATCCGGCCGGGTCCGGCCATCACCCTGTGCACCACCATCTCCACGGTGGAGACGACGAGCCGGGCGGCGACGTCGACGTCCGCGACCCGCACCTCCGGATGATTACGCAGCAGCTTGCGGGTGGTGGCGATACGGCGCATCTCGTGGTGTGCGAGCCGCTCCAGCAACTCCGGTGCGCGGGGCCCCTGTTCCATCATCACCCGGAGCAACTGCGGGTCCTCACGGTGGTTCTCGAGCGCGCTGCGCACGTAGAAGCGCATGACGTCCTCGATCGGCTCCGACAGCAGTTCGTCCCGGTCGAGCGGGGCCGCTGCCATTCCGGCGTCGAGGTGCCGGGTCAGCAGCTCGACCAGGATCGCGTCCTTGTTCGGGTAGTACTGGTACAGCGAGCCGATGGAGACCCGGGCCTGTTCCGCGATGCGATTCGTGGTCCCCGCCGCGTACCCGTACTCGGCGAAAACGTGAGCAGCGGCGTCGAGGATGCGCGTCCGGGTGAGTTCCGCCCGGACCTGACGGGGCTGTTTACGTGGCTGAAGTCCGCGGCGGTCGGACGTCATGGCACCTCCTGCGGGGGGCCGTGAAAGCGAGTAGCGCACGACCTGAGTAATTGCTCACAATAGTGCCATGAACTGCGGCGATGCGGTGCCGAGCGCCCGCAGCCGGATGCCCGCGCCCAGGTAAGGAAGGTGCCATGACGACGTACGCACCCACGCGCCCCCGACGTGTCTCCCCGGAGGACGTGCTGGCACGGCTCGGGCAGCCCGACGCGATGGTCAAATCGAAGGTGAAGGACCGTATCGACTACTACTTCCGCCACTTCATCGCGCATTCGCCGTTCCTGACGATGGCCACGGCGGACGCGGCGGGACGCGCCGACTGCTCGCCCCGCGGTGACTACCCGGGCTTCGTGAAGGTCCTCGACGAGCGGACCCTCGCCCTTCCCGACCGCCCCGGCAACAAGATCGCCGACTCGTTCCGCAACCTCGCCGAGAACGACGGCATCGGGCTGTGCTTCCTGGTGCCCGGCATGCGGGAGGTGCTCCGCGTCAACGGCAGCGCCTATGTCACGGACGAACCCGACGTGCTGGTCCGCATGCGCACCGAGGCGAAGCAGCCGGAGCTGGCGATCGTCGTCGAGGTGGCCGAGGCGTACTTCCACTGCGGACGGGCCCTGATCCGCTCCCGGTTGTGGGACCCCGCGAGCCAGGCGCTGGCCGAGGACATGCCGTCGCTGGGTGAGATCGCGGTCGCGCAGTTCGGTGTCGACGTGGACCCACAGGTGCTCGAACAGGCTCTGGAAGACGGCTACCGCAAGCTCTACTGACAGTGAAGATGTGATTGGTGGTTCCGCTGGTGAGCCTGACTCGCCTACTGACTGACGTCAGCGACTGTCCTGTTTGGGATTTGTCGGTTCATCGGCGGGTCCGCCATGCACGCGGCCGGACGGGCGCTTGTGACCTCATAGGAGCTTGGTCCAGAAGCCCCGTCACTGTCTTGTCCACCCGCCCGACCGGCGCGTGCCGCCCTCGGAACGGACTCGCAAGGACGGACACGACCAGCATGACGCACGAAGCCCGGGAGATCACCGGCGGAGTCGACACCCACGGCCTGACGCACCATGCCGCGGTAATCGACCAGATCGGCCGGCACCTGGCCGACCGGGAGTTCCCCGCCAGCATCCGTGGCTACCGCGACCTGCTGGACTGGATGCGTTCCCGCGGCGAGTTGGCAGCGGTCGGAGTGGAGGGCACCGGCGCCTACGGGGCCGAACTTGCCCGGGTTCTCACCGCGGCCGGGGTCACCGTCATCGACGTGGACCGCCCCGACCGCAAGACCCGCCGGATGAAGGGAAAATCCGACCCGATCGACGCCTACGCCGCCGCGACGGCGGTACTGTCCGGCCGGGCGACCGGCGTTCCCAAGAGTCGGGACGGCGTGGTCGAGGCGGTGCGGGTCCTGCGGATGGCCCGCCGCAGCGCGGTCAAGGCCCGCACCCAGGCGATGAACCAGATCCGCGGCCTGCTTGTCTCCGCGCCCGCGATGCTGCGCGAGCAGGTCGCAGGGCTGGACCGGGCCGTGCTGATACGCACGCTCGCCCGCCTGCGGCCCGGCGACGACCTGTCCCGCCCGCTCGCGGCGACCCGGGCATCGCTGCGGCGACTGGCCCGCCGTCACCTGGCGCTGGACGAGGAGATCACCGAGCTGGACTGCGAGATCGGACCGCTGGTGAAGCAGGCCGCCCCAGCACTGCTGGAACTGTTCGGCGTCGGCCCCGAGACCGCCGGGCAGCTGCTGGCCTCAGCCGGCGACAACCCCCAACGCATGCGCTCCGAGGCGGCATTCGCGCACCTCGCCGGAGTCGCCCCGATCCCGGCCTCGTCCGGCCGCACCCACCGCCACCGGCTCAACCGCGGCGGCGACCGGGCGGCGAACAACGCCCTGCACACCATCGTGCTGGTCCGCATGCGCTTCGACGAACGTACCCGCGCCTACGTCGAACGCCGCACCAAGGAAGGGCTAAACAAAAAGGACATCATGCGCTGCCTCAAGCGGTTCGTCGCCCGCGAGGTCTACCGCGCTCTGACCGCCACACCAACGGAACGAATCACTCAAACCGACCTCGCTCCTGCAGCTTGACAAGCATAGGAGCATCCAGGCCGCGCTCCGGCCGACAGAGGAACCACTGATGCAACAAACCGTTGTCGAGCACATCGACCGGGTCGCCGAGGACGTCGCCGCCCTCACCCTGCGCAGCACGGCCGGGGCGCTGGCCCCCTGGGAACCGGGCGCGCACATCGACCTGTCGCTGCCCAATTGGCTGACCCGGCAGTACTCGTTGTGCGGGGACCCCGCGGACCTGGATGCCTACCGCATAGCAGTCCGGTACGACCCGCTGAGCCGGGGCGGCTCGGAGTACGTGCACCGGTTCCTGCGGCCGGGGCGCGCCCTCGATGTCTCCCTGCCCCGCAACCACTTCCCGCTCGTCCCCGCACCGGGGTATCTGTTCCTCGCGGGCGGGATCGGGATCACGCCGCTGCTGCCGATGCTGCGCTCGGCGGTGGCCGCCGGACTCCCCGCGACCCTGCTGTACGTGGGGCCGTCACTGGACGGCATGCCCTTCGCCGACGAACTGCGCCGCTCCTACGGGGACCGGGTGCGGATCGTGGAGACCGAGCGGCAGGGGAGGCCGGATCTCGACGCTCTCGCGGCCGTGCTGGAGGCGGGCACCCTGGTCTACTGCTGTGGTCCCGCGGCCATGCTGGCGGGTGCCGAGGCGGCGTTCCCCGCCGAGCGGCTGCACGCCGAGCGGTTCCAGCCGGTGGCTCGCACCTTCGGGCCCGACACGCCGTTCGAGGCGGTCTGTGCGCGCTCTGGGAGCACCGTCACCGTGCCGGCCGACGAGTCGCTTCTGGACGCCCTGGCCCAAGCAGGGCACGCCCTTCCCTCCGGATGCCGCGAAGGCGTCTGCGGCAGCTGCGAAGTCACCGTCCTGTCCGGCGAACCCGACCATCGGGACGGCATCGGCGCACCCGAGGCCCGCATGTACGCCTGCGTATCCCGCGCACGATCCCCCCGCCTGATCCTGGACCTCTGAAGGGAGGCGTACCCGCAGACTTCCCTTCGCCCTGAGCCTTGCCGCCGCCCGGATCAGCCGACACACGGCCGTAGTCCCCCTGTCGTAATCCGCCTGCATGGTTGATCGTTGGGCCGTGGGAAGCAGGCGTAGACCGAACAGGGGGATGACCAATGACCATCAGCCGCAGGGGGCTGCTCGGGGCGGGCGCGGCGGTGGGGCTGCTGAGCGCATGTGGCTCCAACACCGGCCGCGACGACGGTGGTTCAGGCGATGGGCCGAAGTTGTCGCAGTGGTACCACCAGTACGGCGAGCAGGGCACCGAGCAGGCCGTGAAGAAGTACGCCGCCGCCTACAAGAAGGCGAACGTCAGCGTCCAGTGGCGACCCGGCAATTACGATGAGCAGACCGCTGCCGCGCTCCTCACCGCCTCAGGACCCGATGTCTTCGAGGTCAACGGGCCGAGCCTCGACCAGATCCAGGGCAAGCAGGTCGCCGACCTCACCGAGCTGTTCGACGGCGTCAAGGATGACTTCAATCCGGCCGTCCTCGCCCCGAAGACGTACGACGGCAGGATCTGGGGCATCCCTCAGGTCGTCGACATGCAGATGCTCTACTACCGCAAGAGCCTGCTCTCCGATGCCGGTGTGCGGCCGCCGCAGACGCTGGACGAGCTCGTGGACGCCGCGAAGAAGCTCACCTCGAAGAGGACGAAGGGCCTGTTCCTGGGCAACGACGGAGGCGCCGGCGTCCTGGGCGGCATGCCCTTGTACGCGGCCGGCCTCGAACTCGTCACCGCCGACGGCAAGGTCGGCTTCGACGACCCCGCCGCCGCCCGTGCCCTGGGCAAGATCCACCAGTTGTACGCCGACAAGTCGCTGCTCCTGGGTGCGCCCGCCGACTGGTCCGATCCATCGGCATTCGTCCAGGGGCTGACCGCCATGCAGTGGTCGGGCCTGTGGGCGCTGCCCACGGTGCAGAAGGAACTCGGCGACGACTTCGGCGTTCTGCCGTTCCCGAAGGACGGGGCCGAGGGCAAGCCCGCGGTGCCGGTCGGCGCGTACGCCGCCGCCGTCAGTACCCGCAGCAAGCACCAGAAGGCCGGCAAGGACTTCCTCAAGTGGCTGTGGATCGACAGCACCGACCGCCAGGAGGACTTCGCCCTCGGGTACGGATTCCACATCCCGGCCCGCATGTCCCTGGCGAAGAAGGCGGAGAAGCTCAGGAAGGGCGCCGCGGCCGACGCGGTCCGCTACACCACCGACCACGGCCGCGCCGAACCCCTCCTCTGGACCCCGGCCAGCAGGAGTGCTTACCAGGACGCCCTGAGCCGCATCATCAAGGACGGCGCGAGCCCCGACGAGGAGCTCAAGAAAGTCGTGCGGAAGGTGTCAGCCGAGCTCGACCGGGTGAAGTAGAAGTCGTGACCACGACAGCCCCTCGCGAACAACAGGGCACGCGGCGCGGGAAGGTGTGGGGGAACCAGAACCGCACCCTCTGGTTCTGGGTGTTCGTCGGGCCCTTCCTGCTCGGCCTGGGCGTCTTCACGTACATCCCGCTCGGCTGGAGCGTCTACCTCAGCTTCTTCGACGCCCACAACACCGTCACCCCGGACGACTTCGTCGGCTTCGGCAACTACAGGGCGATGCTGCGGAACGAGGCGTTCACCGACAGCCTGTGGACCTTCTTCGTGTTCTCGCTCTTCATCGTCCCCGCGACGTACGCGCTCTCCCTCGCGCTCGCCCTCATGGTCCACCGGCAGCGTCGCGCCCAGGCGTTCTTCCGCTCGGTCTTCTTCCTGCCCGCGGCCTGCTCCTACGTCGTGGCCGCGCTCATCTGGAAGATGTCGATCTTCAACGGAGTGCGGTTCGGGCTCGCCAACACCGTCCTCGGCTGGTTCGGCGGCGACCAGATCGCCTGGCTCTCGACCACCGACCCGCCCTGGTACTGGGCCGTCATCGTCACCGTGCGGCTCTGGCTCCAGGCGGGCTTCTACATGGTGCTCTTCCTCGCCGGACTCCAGCGCATCAGCCCCACCCTCTACGAGGCGGCGGCGGTCGACGGGGCGCGGCCCGGCTGGCAGGTCTTCCGGCACATCACGTTCCCGCAGTTGCGCGCCACGTCCGTGGCGGTGGTGCTGCTGCTCGTCATCAACGCGTTCCAGGCGTTCGACGAGTTCTACAACCTGCTCTCGGACTCCCGAGGCTATCCGCCCTACGCCAGGCCCCCGCTCGTCTACCTCTACCACACGGCGCTGGGCCAGGGGCAGAACCTGGGTCTGGGCAGCGCGGGCGCCGTCCTGCTCGCCCTGATCATCGCGGTGGTGACGGTGGGGCAGGCGAAGTGGTTCGGGCTCGGCAGGAAGGAGGCGGAATGAGAGAGCGTCCGACGGCCGGGCGGGGCGACGCCGTGGTCAGGGCGGGCCGCGCGCTGCGGCTCTCGCTCCTGATCGCCCTCGCGCTCCTGTTCCTGATCCCCTTCTACCTCCTCGTACGCAACGGGCTCTCGGCCGAGAGCGACATCACCTCGCCCGAGTGGACCTTCTTCCCCTCCTCGCTGCGCTGGGGGAACGTCAAGGAACTCTTCGACGACACATCGGTGCCGTTCGCGCGTTCCCTGCTCAACTCCTCGCTCATCGCGGTCGCGACGACACTGGGCACGCTGCTGCTTGCCTCGCTGGCCGGCTACGGCCTGGCCCGCATCCCGTACCGCCACGCGAACAAGGTGTTCTACGCGATCCTCGGCACGCTGATGGTCCCGGCCTCGGTCACCTTCGTGCCCAGCTTCGTCCTGGTCTCGTCGCTGGGCTGGGTGTCGACGCTGCGGGGTCTGATCGTGCCGACCTTGTTCTCCGCCTTCGCGTGTTTCATCTTCCGGCAGTACTTCCTGGGCTTTCCAAGGGAGTTGGAGGACGCGGCGCGGGTCGACGGGCTCGGCTACTGGCGTACGTACTGGCGGGTGGTCGTGCCCAACTCCCGGCCGGTCTTCGCGGCAGTGGGCACGATCGTCTTCATCGGCGCGTGGAACTCGTTCCTGTGGCCGCTGGTCATCGGCCAGGACCGGAACGCGTGGACGGTGCAGGTGGCCCTGTCGTCGTTCACCACGTCACAGGTGATCAGGCTGCACGAGCTCTTCATCGCGGCAGCCGTGTCGATCGTGCCGCTGCTCGTGGTGTTCCTGTTCTTCCAGCGGTGGATCGTGGCGGGGGTGGAGCGGTCGGGCATCGACGACTGACCGCGCCACTTCCACGTCGGTCGGTCACCGCTCGTTCAGATGCGGCTGCTGTCGGAGCGGCCGAAGAGCTCGATCTCGGCGACGGCGACCTGTTTGCGCGCGGACGCGGCGTGGGCCGATTCGATGGTGAAGCGGACCCGGGTGACCTCGCCGACCCGGAAGGACCGTCGCCGGGCGCCCGTTGCCGGGTCCAGGGTGATCTCCCGGGTGGCGGTCGTGCCGTCCTTCTTGGTGACCGTGGCCGGGACCTCTTCACCCTGGCTGGCGCATCTCGTCGCCGAAACGTCCTCGGATGCCGGTCACCGGGCAACGTCACTGCCTTCAAGGGCACTTCGCGCCGCGACGCGCGCGACATGAGTCAGGGCCGTCCGGTGAACCGGACGGCCCTGAGGGCAAAGCGGGGGGGCAATGGTGTGACCGTGTGGCCTCGCGGAAACTCAGCCGCCGTCGGCGGCCGACTTCGGACGGGGTTACGCGGTCACGGCGGGGGCGGTCTTCTTCCGCGCCCGGTAGGCGGCGGCCTTGAGCTTGTTGCCGCAGGACTCCATGCCGCACCACTGGCGCCGCATGCCGCGGGAGCGGTCGATGTAGACCCGCGTGCACTCCGGGTTGCCGCACTCCTTCAGCAGGGGCACGTCGGGGCCGCTGAGCAGCTCGACGGCCTGGCGGGCGACAGTCGCCAGGGCCTGGCCCGGGGTCGCCTCGTTGTGCCGCCCGGCCGCGGTGAGCTGTGGCGTCACGGGAGTCCCGCGCGCCGCGCCGTTGAGCACGGCGAGTGCCTCTCCGTCGAGCTCTTCGCCGAGACGGCGGTTGGTGAGGAGCCGGTAGACGGCCTCACGCACGGTCCTGGCCTCCCGGACGTCCTCCTCGTCACCGGGGGTGATCGCGTCCACGAGGCCGGACTCCAGATACCAGGCAGTCAGCCGCTCCGGCGTCACCAGCACCTCGAAGCGGGACGAGCGACGCGCACGCAGCGTGGCCGCGAAGTCGAGGGCCGGGTGTCCGCAGACGAATACATGGTCGAGATTCACATCACCATCCTGGCAGGTGACTATTACGGAACGCAATCATCGTCACCGCCCGCCCGCCCGCCCGTGCGCAGGCGCCCGGGTTACTCGAGCCGGATCTCCCGGCCCTGCCACCGTCGGCGGAGCCAGCGGTCGTGGCTCGCGACGACGATCGCGCCGGGACCGGCCCCCAGCGCCTCCTCCAGTTCGTCGCACAGGCGCGGGGAGAGATGGTTGGTGGGCTCGTCGAGCAGCAGCAGGTGGGGTGGCCGGGCCAGCAGCAGGGCCAGCGCGAGCCGCCGACGCTGCCCGACCGAAAGTCTGCCGACGGGCTTCTCCAGGTCCCCCGCGTGCAGCAGGCCGAGCGAGCTCAGCGGCACCTCATCGGCTCCCTCCGGGCCCAGCGTCATCTCGTAGGTGTCCTGGGCCGTGCGGTCGGGCCGGTCGAACACGGTGTCCTGGGCGAGCAGCCCCACCGTCAGGCCGCGCCGTCTGCGTACCTCGCCCTCGGCGGTGAGACGGCCGGTGAGCACGGCGAGCATCGTCGACTTGCCCGTTCCGTTGCCGCCCGTGACCAGCAGCCGGTCCGTCGTCGACACCTCCAGGTGATCCAGCGCGAGCCGCCCCGGCACCCGTACGTCGCGCAGCGCGACCAGGGGCTGCGGGCCTTCCTCCGCCTCGGCGGCCAGCGCTCCCGCCGCGAACCGCAGGGGGCGCGGCGGCTGTGCGACCTGGCCGCGCTCCAGCTCTTCGAGGCGTCGCGTGGCGTTGCGGACCCGGCGGGAGATCTGGCTCTGCACCCGGCCCGCCCGGTGGCCGTAGCCCATCTTCTCGTTGTCGCGCGGTCCCCGGTCCGGCGCGACCCGGTGCGCGGTCACGCCCGCCGAGCGGCGCAGTTCCGCCAGCTCCTCCTGCTCCTCTGCGTACCGCCGCTCCCAGCGCTCCCGCTCGGCGCGCTTCTGGCTCAGGTAGGCGCTGTAGTTGCCTCCGTGCCGGACCGGTCCTTCCACCGCCGGGTCGAGGTCGACGAGGTCGGTGCAGACGGCGTCGAGGAACGCCCGGTCGTGGCTCGCGGCCACCACGGTTCCCGGCAGATCGCGGAGCTGCTGTTCGAGGAAGGCGGCAGCGTCGTCGTCGAGGTGGTTGGTGGGCTCGTCGAGGAGGAGTGCCGACGGCCGCCGGACGAGCAGCGCGGCCAGGGCGAGCCGGCCGCGCTGCCCGCCGGACAGCGAGCCGAGCGTACGGTCGTGCCCGAGCGCGCCCAGGCCGAGGCCGCCGAGGACAAGTGCCGCACGGCGGTCGGCGTCCCAGGACTCACGGTCCTGGGCCAGTTCGAGGCGCCTGCCGTAGGCGTCGAGAGCGTCCTGGTGGTCAGGGGCGTCCTCGGGGACGCGGGCGAGTTCCTCGCTGAGCCTTTCGAGCTCCGCGAGGTCTTCACGGGCCTCGCGCAGCGCCTCGTCGAGGACAGCGGCGATGGTCGAACCGGTGTCGTAGGGCATCTCCTGGTGCAGAAAGCCGAGGTCACCCGGGCGCGAGACGCTTCCCGCGTCGGGTTCGTCCACACCGGCAAGGACCCGCAGCAGGGTGGACTTGCCGACGCCGTTCTCCCCGATCAGACCGATGCGGTGGCCGGGGGAGGCGGTCAGGGAGACGCCGTCCAGGACACGTCGGCCGCCGAGGTTGCGTACGAGGTCATGGGCGAGCAGAGCCGGTCGGGCATGGCTGTGGGGTCGAAGTTGGTGCTGGGGGTGGAGCTGGGGCACAGGAATCCGTCCGATGCGGTCGGTGGTCGGCCCGCCGGGCGCATGGCCTCGGCGCGGGCCACTTCACACACCGGCGGCTCACACCTCGGGCGCTCCGGTCTCCTTGAGCGTCCCCTCGGCCAGCCGCAGCCAGCGGTTCACTCCGATGTCTGCGAGGAAGCGCTCGTCGTGACTGATCACCACGAAGGCGCCCTGGTAGGAGTTGAGCGCGCTCTCCAGCTGGCCCGCGCTGACCAGGTCGAGGTTGTTGGTCGGCTCGTCGAGCAGGAGCAGGTGGGGGGCCGGTTCGGCGCACAGTACGCAGGCCAGGGTGGCGCGCAGCCTCTCGCCGCCGGAGAGCACCCCCACGGGCAGATGTGCGCGCGGGCCTCGGAAGAGGAAGCGGGCGAGCAGGTTCATCCGCTCCGCCTCGGGCCGCTCGGGGGCGAACACGGCGAAGTTCTCCGCCACGGTGCGCTCCAGGTCCAGCAGGTCGAGGCGCTGCGAGAGATAGGCGATCCGGCCGTCGTTGCGCTTGATCTCCCCCTCGTCCGGAGCGAGGTCGCCGGTGATCAGACGCAGCAGGGTGGTCTTGCCCGCGCCGTTGGGCCCGGTCAGGGCGATGCGCTCGGGTCCGCGGACGGTCAGGTCGACGCCGCCGTCGGCGAACACGGGCCGGCCGGTGTGACGGACCTGCATCCCCTCGCCGAGGAAGAGGTTGCGCCCGGCGGGCACCTGTGTGTCGGGCAGCTCAAGGGTGATGCGCTGTTCCTCGCGCAGCGCGCGTCCCGCCTCGTCGAGCCGGGCCTTGGCGTCGCTGACCCGGGTCGCGTGCAGCTGGCCCGACCTGCCCGCTGATTCCTGGGCGCCGCGCTTCATGTTGCCGGCGAAGATGCGGGGGAGACCGGCGCTTTTGAGGTTGCGGGCGGCATTGCTCTGCCGGCGTTCGGCGCGTTCGCGGGCCTGCTGCAACTCGCGCTTCTCGCGCTTCAGTTCCTGCTCGGCGTTGCGGACGTTCTTCTCGGCGACCTCCTGCTCGGCGTGCACGGCTTCCTCGTACTCGCTGAAGTTGCCGCCGTAGGAACGCAGTTCGTCGCTGCCGAGTTCGGCGATGCGGTCCATGCGGTCGAGCAGCGCGCGGTCGTGGCTGACCAGCAGCAGACAGCCGTTGAAGTCCGAGAGCACGTCGTAGAGCTGGTGCCGGGCCTCCACGTCGAGGTTGTTGGTCGGCTCGTCGAGCAGCAGCACGTCGGGGCGCCCGAGCAACTGCGCGGCGAGCCCGAGGGAGACGACCTGGCCGCCGCTGAGCGTGTCCAGGCTGCGGTCCAGGGCAAGGCCGGACAGGCCGAGACGGTCGAGCTGGGCGCGGGTTCGCTCCTCGATGTCCCAGTCGTCGCCGATGGTGGCGAAGTGCTCCTCGCTCACGTCACCGGACTCGACGGCGTCGAGCGCGCGGATCACCCCGGCGACGCCGAGCACCTCGGCGACCGAGAGATCGCCGGTCAGGGGAAGGCTCTGCGGGAGGTAGCCGAGCGTGCCGCTGACCGACACCGAGCCGGTGGCGGGCGTGAGTTCGCCGGCGATCAGCTTGAGAAGGGTGCTCTTGCCGGAGCCGTTGGGCGCGACCAGACCGGTACGGCCGGGGGCCACTGTGAAGGACAGGTCATGGAAGACCGGGGTGTCGTCCGGCCAGGCGAAGGAGAGGTTCGTGCAGAGAATGGCGGCGTCGGACATGGAGGTGACCTCGAAGAAGTGAGGGCAGACAGAGCTCTGCCCTGAGCAGCGGGGGAGAGGGGGTACGACGAAGAGGGCCACGGCAGCAGCGCCCTTGCGGCGCCGGCCGATGGCCGGTCACATCCGGATCTCATCCGGAGATGTCGTCTTCACCCACCACGTCTGCGACTCCTCGATCACTGCGGTCCAGGTCTCTTGCAGCGTAACAGGTGCTTCCCGCGCGACCGGCGTGGCGCGAGGGCCTCCGCCGCGGGGCGCCTGGTCCACTCTTGGCAGGAGACCGCACGACCGACGAACAGGAGCGGGCAGATGAACCGGCCCCACAGCCGCACCCCGCGACGGCCCCGGATGCGGTTCGACGGCTGGATCGCGGGCATGGGGACCGCCGGCGGGACACGCATCGTCCTCGGCCACTGGCAGCGGTCCCCCTTCGGACCGTTCAGCGACGTGATGGTGGAAGACGCGGACGGGGAACGGCTGTTGCTTGCCCCCTCGCGGGAAACAGCGGACTTCATCAGCGGCACCTACACCTTCGACACCGTACGAGTCGTCCCGGTCGAAGTGGACGTACGCGACGACACCTGGACCGCCACGGCTGACCCGCTCAGCCTGCGCTTCACCGTCGGGCGGAGAGGGTGGCTGGGCCTGGCCCTCCGGGCCGTCCCCGACGGGATCGCCCGCCGGCCGGCGTGGAGTGCTCTGACGGACTGGCCGGCCCGCGTGCTGATGAGCGGAGTGCAGACCCGCGGCAGCGCGGGTGGGGGCCGCACGGAATGGTACGGAGCGTTGGACCTGCATCCTTTGCGCACCGTCTCCGCCTCCTTCGACGGGGCGGACCTCGGCCCGATCGCGCCCGTCACACCACCCGTCCGCTTCGGGTTCGGCTCGGCGCCGAAGACACCGAGCCTCACGCGGATCACCACCACCGTGGCGCTGAGCCCCGAGTGATCTTGAACGTCGCGGCGCGCCCACGAAGGCGGTGTCCATGCGGCGGTCTTTCGCCGCCCCGGGCCCGGATCGGTACCTGCTCGCGCCGGTAAGGTGAGGCAGCGCTGTGGTCCGGCTCGGTCGCGCGCAGGGGCTCACTAGGTGCAGGGGTGTGGCGAGCGTATGAGGCGACCTGAACGGCTGTGGGCGATGCCGAGACTGGGGAACCGGCTTGCCGCGTCCCTCGCCATGCCGCTTTCCGTGCGGGGGAGTTCCGTCGCGCACCTGCTGCGCAAGGCCGCCGGGCACGACGGGGTGTGGCTGGGTACCGCGGCGGTCCTTGCGATGTCGGGTGACAGGAGCGCCCGCAGAGCCGCGCTGCGTGGAGCGGGTTCCGTCGCGATCGTCGCGGCGGTGAATCACGCCCTCGCCAAGCCGGCCGCCCGCAGCGCGCGCCCTGTGCGGGACGCGTTCCCCCGAGTCTTTCCCCGCCCGAACACGGCGTCCCTGCCGTCGAGTTCGCTGGCGTCGGCTGCCGCCTTCGTCACCGGAGTCGTCCTGGAGTCACCCCGCTCCGGCCTTGCCGTGCTGCCGTTCGCCGCAGGTCTGGCCTACGTGCGCGGCCGTGAGGGGATGGACCATCGGGGTCGCGTGGCGGCCGGGGTGATGGTGGGGATGGGCGCGGCGCTGCTCACCTGCCGCTGGTGGCCGGTGAAGCCGGAGGCCGCTGCCGCCGCGGCTCCTCCGCGCCGACCGGCACCCGCCCTCAAGGACGGCAACGGCCTGCACCTGGTGGTCAATCCGTCGTCCGGCATCGGCTGGACCAAGGACACCGTCGAAACCCTGCGGACATTGCTCCCCGAGGCCACGATCACCGCATTCGAGCCGGGCGACGACCTGTTGGCGCTACTCGACGGGGCAGCCCTGCGAGCCGTCGCGGACGGCGGGGCACTGGGCGTGTGCGGCGGCGACGGCACGGTCAACGCTGGGACGGCGACGGCCGCCCGCCACCGGGTGCCCCTCGCGGTCTTCCCCGGCGGGACGTTCAACCACTTCGCCGTGGATCTGGGCAACCAGACCATGGAGGATGTCGCCCGCGCGATCCAGTCCGGCGACGCGGTCACCGCCGACGTGGGCCGGGCGTCGTCCCCCGCGAGGCGCGACGCCCAGACCGATGCGGGCACCCCGGGCGGCTGGCCGGGCGGAGCGACGGCCGGTGTCGCGACCGGGGGTGACCAGCAGCTCTTCGTCAACACCTTCAGCATCGGGGTGTACTCCGAACTCGTCCACGCCCGGGAGCGCCTGGAGAAGCGCATCGGCAAGTGGCCCGCGCTGGCCGTCGGCCTGGCCAAGATCCTGGCCACCGGCAGCCCGCTCTCCGTGATAATCAACGGCCGGGCCCGCAGCATCTGGCTGCTCTTCGCGGGCAACGGCATCTACCACCCGGCCGGTTTCGCCCCGACGTACCGCACCCAGCTCGACGACGGCTTCCTCGACATCCGCGTCGTGGAGGCCGGCACCCCCCTGGCCCGTACGAGACTCCTGCTCGCCGTGCTGACCGGGACCCTGCACAACTCCCGCGTCCTGAGGACCGCTCAGGCACGCCGTCTCGACCTGCAGATCCTGGAGGGCGAACCGCACTTCGCCTACGACGGAGAGGTGACCGACGCCGCGCACCGCCACCTGGTCCTCGACAAGCTCCCGAAGGCGGTCACGCTGTACCGTCCCGCGGACCAGGACCAGTGGCTGCACTGAGGTGTCAGACAGCTGTACTGAGGTGTCAGACCTTGCGCCAGCGGGCGTTGGCCCAGGAGAACACCCCGAAGGCCACGAGGCCGACCGCGATGAGCACCAGCAGCCACGGGCCGACAGGAGTCTCGGTGAAGGAGCGCAGCGTGTCGTCCATGCCCTTGGCCTTGCCGGGCTTGTGCTGGACGGCCGCCGTGACGGCGAAGCCTCCCGCGACGGCGAAGACGACGCCACGGGCCACACCGCCGAACACCCCGAGGAAGGTGACCACCTGACGGGTCCGCGCTGACATCTGGGACATCTTCAGGTGCTTCTTGAACTTGCGGCGGATGGCCCTGACGGCGATATACACACCGGCCCCGGCCACCACGGCACCGGCGATGGCGACGATCCACTGGCCTGTCGGCCAGTCCAGGACCTTCGCCGTGACGTCCCGGGAACTCTTGTCCGAGCTGCCGCTGCCGCTGCCCTTGTCTCCGGCGGCGTAGGACAGCACGGAGTACGCGACGAAGCCGTAGAAGACGGAACGGCCCGCGGCCATCGCCCGCTTGTTCGCCTTTCGGCCGTCGGGCCCGGCCTGACCGAACGCCGCCTCGGACAGCCGCCACAGGGCCATGCCCACCAGGGCTACGCCGAGCAGCCAGAGCAGAGCCTCCCCGAAGGGCTTGCCGGCTATCTCGGCGACGGCTCCGCCCCTGTCCGCCTGCTTGCCGCCGCCGTCCGAGAAGGCGATCCGTAGCGAGAGAGCGCCGATCAGGATGTAGATGATCCCGCGGGCGACGAAGCCCGCACGGGCTCCCGCCGCGACCGCCGTACTGTTCGCCGCGCGTCTCGCCTGACCGCGCCCACGTGCCGCTGCCGTTCCTTTAATCATTAACACCCAGTGCCCCCAGCGGAGGAATCGACGCCTGTCGGGATCGTGTCAGGACCCACCGAGACCGTGCAGCAGGATGTGGACGACGACATCGGTCGCTTGTCCGGGACTCAGTTCGGGCATCTGGCGTGACACCAGGTGCATGAGGTGCGGGAGCAGCGTTCGCCCACCCGTCGGGCTGGTCCCGGCGCAGGAGACCTCCATCGGTGGCCGTGAGAGGCGTCGTCACCGCCTTGACGGGTGACGGGCTCTGGGTGCAGGCTGAGAGCCGCTACGAGTGGCGGCGGGGTTCGATGAGGTTCGCCGTCCACGCGCACGATCGACGAAGTGGAGATCGGCCATGAAGAAGGAACTCACCGGTGATGCCGCCACGGCGGCGCGGCACGAGCGCTACGGCCGACTTCCCGAGCGCATCGTCTTCGACGACATGACCGAAGAGGTGAAGGCCGGGCGGAGCGGCGGGGACAACGGTTCGTACAACCCCGAGGGCTCATGGAAGTACTACTCGTGCCTGGCCCTCGACATGGGGCTGTAGAAGCGCGCGGACATCGCGCCGCCTCTTGGCGTCCAGCGGTCACATTCCTTCGTCGCCATCCGTCAGGGCAGTGAAAGCGATACACACTTGCGCTGAGGAGACAGTGATGGAAGCACGTTTGATCACGGCCGAGGTTCCGATGGCCCCGCGGATGGCCGACGACCCCGCCGAGCTCGTCCCCGAGCTTGCGGCGGTTTCGGCGGCGCTGTTCAAGGTCACCGGAAACGGCTCGATACCGCGCTCCACGATCAGCCTGATCCAGCTGCGCGCCGGGCAGATCGTCGGCAGCACCTATCTGACCGTTCTGCACACGGGCTTCCTGCGCAAGGCGGGGGAGTCGGAGGAGCGCATCACGTCGGTGGCGTCCTGGCAGGACTCGCCGTACTTCACCGTTGCCGAGCGGGCCGCGCTGGCGCTCGTGGAGGCCGTGCTCACGCCGTCCGCGGACGGGGAGCGGGTGTCCGACGAGCTGTACGCCCAGGCGGCCGAGGTCTATGAGCCCCAGGCGCTTGCCACGCTCATGTTCGCGATCGGCCAGGTCAACTTCTTCATCGCCGTGGCGCTCATCGCCAAGCCGGTGCCCGGCCGGTCGTTCACCGATCCCTGGAACTGACGCCTTCGACGGTACTGCCCCAACCCGGCCGTCCGGATCCCACACGCACTGCGGGGCCCGGACGGCTTTGGCGCGTGAGGGCGCCACGGGCGTACGCGTCGCCCGGAGCGGTCACAGCGGTGAGAGCGTTCCGGCGGACACCACCGCCAGCCCCTCCGGGCAACCGCCTCTGCCCTGCCGCCTCCTGACGGACCGCGCGGGCTCTCCCAGCGTCATGGCGTGAGCGTTGACCACAGGTGCGTTGCGTCGGGCCGCCCAGTCCCGGGTGGGCACGTCGAAGGACACGTCGATACCGGATCCGGCCAGTGCCCCGCCGCTGATGAGCTTCTTGAGGACCTCGTCCACCTCATGGATCACTCGCAGGCTCCCACGTGCCGATCCCTTCCGTGCCGCCCGGTCGCGGCCCTGGCATCGATCGTGCGCCCCGCGCCGACCGGAACGCAGGCACGACAGGGATGACGACGGGGCAGCGCTGTGTGCCTCAAGGGGCCGACCGCGGAGCCCGTCCGGTCAGATGTAGCCCTCGCGCAGGGCGTGCGCCACCACGTGCGCCCGGTTGCGCAGGTGCAGTCGTGTGGTCAGGCCGTGCATCACGTTCTTGACGGTACGTTCGGAGTACGACAGCTTCAGGGCGATCTCCGCGGTGTCGAACCCCTCGGCCACCAGCCGTACGACGTCCACCTCGCGCTTGGTGAAGCTGAGGAAGCCTCCCGGCAGATCGGTGCTTCCCCGGTTGAGGCGCCCCACCTGGCCGATGAGCTGGCCCAACAGGTCCGCGGGCAGGTCGCCCCCGCCCTCGGCGGTCGTCAGGACCGCCTGCACCAGACGCCTCGCGGTTGCCTCGCGGCGCCAGACGATGGCTCCGACACCGCACTCGATGACATCCAGGAGCTCGTGTTCCCGGATCGTCCCCGCGACGAGTACCGCTCGCGTGCTGTCGCTGCGCACGGCTCGTCGCAGCCGGGTGAGCGCCGCTTCGTCGAGGGTGTCCTCGACGAGCAGGGCGACCGTGGCGGGGCCCGACTCCAGGTTCAGGTCGACCTCCGGATGGCGGCGCAGCTGGCTGAGGACTCCCTCGCGGCTGATCGGGTCGGGGGCGGTGACGGCGACTCGTACCCGGTTCGGCTTCGGTACGGAGATCGCTAAGGCCGAGGAGGCCGGGGGCGGGCTGGACAAGCGCGTTTCCTTACTTCTGGGACCGGGTGACTTCTGGGACCCGGTGTTGCGTGTCTCGCGCAGTGCCGGGCGCCGCTCTCGCGGAGAAACCGGGCGCCGTCCAGGACGGGCGGCGCCCGGTGGGGGTCAGGAGCAGTTCTTGTAAAAGTGCTTCCAGCCGTCGCTGGGCATGGCCGGCGGCTCGGCCGGGGTCCCGGTCTCGCCGTACTTCTGCTGCTGGTCGCTGTCGTACGCACCCGAGCCCTTGCCCGGCACGGACAGGCGTACGCCGCGCTCCCACACCCCGTCACCGGCGTTGCTGAGGATCGCGAGGTCGGGGTACGCGTCGTCCCCGTAGTTGGCGATCCGCAGCTGCTTGCCCTCACGGGCGTCGCCGATGTCGGAGTGCCGGGCCTGGGCGGAGCCCAGGTTCGCCCGCTTGAGCGGGCCGGGGCGGAACTCCGCGATGCGGGCCGTCGCGGGGTCGTCCACGCCGGACGGCTTGACGACGTTGACGACGATGTCCAGGGTGCCGTCGTTCTGGAAGTCGGCGACCGCGGCGGTGGCGACCTCACCGGTCCTCGCGCCCAGGAGCTTGGCGACGGTCTGCTTCTGGCCGAACGAGCCGTCAGCCTTCCCCCACTGGACCGTCATCTTGGTGCCGGTGTGCCCGGGGTTCGCGATCCTGTCCCGGTTGCCGTCGCCGTCGAGGTCGCCGACCAGGGTCGTGGCGTCGGCCAGACATGGGGCCGCCGCGTTGGCGGACTCGCCGGACCGTCCCGCGCCGCCGGAAGCGGACGACCCGGCCGCACTGGCCTGGTAGCCCGCGACAGTCAGGGTCAGGGCGACAGCCGCGATCGGCGCGGCGATCAGACGTGAGCGCTTGTGAAGCATGTGCGAACTCCTCATGTTGTTGCTTCTGAGCCGTGCTCGCCAAGCGGGCGCCCTGCCGTGCACCACTGCGTTCGAGTGCCGTACAACTGCCACTGCGGGGCGTGCGTGGATCTCCCGGACGAGCACGATTGAAGCGTGTGGGGCGATACGTCCACATGGCCAGGAAATGCGGACACTTCGGGACGATGGAACGCTGGAACAACCCCTGACCTGCGGAAACGTAGGGCGCCTGGAACGGGGGGCTGGAACGTCCGCGCCCCTCGGGACGAGTCGCGATCCGGGTGGCGGGGACGCATCCCGCCCGGCGATGTGCCCTTTACGCCCCGGGGTCTGCCTCCGCCGCCGCCCGTACCGCTCTTTCGCGGACCGAAGCGCCGAATCACGGTGGAGACCGAGTGACCGGACCACCGACGGAGTCGTCATGCGCAGTAACGAGGAGAAGCCCGCGGGGCACGCGGACGACGCGCCGCGCCCCGCGTAGGCCCGCCGCACGGCGGTGCAGCGGATGACGAGCAGGGCGTGGCCGGTGCAGCGCATCACTCAGGAGGAACTGCACCGCCACCCCGCCGGACCGGCACTGCTCGTCCGAGGGCCCCGCGACTCGAAGAAGAAGGAACGGACACCCAACCAGGTCACCGAGAAGGAGGACTGGGACCTGATCGAGAAAGAGGCGGAGGGCCACCCGGTCTTCGAGCGCGACCGAAAGAAGCAGCGCCTGTCGATCCTCGAAGATCCGCAGAGCCCTCAACGAGCAGAACCCCGAACTCCGTAACGCCCTGTCCGCGGCCGGGCTGCACGAACAGTACGGGCAGCCCGGTCAGGTGCAGCACAACGAGATCCTGGAGAGCATGGGGCACAGGGACGGGCAGACGGCTCGCTAGTGGCGCGGGCAGGAGGACCGGGACCGCCAACTGTCCGCCGATGCGGCCGCGTTGGGCCGGGCCCACGAAGCGGACGGCAGCGATCCGGGCTTCGCCGGCCGGGTCGACACCAAGCTCGCTGCCGTCGAGAGCATGATCGAGGGGGTGGAGGGTCTGCTCGCGGAGCACGACGGGGTCATCGTGGGCGGCGAGCACAACCGCAACCCGGTCTGGAGCTTCCTGATCACCAACCTGGCCGGGCTCAAGGCGAAGGGAGTGACGACCGTGTACCTGGAGACGCTGCGGGACGACTCCCACCAGGCGGACGTCGACAAGTACCTGAGCACGGGGGAGATGTCCGCGGCGCTGGGCCAGTTCACCGAGAGATACGACAGCATCAGGGATCTGAACCCCGGCCTGTCGGCCTTTCTGGAGGCCGCCCGCACCCGCCGTGTCCGCGTCCGGGGCATCGACGGCAGGCCGGCGCGGCTCCGCGGCCCGTTGCAGGACAAGCACCACCGCAGGGCGGCGGCCATGAACACGTACGCCGAGCAGGTCGTGACGGGCGACCGCGCCCGCCAGGCGGCGGCGGGCCGGGAGCCGGGTAAGTACGTGATGGAGCTGGGGGCCGCCCACGCCACCGCGCACCGAAGCCGCGACGGCGGCCCGGTCCACGCCGACGACAGCACCCTCCCGGGCCTCTTCCCCGGCATGTCCGAGCTGCTGAACGTCCCGGCCGTGGAGTTCGCAGAGGGCGGCGACCCGCCGCGCCCGGCGCTGCGACGGATCCGCCCCACCGCGCCCCCGCGGCAGAGGGACACCGGCGTGTGACACGGCGGTGTCCCTCTGGGAACCCGGGCCGGAGAAGGCGGCCACGACTCCGGGAGGCGAACGCCCGAGCGACGGGTTGGACATTCCCGGGAGGCGTCTGGCAGGGTCGCCCGTCCGGTGCCCCATGCGGAAGGGAGAGACGCGATGATCGAAGTGAGCACACGTAGCGTCAAGGAAGCGGCTGCCGCCGAGCAGCTGCGCGCGAACACCTCGACCCTGGACATTCCGAAGGGCTTCGACCTGTGGACGGCCGAGGAGATCTCGGAGTGGCTCGACCAGGTCGAGGACGACCCGGGAGTGTCCGACGCCGACTTCTACGAGGCACAGCAGGCGGTGCGACGGGTGCTCGGCGACGACGGCACCTGACGCGGATGCGCGCACGTGGACGGCGGGCGCATGACGGCCGGTCAGGAGCCGGGTTTCCGAGAGCCGGCGGTGCAAGAGCCGGTGATGCAGGGACCGGTGGTGGATTCGAACGGGCCTGAGCCCCGGACACCTGGGGTGCCGGGGCTCAGGGCGGACGGGACCGGATGCGGTCCAGTACGGCTCAGTACGGGCCGTTGACGTTGTCGATCGAGCCGTACCGGTCTGCCGCGTAGTTGCAGGCGGCAGTGATGTTGGCGACCGGGTCGAAGCTGTCCGACGACGTGCCGGGGACGTGGTACGCGTCGAACGTGGGGGCGATGACCTGCAGGAGCCCCTTCGACGGGGTTCCGGCGACGGCGTTGGAGTCCCAGTTGTTTATGGCCAGCGGGTTGCCGGAGGACTCGCGTATGACGTTGCGGTGGATGCCCTCGTAGGTACCGGGGATGCCGCGCTGGGCCATGATGTCCAGCGATTCCTTGATCCAGCCGTCGAGGTCGTCGGTGTAGGACTTCGCCGCCGGGGCCACGGCGGGCTTGGCGGTGAGCGTGTCATCGCGCTCGGAGCGGTCCGCTCGCTCGGCGGACGCGGCCGGGGAGCCGAGGGTGAGCTTGACGCCGGGGTGGATCAGCTTCGGGTCGTTGCCGAGGGCGCTGCGGTTGTCCTCGTACAGCTTCTTCCAGCCGCCGCTCACGGAGTGCTCCCGGGCGATCTTGGCGAGGGAGTCGCCCGCGGCGACGACGTACGTCTTCGGGGCCGCGGCGGGCTTGGCGGCCGTCCCGGCCGGCGCCGCGGTGGCGGCGGTGGCGCCGAGCACCGGGAGAACGAGCACGGCCCCGCCGGTTCCCGCGACGGCGAGCCCCCGGCTGAGTGAGCTGGACTTGGGGCGGCGGTGCTTTCCCTTTGCAGGCATGACGAATTCCTCTCCGTCGCCTACGAGGTGAGCTGTCGGGTTCGGACGGGAGATGTCCGGTCGCACTGCGCATGCGACTTCACCCCGAGCCGTTCCGGAATCCGGATCGGCGGCTTACCTGGGTCCCCCGCTCCTGCCGAGCGAAAGTGAGTGATGGGAAGGGTTTCCGGACAGCGGCAGGATTCGGCGTTCCATCCGGATTGACGGTGACGTTAGGCGAGAAAGCCCGAACGGAACAAGAGCCGAATTTGCAGAGGGAATGGGTGAGGCCATTATCCGACGCCCGGAACCCATCACATTCTTTGATCGAAAAGCCCCAACTTTCTTTGCGTGGAGCGGAAGTGCGCTCGACGTCTCTTGAGGCCCCACAACTGCCGATGTGACCCATTCCACTGACAGAGGCGCAGGTCGCAGTGCGGATCGGGGGCGTATCGGATCGCGCTATTTCACATAAGAATCGCGCAATGCGGACAGTGGGCTCGATGCGTCATTAATAATGCGGGAAGGGGTTTTTACTGGGCAAGATGGACATGGTGCGAAGTTCGCTGAGCTGCCGATAAGGGGCATATCGACTTCGATGGGCAGCGCGTGCCTGCGATGCGTGCACCTTCGGGGCCCGGAGGGGGCGGTCAGTTCCCGTGCGTGCATTTCCGCTCTCGTCCGCTCTCGTCCGCACTCGCTCGGCGGGTGTACTTCAACTCGACTGTGCGGCCAGGATTTTGGCATTGCCTGCGGAAGCACTTCAACCGGGCTGAAGAATAGGCGCGGTTGGACATGGATACGCCGCTATGGACGGTTCATGTGGCACCCGGAGGAGCCTGAACCTGCCCTTCTGGTGGGAACTCTGGCGTGAACTCGGAGGCATGGTCCGGCGTTGGCGGGAAGTTCGGCAGCAGCGAGGTGGCGTTAGGAGGACCCGGCTGCGGAGCATTGCTCGCCTCGTCCTCGCCATCAACTTTGTTCGCCTTGTTCGCTTTGGCTACGGCGGCCGCGAGTTGCTTCTGCACGGCCTCGGGCAGGTCGGTTCCCTGCACGGTTCCCACCAAGTTCTCGGCCAGGTGGTGGAGCTTTGTGTTGGTGTTCTGCGAGGCCGTGACGAGTACTTCCCAGGACGCTTCGGGGCTCAGGCCGAAGACGGACATTAGGATGCCGCGGGCCAGGTCGATGGTCGGACGGGTCTGCATGGCCCGTCGCAACTGGGAGATGACGGTCCGCAGGCTCTCCTCGGAATCCTTGGCGGACTCTGTTTCGCTGTCGGCAGGCCCGATCTCCTTCTCGCCGTCGGAGGCGGGAGGCCCGGACAACTCGGGCGGCACGAACAGGTCATGGGTGGCAGTCAGGTCGAACATCCGCTCAACCGCGGTACTGGTCGAGAGCACTGCCACGGTCTTGCCGTCCCGCAGCGCCAGTCGGCGCAGGTCGAGCAGCAGGTTCGTCCCCGAGCAATCGCAGAACGTCACTTCACTCAGATACAGGTCGATGCCCTCGGCCGATCCGCTCAGGGCGTGGAGCAGGTCGGGCCGGAGCCGTTCGCCGGTTTCGAGGTCGAGTTCTCCGCGCACGATGACGCTCACCCGCGTGCCGTCCGGCACGGTGTCGACCGTGGCCGGCAGCGGGAGCCGGGGCAGCGACGGGTGCGGGCCCCGTGGGTGCTCGGCGCCCTTCCCGGCGAGGGGCTCTTCTGAGTGTGCAGGCTCCGGCATGGCCTCTCCCTCTCGTGTTGCCTAGCGCCGCTCCCTAGGCTGCACTTCCCAGCACAAGCACGTCAACTAATACATGAAAAGGAGTACGTGTTTTTGAAAACGTGTACGTTCGGTCGCTAGAGTTGTCGCATGGATGAAGTGCCCGAGCCCCACACCGGATGGACGTTCCTCACCAACCACGCGCGGGTCCTGGCGGCCATCGCCGACAACCGCAACGCCCGGATCCGGGATATCGCCGCGCACTGCCGGCTGACCGAACGTGCCGTTCAGAAGATCATTGCTGACCTTGAGCAGGGCGGTTACCTCTCCCACGTCCGGGAAGGGCGCGGCAACACCTACCGGATCGAGCCCGGTGAGGTGCTGCGCCACCCGGCGGAGTCCGGCCTGGCCGTGGCCTCGCTCCTCTCCCTGTTGGCGCGGGACGAAGTCGGCCGCGCCACGTCTCCGGACGTCGATGAGCGGCGCCGCGCCAGCGCGTGACGGGGGAGAGCGGAGAGTGCTGACGCTGCCGCCCCCCCCGGTTGTGACGAGGCCGCAGGGCCCCCTTGAGTGGTCGCCGGCTACCTCGGCGGTACGTGGGTGAAGTGCCGCCGTACGCCGTCCCTGGCGTCCGTGTCGAGGGAGAGGCGCCACTCCAGGCGTCCGCAGTCCGCGCAGACCAGCGCCGACACCGGCACGGTCTTTCCGCGGAGCGCCCCGAACTTCAGCCGTACGTTCGGGTTGGCCTGTCCGAAGTAGGCCTGCCCTTCATACACTTCGCTGCCCCCGCAGCCGGTGCATACCCCGTGTGCCATGCCCATCCCCTGATCACCCATGGCCTCCACCCTAGGCCCGACGCGCGGGTCCCCAGTCCCTAGCCGTCGGCCCTGTGGTCGGTGACGTCACGATGGACTCCCGCGCATCTATGGCCGTATTACTGACGCGTCAGTACGGTGCTGGCCAACCCCCTTTGCCCACAGGAGAGTTGGGAGAGCTGCATGATGTCATCTTTACGCAGACGGCCGGTGGCCGCGGGTGCCGTTCTCGCGGTGGCGGTGCTCGGGCTTCCCGGGTCCGCCGCCGCGCAGAGCACCGGCGTCCCGGACAGTGCCCGGGACGCGACCCCCACGACCCGGCCCGCGGCGCAGTCCACCGGAAACGCCCCCAGCGCCGCGCAGCACGGCAGGGACAAGAAGCAGGGAAAGAAGAAGCCGGGGAAGAAGACCGGCCCCGGCGCGATCCTCACCTCGAAGCCCTCCTCCTTCCAGTACACGCCGGGCGTTCCGACTCCCACCAAGGCTTGGAAGATCACCTACCGGTCGACCTCCGCCGACGGACGGCGCAACGCGGTCTCCGGAACTGTGATCGTTCCCGACGACGGCAGGACCACCCCACGTCCACTGATCACCTACGCCGTCGGCACGGTCGGCCTCGGTGACAAGTGCGCGCCGTCCGCCGGATTCCCGGGCGGTACGACGGCGGAGGCGCCCCTCGTCAATGCCGCGTTGGTACGGGGATACGCCGTCGTCGTCACCGACTACGAGGGCCTCGGCACCCCGGGCGACCACACCTACATGGTCGCCAAGGCGCAGGGAAGCGCTGTCCTCGACGCGGCGCGCGCGGCCCAGCGGCATCCGGAGGCGGCGAAGTACGGCGTCTCCGCGAAGGCACCCGTCGGGATCATGGGCTACTCGCAGGGCGGCGGAGCCAGCGCGAAGGCCGCCGAGATGGCCGCGACCTACGCTCCCGAGCTGAAGGTCAAGGGAACGGCGAGCGGCGGCGTCCCGGCCGATCTCGACAAGGTCGCCGAATCATTGGAGGGCGGGGACAGCGCCGGCTATCTGCTGATGTCCGCCGTCGGTCAGAACGCAGCCCAGCCGAACCTGGCGCTCAACAAGTACCTCAACAAGGAGGGCCGCAAGCTCGCCGAGGTGGTGCGGACCGAGTGCGTCGGTACGGTCCTGGAGGCAGGGCGGGGCAAGGCGATCGAGGACGTCACCACGTCCAACCCGCTGGACCGGCCGAACTGGCAGAAGGCCATCGCCAAGCAACTGATCGGCACCAAGCGCCCGTCGGCGCCGACGTTCCTGTACCACGGCGACGCGGACGAGACGATCCCCTACGCGGTCGGCCAGAAGCTGCGGGCCGACTGGTGCGCCAGGGGAACCGCCGTGGAGTGGCGGTCCTTCGCCGGGCAGTCGCATGTGGGGACGGCAATTCAGGGCAACGGCCCAGCACTTGAATGGCTCGGCCGCCGCTTCGCGGGCGAACCCACATCAGGCAACTGCGGCACCTGATTCCAGGGCCACGCACCCAGCCGCTTCGCCGCCAGCCATGAACGGCGGCGAAGTGGTGCCGATGCCTGATGGGCGTCTTGTCGCGGGCCTCGAACTACCCCGCGTTCCGCGTCGGTAGCCGTTCCGTGATGCGGTCGAACAAGTTCGTCAGTGGCTCGCTGACGTACTGGCCGAACTCGGTCAGACCATAGGTGACCTGGGGTGGTGTCGTCGGCTCCACCTCGCGCCAGACCATGCCGTCCAGGACCAGCGCGCGCAGGGTCTGGGCGAGCATCTTCTCGCTGATGCCCCGGATGCCGTCACGCAGCTCGTAGAACCGAAGGTCGTTGCTCCGCAAGGAGATCAGCACCCAGATGCCCCACTTGCTGGTCACGTGGTCGACCACGTCACGCGCGGGGCAGTCGGTGTGAAACACCTCATACCGAGTGCTCGCCTCGGCCTGCGTCAGCTGCACACCTTCATCCATGTCCGGAGCTTACCCATAGGTATGCCCTTACGGAAAGTAAGCCCGGCTCCTAGCGTCAACTTCCGCAGTGCACAACGGACTAGGAGCTGAACATGATCGTGGTTACCGGAGCTACCGGAAACGTGGGCCGTCCCCTGACGCAGGCCTTGGTCGAGGCGGGCGAGCAGGTGACGGCGGTGTCGCGGCACGCGGCGGCTGTGCCGGACGGAGTCCGGCATGTGGCGGCCGACCTGACCGAAGTGGGAAGCGTTACCACCGCGTTGGACGGGGCGAAAGGACTGTTCCTCTTGCTGTCCGGCGACCTGCACGCCCCCGGAGCCACTCCTGCCGACCTCATCGGCCTGGCCGCGGCCCGCGGGGTCCGCCGAGTCGTCCTGCTGTCCTCGCAGGGCGTGACGACCAGGCCGCTCGGCCCATCGCGGGTCGCGATGCGCGCGGTCGAGGACGCGTTGCGCGAGTCAGGCCTGGACTGGGCCGTCCTGCGACCGGGCGGCTTCGCGTCCAACGCCTTGGGCTGGGCGGAGGCCGTCCGCACGCAAGGCGCGGTCGCCGCGCCCTTCGGCGACTTGGGCGTGCCGGTCATCGACCCGGCGGACATCGCAGAGGTCGCGGCGGCCTGCCTGCTGGACGACCGGCACAACGGCGGGGTGTACGAGCTGACCGGGCCGGAGGTGATCACGCCGCGTCAGCAGGCGGAGGCGATCGCCGCCGCGCTCGGCTCGTCCGTACGGTTCCACGAACTCACCCGCGACGAGGCCAAGGCCGCGATGACCCGCTTCGTGCCGGCGGAACTCGCCGACGACACCCTGGACATCATCTCCGGCCCGAACCCGGCCGAACTGCGGATCAGCCCGGACGTGGAACGAGTACTCGGCCGCGCCCCGCACCCCTTCAAGGACTGGGTCGACCGCAACATCGCCGCTTTCCGCTGAGGCACAGCTCAGCAGAAGCACCAGGGTGGTCTCGCGCGCCGGAAACGTAAGCTTGCGGGCATGCGGACGCGACCCACCTTGACCTGGGAGCCCACCGGCGGCTCGCTCCCGGCCTCGACCGACCTCACACCGGTCGTCGAGGCGGTGCGGGCGGGCGGGGTCGCGGTGCTCAGCGGCGCCGGGCTGTCCACCGAGTCAGGCATCCCGGACTACCGAGGGGAGCACGGCTCCCTGCGGCGGCACACTCCCATGACGTACCAGGAGTTTGTCGGCGCGGAGCAGGCACGGCAGCGGTACTGGGCCCGCAGCCAGCTGGGGTGGCGGGCCATGACGACGGCTCGCCCCAACGCCGGCCATCGGGCCGTGACCGCGCTGGCCGAAGCAGGCCTCGTCACCGGCGTGATCACACAGAACGTCGACGGGCTGCAGCAGGCCGCCGGGGCCCCGGACGTCATCGAGCTCCACGGGGCCCTGAGCCGGGTGGTCTGCCTGGACTGTGGGAACGGCATCACCCGCGCGGAGCTCGACCGAAGGCTGCGGGAGATCAACCCCGGGTTTGAGGCCGCCGCCGAGCGCTACCGTGCGGCGCGGGTCAATCCGGACGGTGACGTGGAACTGCCCGACGAGGCGGTCCGCGAGTTCCGGGTGGTGTCCTGCTCGGCCTGCGGCAACGGGATGCTCAAGCCGGACGTCGTCTTCTTCGGCGAGAACGTGCCCCCCGAGCGGGTCGCGGCGTGCCGGCGCCTCGTGGAGGAGGCCGAGGCCCTGCTCGTGCTCGGCTCCTCCCTCACCGTCATGTCCGGGCTGCGTTTCGTGCGCCAGGCGGCGCAGGCGGGCACACCGGTCCTGATCGTCAACCAGGGCGCGACCCGAGGTGACCGCTGGGCCACCCAGCGTGTCGGGCTACCGCTCGGGGACGCGCTGAGCGCCCTCGTGGCGCAGGTGTGCCCCTGAAGCTGTCCTTCGGGTTCGGAAGAGCTTCCGGATCGGGCTGAGCCGTACGGTCCGGGCAGACGAAAGCCCCGGCTGGACGGGGGAGACCAGCCGGGGCAGACGGTGGTGGCACGCGGAGGGCGGTCGCCTCTCGGCGAGTGGCTCCATGGGGCTTCAGCCGAACGATCGTCCCCATGGGCTATGTGTGGGCCCGGGGACACTGTCCCCTCCGCAGCCACATAGAGAAGAACGGCGGGCCCTCCTGCTTTGTTCCGGCCTTCTCTCCGCTTGCCGGGTGAGGCGGGCCACACCGGCCTGCTTCGCGGTCACCCACGCTAGGCCGCGACGAGCGTCCCGAGCAGGGTGAGCGACAGGACCACCTCCACGGCTCCGATCACCGGGGCCCGTACAGCGCCGCGCGTCGGCATCCACACGGCCCGCAGGAAGCAGACGCCGAAGAAGGCCACTGTCGGCACGGGCAGGTGCAGGCCGTACGCCGCTGCCACCGCGCCGCCGTGCCAGAGGGCGGATGCCCAGCGGTACCGGGAGCTGCCCCGCTCCCGGATCATCGTCTTGACATAGAGGACCGTGCCGGCGAAGTAGAGCAGGCAGGCGAGCGCCGGGCGCCACGCGTCGCCCAGACCGCCGCCCAGGAGAAGCGCGACCGGGAGCATGCCGCAGGCGGGGACCACCGCGGCGATCCCATTCGGCAGAGCCCGCTCGCGGTTGCGCCACGCGTACGCGCAATTGACGGCGACGAACGGCACCGCGCAGGCTCCGGCCGACAGCAGCCACGGCGCGTGGACGACCAGTACCGCGGCGAGCGGCAGGAGGGCGAGGCCGAAGACCCGGGCAGGGAGCGCGTGCCGCCGGGCGGCCCGGGGGTTGCGGGAGTGCCGCCGCAGCCGCAGCCACTGCTGGGTGTGGAAGGAGGCGAGATAGCCCAGCAGCCAGGCGAGCAGCAGGACGGCGTGCCAGGGGGTGGGCGTACCGAGGAACATCCCGGTGAGGAACGGTACGACGAGCATCGCCCAGGCCCCGTGCTGATTGGGCAGCCAGCGTCGGACGGCACGCGATGCCATGACACCCCCTTCCCGACTCCGAGGATTCCCGGCTCGGCGGGCTCAAGGCTTCTCGGAATCTTTGCTTCCTGGACTGCTGCCCAGCCTGGCAGCCGACTCGCCCCGCGGTTGCAGTCGTTGGTCCCGTCCCCGGCAGGCATAGGTCCCCAGCACCAGGCTCTCCCGGCCAACTTGCCGCCGACGGAGGCCGCCTGGGTGGGCGGCACGGACAAGTACGGGCCTTGGTCCCGCCCTCATGGGACCTATGCCGTGAAATGACCGAAGACCGCCCACATAGTGTCATTGCGTACCGATGTTCGTAGCGGTGCTCGCGCCATATCGGGCGCCGTGGCGCGCCCGATCCGTCGATGTCCATGAGGAGTCCGGGTGCAGCAGAAGCAGGGCGGCGACCCCGCCGACCTCCTGATCAGGGCCGGCCGTTTCTTCAGCCGGGATACGGTCTCCGACGATCTGCGGACGGTGACCCGTACCGGGGGCCGCGACGCGGAGTCGTTCTACCGGGACCGGTGGAGCCACGACAAGGTCGTGCATTCGACGCACGGCGTGAACTGCACCGGTTCCTGCCGGTGGAAGGTGTACGTCAAGGACGGCATCATCACGTGGGAGACGCAGGCCACGGACTATCCCAGCGTCGGCCCCGACCGGCCGGAGTACGAGCCGCGCGGCTGCCCGCGCGGTGCCTCCTTCTCCTGGTACACCTACTCGCCGACGAGGGTGCGCTACCCGTACGTCCGCGGCGCCCTGATCGAGATGTACCGGGAGGCGAAGTCCCGGCTCAAGGATCCGGTGCTCGCCTGGGCCGACATCCAGAACGACCCCGAGCGGCGCCGCGGTTATCAGCGGGCGCGCGGCAAGGGCGGGCTGGTGCGGGCCACTTGGGAAGAGGCCCTGGAGATCGTGGCCGCCGCGCATGTGCACACCATCAAGACGCACGGCCCCGACCGCGTCGCCGGATTCTCTCCGATCCCCGCGATGTCGATGGCGTCGCACGCGGCGGGCGCACGCTTCCACTCGCTGATCGGCGCTCCCATGCTGTCGTTCTACGACTGGTACGCGGACCTGCCGGTCGCTTCGCCGCAGGTGTTCGGCGACCAGACCGACGTACCCGAATCGGGGGACTGGTGGGACGCCGCGTATCTGATGATGTGGGGCTCGAACGTCCCCGTCACCAGGACCCCCGACGCGCACTGGATGACCGAGGCCCGCTACCGGGGCCAGAAGGTCGTCGCCGTGTCGCCGGACTACGCGGACAACACGAAGTTCGCCGACGAGTGGATGCATCCGCACCCCGGCACGGACGGCGCGCTCGCCCTCGCCATGGGGCACGTGATCCTCAAGGAGTTCTTCGTCGACCGGCAGACGCCGTTCTTCACCGACTACATAGGCAAGTTCACCGATCTGCCGTTCTTGATCACCCTGAAGGAGACGGACGCCGGGCTCGTCCCGCACAAGTTCCTCAACGCCTCCGACCTGGGCCAGGACGTCGAGAACGCCGAGTGGAAGCCGGTCCTGCTCGACGACGCCACCGGCGAACCGACCGTGCCGAACGGCACCCTCGGCCACCGCTGGGGCAGCGGCGAGAAGCCCGAGTGGAACCTCGATCTCGGTGACGTCGTCCCCCGCCTGAGCCTGTACGCGAGCGGCTGCGAGAGCGCCGAGGTGACCCTTCCCCGCTTCGAGGAGGGCGCTCCCGACACCGAGCGCCGCGGTGTTCCCGTGCGGCGCGTCGGCGGAAGGCTCGTGACGACCGTGTTCGACCTGATGCTCGCCCAGTACGCGGTCGGCCGCCCGGGTCTTCCCGGCCGGTGGCCGACGTCGTACGAGGACGCGGACACGCCCGGTACACCGGGCTGGCAGGAGACGCTGACCTCGGTCCCGGCCGCCCAAGCAGTGCGTGTGGCAAGGGAGTTCGCCGACACCGCCGAGCGGTCACAGGGCCGCTGCATGATTCTCATGGGCGCCGGGACCAACCACTGGTTCCACTCCGAGACGATCTACCGCGCGTTCCTTGCGCTGCTCACCCTGACCGGCTGCCAGGGCCGCAACGGCGGCGGCTGGGGGCACTACGTCGGCCAGGAGAAGTGCCGCCCGGTCACCGGCTGGGCCACCCTCGCGGCGGCGTCGGACTGGTCGCGGCCGCCGCGCCAGATGATCGGCGCGGGCTGGTTCTACCTCCACACCGACCAGTGGCGCTACGACACGCTGCCCGCCGAGGCACTGGCGTCACCGCTCGGCGACGGCCGCTTCAGCGGCATGACGGGCGCGGACTGCCTGGCGGCCTCGGCCCGCATGGGCTGGATGCCCTCGTACCCGACGTTCGACCGCAACTCCCTGGACCTGGGGGAGGCCGAGGATCCCGTCGCGGAGACGGTGGACCAACTCAAGTCCGGGAAGCTGAAGTTCGCGACCGAGGACCCCGACGCGCCGGAGAACTGGCCGCGCGTGATGACCGTGTGGCGGGCCAATCTCCTCGGCTCCAGCTCCAAGGGCAACGAGTACTTCCTCAAGCACCTCCTCGGTACGCACTCCAACCTGCCGGACGACGGACCGCGCTGCACCCCGCGGGACGTGACATGGCGCGAGGACGACGTCGAGGGCAAGCTCGATCTCCTGCTCTCGCTCGACTTCCGCATGACCTCGACGACGCTGCTCTCCGATGTCGTGCTGCCCGCGGCTACCTGGTACGAGAAGCACGACCTCTCGTCGACGGACATGCACCCCTTCCTGCACGCCTTCACTCCCGCGATCGACCCGCCCTGGCAGGCCCGCTCCGACTACGACATCTTCCTCGCGCTGGCCCGCCGCTTCAGCGACCTCGCGGACCCACACCTCGGCGTACGCAAGGACCTGGTGGCCTCGGCCCTCCAGCACGACACGGCGGGCGGCGAGATGGCGCAGCCGGGCGGCGTCGCCCTGGACTGGTCGAAGGGGGAGTGCGAGCCGATACCCGGGCGCACCATGTACAACCTGACCGTCGTGGAGCGCGACTACGGTGCGATCGGCGAGAAGTTCGCCGCGCTCGGCCCGCTCGTCGACACCATCGGCGTGACGACCAAGGCGGTCACCTTCGAGGTGGGCGAGGAAGTCGCGTATCTGGCGGAGAAGAACGGCACGGTGCGCGGGGGAGTGGCCCACGGAAGGCCCCGGCTGGACACCGCGCAGCGGGCCTGCGAGGCGATCCTCAGCCTGTCCGGCACATCGAACGGCCGCCTCGCCACGCAGGGCTTCCGCACCCTGGAGGCAAGGACGGGCCAGGAGATGGCGCACCTCGCCGCCGAGCACGAGGGCAAGCACATCACGTTCGCGGACACCCAGGCGGCGCCCGTACCGGTGATCACCTCACCGGAGTGGTCGGGCAGCGAGTCCGGCGGCAGGCGCTACACCGCGTTCACCGTCAACACCGAACACCTCAAGCCCTGGCACACCTTGACGGGACGTCAGCACTTCTTCATCGACCACGACTGGATGCACGAGGTCGGCGAGGCGCTCCCCGTCTACAAGCCGCCCCTGAACATGCACCGGCTCTACGGAGAACCGGAGCTCGGCACCGTCAGCGACGAACGCGAGGTGTCCGTGCGGTTCCTCACCCCGCACAACAAGTGGGCCATCCACTCCCAGTACCAGGACAACCTCTACATGATGACGCTCGGCCGCGGCGGTCAGACCGTGTGGATGTCGCCGCAGGACGCCGACGCCATCGGCGTACGCGACAACGAGTGGGTGGAGGCCGTCAACCGCAACGGCGTCGTCACGGCCCGCGCGATCGTCTCGCACAAGATGCCGCCCGGCACCGTCTACATGAACCACGCCCAGGAACGCACCGTCGGCGTCCCCAAGACGCAGCGGAACGGCAAGCGCGGCGGCATCCACAACTCGCTCACCCGGATCATGCTCAAGCCCACCCATCTCGTCGGCGGATACGCCCAGTTGACGTGGGCCTTCAACTACCTGGGCCCCACCGGCAACCAACGTGACGAGGTCACGGTCATCCGCCGCAGGTCGCAGAAGGTGGAGTACTGACATGCGTGTCATGGCACAAGTGGCGATGGTGATGAACCTCGACAAGTGCATCGGCTGTCACACCTGTTCCGTCACCTGCAAGCAGGCGTGGACGAACCGGCGCGGCACCGAGTACGTGTGGTTCAACAACGTCGAGACCCTCCCCGGCCAGGGCTATCCGCGCCGCTGGCAGGACCAGGACCGCTGGAAGGGCGGCTGGCAGCGCACCCGCTCAGGCCGGCTGCGTCTGCGGGCCGGCGGCCGGGCGAAGCGGCTCGGCTCGATCTTCGCCAACCCTGATCTGCCGACGGTCGACGACTACTACGAGCCGTGGACCTACGAGTACAAGAACCTCACCGAGGCCCCCGCGGGCGACGACATGCCGGTCGCGCGTCCGTACTCGCAGACCACCGGTGAGCCGATCGACACGATCCAGTGGGGCCCGAACTGGGACGACAACCTCGGCGGCGCTCCCGAGCACGGCTCCAAGGACCCGATCGTCGAGCGCATCAGGGAGGAGGTCGGCGAGCGCATCCGCTTCGAGTTCGAGCAGAGCTTCATGTTCTATCTGCCGCGGGTCTGCGAGCACTGCCTCAACCCGGCCTGCGTGTCGGCCTGCCCCTCGGGTGCCATGTACAAGCGTGCCGAGGACGGCATCGTGCTCGTGGACCAGGACGACTGCCGCGGCTGGCGGATGTGCGTCAGCTCCTGCCCGTACAAGAAGGTCTACTTCAACCACTCCACCGGCAAGGCGGAGAAGTGCACGTTCTGCTTCCCGCGCGTCGAGATCGGCATGCCGACCATCTGCTCCGAGACGTGCGTGGGCCGCATGCGCTACCTCGGTGTGATGCTCTACGACGCCGACAAGGTGACCCAGGCGGCGGCCGTCGAGGATGAACATGATCTGTACCCGGCTCAGTTGGAGTGCTTCCTCGATCCGCGCGACCCGGCGGTCATCGAGGCGGCGCGGGCGAGCGGCATCAGCGACGACTGGATGGACGCGGCACGCCGCTCCCCGGTCTACGACCTGATCCGCACCTACCAGGTGGCCCTCCCGCTGCGCCCCGAATACCGCACCATGCCGATGGTCTGGTACGTTCCGCCGCTCTCCCCGGTGGTCGAAGCGGTGGCCGCCAGCGGCCACGACGGCGAGGACGCCGGTAATCTCTTCGGCGCCATCGACAGCATGCGCATCCCCGTCGAGTACCTGGCCGAACTGCTCACCGCGGGCGACACCTATCCCGTGGACGCCGTGCTGCGGCGGATGGCCGCGATGCGCGCCCACATGCGCAGCCGCAACCTCGGTGAGGAGCCCGACCCGGCGGTCGCCGCGTCCGTACGGCTGACCGGGCAGGAGCTGGAGGACATGTTCCGGCTGCTCGCCATCGCCAAGTACGAGGACCGGTACGTGATCCCGAGCGCGGCCCGCGCCGACGCGGACGCACTGGCCGATTCCCATCCGCTGGATCCACTGGACGCCGAGTGCCCGGTCGGTTCGGTGCCGAACGAGCCCGTGCTGCTCAACCTCCCCACTCTCCGGAGGTCCGCATGACACCGGACGCCACCCTGCGCCTGGCGGCAGCACGCCTGCTGGTCCATCCCGACGAGCGCATGTATCAGCAGCTCCCGCTCGTAAGGGAGTTGTGCGATGCGCTCGACGGCAGGCCGGACGGGCACCTCGCGGCCTTCCTGGCCCACGTCGACCGGGAGCGCCCTCTCGATCTGGCGGCGCACCACACCGCCGTGTTCGACACGCGCAACCGCCGCTGCCCGTACCTGACCTGGTGGACCGACGGCGACACCCGAAATCGCGGCCTCTCGCTCGTCCGTGTGAAGCAGGTCTACCGCGAGCACGGCCTGGAGTTCGGCGGCGAGGAACTGCCCGACTACCTGCCCGTGATGCTGGAGTTCGCTGCCCTCGAACCCGCGGCGGGCACCGAACTGCTCCAGGGGCACCGCGCCGGACTCGAACTCCTGCGCCTCGCGCTCACCGAGCACGGCACCCCCTATGCGCACCTCCTCCAGGCCGTCTGCGCCACTCTTCCCGGCCCCTCGCCCGCCACCCGCGAGGAGGCCAAGGCGCTTGCCCGCCAGGGCCCGCCACGCGAGAGCGTCGGCCTCGAACCGCTCGGCCCCGGCATCGAACTGCCCTGGCCGACCCTGCCCGAAAGGACCCCGGCGTGATGGACCTGCTGCTGTGGGGCGTCCTGCCCTACGTCGTCCTCGTCCTGCTCGTCTCGGGCCTGGTGTGGCGGTCCCGTCACGACCGCTTCGGCCTGACGACCCACTCCTCGCAGCTCCACGAGTCACGGCTGCTGCGCATCGGCTCCCCGCTGTTCCATTTCGGCATGGCGTTCGTGATGATCGGCCATGTGGTGGGCCTGCTGATCCCGCAGGGCTGGACGGACGCCGTCGGGGTGGACGACCACCTGTACCACCTGATCGCTGTCTCGACCGGCGCCCTGGCGGGCATCGCCGCCGTGACCGGCATCGGCATCCTCGTGTACCGCCGCTTCACCGTGCCCGGCGTGCGCCGGGCGACGCTGCGCAGCGACCACCTCATGTACACCGTGCTGATCGGTGCGATGCTCCTGGGTCTCGCCGCGACGCTCCTCAACTCCGCCGGAATGAGCGGGGATTACAACTACCGCGAAGGCATCTCGGTCTGGTTCCGGTCGCTGTTCATGCTCAAGCCGGACTACGCGCTGATGTCGGGCACACCCCTGGCCTTCAAGCTGCACATCCTCTTCGGCTTCGCGCTCATCACCCTCATCCCGTACTCGCGACTGGTCCACATGTTCAGCGCGCCGGTGCGCTACCTCTTCCGCCCGTTCGTCGTCTACCGGCGCCGCGATCCGCAGCAGCAGCCCGCGCAGCGCGCACCCAGGCGCGGCTGGGAGCGCGTGAAGTGAAGGCGAACCCGAGCGTGCGCAGTCCGCGCCACGCCGTCGCGGAGCGACCGTTCATCGTGATCTGGGAATCCACCAGAGCCTGCCCGCTCGCCTGCCTGCACTGCCGTGCCACCGCACAACCCGACCGTGATCCCGGTGAACTGAGCGGATCCGACGCGCGGGACCTGATGCGTCAGACGGCGGAGTTCGGGCGGCCGTCGCCGCTGTTCGTGATCACCGGCGGTGACCCTTTCCAGCGCCGAGACCTCAACGACCTCGTCGCGTACGGCACGTCACTGGGTCTGCGCATCGCCGTATCACCGTCGGGTACACCCACGCTGAACCGCACCAACCTGACGGCGGTACGCGATGCCGGCGCCGTCGCCCTGTCCCTCTCACTGGACGGATCGACGGCCGAGCGGCACGACGCCTTTCGTGGGGTCGACGGTGTCTTCGAGTGGACCATCGACGGCTGGCGCACGGCACGCGACCTCGGCCTCAAGGTGCAGATCAACACGACCCTCACCCGGCACAGCCTGCCCGATCTCGCCGACATCGCCGCGCTGGTGCGCCGCGAGGGAGCCATGCTCTGGTCGGGTTTCCTCCTGGTGCCCACCGGTCGGGGGACGCAGCTGGACGGCCTGACGCCCCAGGAGGTCGAGGACGCGATGCACTTCCTCTACGACTGCGGCGCGGTGATCGCCACCAAAACCACGGAGGGGCATCACTTCCGGCGCGTGGCGGTGCAGCGCGCGATCCACGCCGAACGCGGCACCCGCCCAGCGTTCGGCCCGCTGCACGGTGAACTCACACGACGAGCAGCCGAGTTGGGACTGTTCGATGGAAGCCTACGCACCCGACGCCGCCCGCCCATGGACGTGTCGTCGGCGCGCGGCTTCGTCTTCGTCGCGCACACCGGCGAGGTGCACCCGAGCGGCTTCCTGCCCATCTCCGCGGGCAACGTCAAGCACGGATCGCTGCCGGACATCTACCGCACCTCCGACCTGTTCGTCTCGCTGCGGGATCCGGCCCGACTGCGCGGGAAGTGCGCGGACTGCGAGTTCAGCCAGGTGTGCGGCGGCTCGCGGTCCCGCGCCCACGCGGTCACCGGCGACATGTTCGCCGAGGACCCGTACTGCGCGTATCGACCGGGTACCTTCCCCCACCAGGCCGAGCTGCGGGCAGTCCTCGCACCGGCCTCCTCCCGAAGTGGATCCTCATGCGATCGGTAATCGTCATCGGCGCTGGCATCAGTGGCCTCACCGCCGCGTGGGCCCTGCGCGACACGGCCCGTGTCACCGTGCTCGACAGCGCGCCCCGGGTGGGCGGCAAGATCCGTACCGGTCGTGTCGCCGGTGTCCCGGTGGACCTGGGTGCGGAGTCCATGGTGACGATGGGGCCCGACGCCGTCCGGCTCGCGGAGGCCGTCGGTCTGGGCGACGCGCTGTGTGAGCCCGCCGCCGCACCGGTCACGATATGGACGCGCGACGCCCTGCGTCCCATGCCGCCAGGGCACCTGATGGGCATCCCCTCGCGCCCCGAACTCCTCGCGCAATCAGGCCTGTTGTCGGGGGAAGGCCTGAACCGTCTGCACGTCGGCGAGGACGTCGAGCCGCTTCCGCCGACCACGGACGTGACCGTCGGCGGCTATCTGGAGCCCCTGATCGGCAGGGAGGCGGTGGACCGCCTCGTGGCCCCGGTGCTCGGCGGTATCTATGGAGGCGACGCCTACCGCCTCTCACTCGCCTCGGCCCTGCCCTTCCTGACCGGCATCACCGAGTCCGGCGAACCCCTCATGACCGCCCTGCGGCGCCGCGAGTCGGCCCGCGCGGGTGCGCCGCGGACCTCGCCGGTACGCGGTGTTCGCGGCGGCATGGGACGTCTCGCGGAGGCGGTCGCGGAGTCGTCCGGAGCGACTGTGCTGACCGGCACGACGGCCCGCGCCGTGTGCCACGAGGCGGAGACGGGGGCGAAGGCGGAAGCGGAAGCGTACGGTGCTTGGCGCGTCCATGCCGACACCGACGACGGGCCGCTCGCCCTGGACGCGGACGCCGTGATCCTCGCCGTACCCTCCGATGTCGCCGCACGGTTGCTGGGCCCGCACGCGCCGCGCGCCGCCAAAGCCCTCGCGGAGGTCGAGCACGCGAGCTCCGCGGTGGTCACCCTCGCGTTCCCCGCGGGCGGCGGGGCCCGGGAGGCCTTCGCCGGCCGCAACGGATTTCTCGTGCCGCCCGTCGACGGACGCGCCGTCAAGGGCGCCACCTTCCTGTCCGCGAAATGGTCTTGGTACGCGCAGGACGCCCCCGACGTCTTCATCGTCCGCGCATCACTGGGGCGGGCCGGGGCCGACTCACCACTCGGCGCCCCGGACAGGACGCTGGCGGACGCCGCCCTGTCGGACCTGACGGCGGCTCTGGGCCCCCTGGGCGAGCCACTGGCGAGCCGCGTCACCCGCTGGGAGCGCGGCCTGCCGCAGTACCACGTCGGCCATGGCGCACGCGTGGACCTGGTCAGGGACGAACTCGCCTCTCTGCCGGGACTCGACGTGTGCGGTGCGACGTACCAGGGCGTCGGGGTCGCGTCCTGCATCAGCAGTGGGCTGGCCGCGGCGCGTCGCGTGGCACCCGAGACCGAGCCGTTCACACGACAGGAACCCGCCGATGAGCAATAAGAAGAGCTACAAGAAGAGCGACGAGCCGAGCAACGCACCGAGCAACACGAAGCAGGCGAGCTTCCGTAGGCGCGCCCTCATCGGCGGCTGCGCCGCCATCGCCGTGGCTTTCGCGGCCGGTGTCGGTATCGCCACCGGAACCGGTACCGGCACCAGCTCGGCGGAGGAGGCGGACCGCCCGCTGAAGGTTCCCGCCAACTCCTCAGGAGCTGACGGCACGTTGATCGCCTACGGCGACAGCAAGGCAGGGACCACCATCAAGGTGTACGAGGACCTGCGCTGCCCGTACTGCGGCGAATTCGAGCGGAAGCTCGGCCCGACCCTCAAGGACATGGTGGACTCCGGCAAGGTCAGGGTCGAATTCCACCTGGCCGCCTTCCTCGACAAGAGCCTCGGCGGCCAGGGGTCGAAGACCTCGCTCGCCGCGCTCGGAGCGGCCCTGAACGAGAGCCCGGACAAATTCAGGTCCTTCCACAGTGTGCTCTTCGCCAACCAGCCCGCGAAGGAGACGGACGACGACTTCGGCAGCACCGCGAACCTTCTCGAACTCGCGGACAGGGTACCGGGGTTGCGTACACCCTCCTTCAACAAGGCGGTCAAGGAGAAGACGTACGCGCCATGGGCGGACAAGGTCGCCGACGTCTTCTACGACAGCGACGTCACCGGCACACCGACCGTGAAGGCCGACGGCAAGAAGCTCACCGTCATCGGCGAGAACGGCAAGGCGGTCAGCCCCAAGGACTTCACCCGCCAGGTGGATGCCGCGGTCGCCGCCGAATAGTCACCTAACGTTGGTCCATGCCCAACTTGCCGCCACGGGTCGAACTTCGCCCGCTCACCCTCTCCGACCAGGACGAGTTCTGCACGCTCGCGCAGGCCAGCTCCGATTTGCACCGGCCCTGGATGCAACTGCCCGCGACCGCCGCGGAGTTCCAGGCCTGGATGTGCCGCTTCGACGACGGCACCAACCTGGGCTTTCTCGTCCGCGTCCGGGAGACCGGCGCAGCCGCCGGAATGGTCAACATCAACTCGATCATCCGGGGCCGCTACCAGGGCGCGTCCCTCGGCTATGCGGCCTTCGCCCCGTCCGCGGGGTACGGGTACATGACCGAAGGACTCGCCGCCACCCTGCGGCACGCCTTCACCGACCTGCGGCTCCACCGGCTGGAGGCCAGCATCCAGCCGGGGAACACAGCGTCCCTGGCCCTGGTCCAACGGCTGGGTTTCCGCTACGAAGGCGTCTCGCCCGCCTACCTCTACATCGACGGGGACTGGCGGGACCACGAACGCTGGTCCATCACCGCGACGGACCCCTGGACACCCGATCCCTCACTCCCGGAGGTCTGAGTCGCACGGCGCCGCTCATGACGGTTCGACCAGGCCCGCGCGCTCTTGCTCAGTCGGGGAGTTCCACCCGGACCACCGCCGTGGTCCATTCCTCCGGGCTCCTGTCCTCATGCGCGGGCTCGGCCTCCACCGCGGCGTACAGCGCGTCGGGCGAGCCCGCTATGGCCTGCGCCCCCGCGATCACGGGGAAGAGTTCCCCGTCGGCCACCCGGTGGACGAGTTTCCCGCCCGACGACTCCTCGATGAGCTTCTTCTGCGGGGCGGATGAAGCGCCGCGCCAGCCCTAGGCGCCGTCCAGGCTCGGCTTGAGGCTGCTTCCCGCATCGGAGAAGCAGAGCTCGTCGCGCCCCGGCACGAGCGTAAGGTCGCCGCGTGTGCCGCCGGAGGCGGGGCGTGGGACGATCGCGGCGACCGCTTTGCCCACACTCTCGAAGGGTCCGTTCGCCGGGGTGATCTTCTTGGGTGCGGGGGCCGAGACGAACGGGCTCAGCGTGCCGTCGCCGTTGATCCGGACGATCCCTTGCCCGGTCCTCCAGTAGAGACCGTCCTTGCCGGCGGCGAGCCAACCGGAGTTGAAGCTGTCCGCGGCCGTGACGCGCGGGTCGGGGCTCTTGCACCTGCCGTTGATGACCTTTGTTGCCTTCTCCGCCGCGCTGACCTTCCAGAGGTCGTCCGCCGCGAGGTAGACGGAGCCGTCCCGAGCCACCGGCGCCCATCGATCGCCAACGTGCCGCCCTCCCCGAAGATGTCGCCCCCGCCACCGAGCACGAAGTCGACGTTCAGCGGCTGATCCCCACCACCGGCGGTCGAGTTGCCGACGGTGAATCCGGCGATCGCCGCGAGGGCGACGCCACCGCCGAGGACGGCCCGGCGCCCACGAAGGGACAGGGAGCTGAAGCCACGCAAAAGAATTGGCCTCTCTTCGCTCATTGATCAGGAGCGGCCGGACCGACGGATCCTACGCACTCCCACCGCGCCCCGGCCATGCCGTTGCGGCTGCCTGACAAAGCCAAGGCTCCCTGCATGCCGCCGTGGCGACCGGGAGTGCCCCGGAAACCCCGCGCCCACCCTTGCGCCGGGCGCGGTCCGTGTAGTCGGCTGATCCGCATGAGGAACAGGAGCATTGCCGCAATGACCGTCGCCCTTGTCGCGGGGTCCCTTCTGACCGGCGTACCGAATGCCGGTGCGCAAGCCGCCGGGCACGGCACCGGCAACTCGTCGCCGACGAACGGGTCGTCGCACAGCCTCGGGGTCGACCTGGACACCGTGACGATCCCCGAATTACAGGCACGCATGGCGAAGCGTTCGCTGACTCCCACGATGCTGACGAGGGCCTACCTGCGGCGCATCGAGAACGTCGATCCCAAGATTCACGCGGTGCTGCGCACCAGCCCGACGGCTCTGCGCCAGGCCGCCGCCAGCGACGCAAGGCACAGACACGGTAAGACCCTTGGGCCGCTGGACGGCATCCCCGTTCTGCTCAAGGACAACGTGAACACCCGTGACATGCCGACGACCGCCGGGTCGCTCGCGCTCGCCGGGAGCCCGCCCCACACCGATGCCGCGCTGGTGACCCGGCTGCGGAAGGCGGGGGCGGTGATCCTCGGCAAGACCAACCTGTCCGAATGGGCCAATTTCCGTGGTGCGAAGCCGACATCGGGGTGGTCGGCAGTGGGCGGGCAGACCAACAACCCCTACGTCCTCGACCGGAATCCTTGCGGTTCGTCGGCCGGTTCCGGCGCGGCACTCGCCGCGTCGTTGTCGCAAGTGGCGATCGGCACCGAGACGGACGGGTCCATCGTGTGCCCGGCAGGGATGAACGGCGTCGTCGGCCACAAGCCCAGCCTCGGCCTGGTCAGTCAGTCGGGCGTGGTGCCGATCTCCGCCGAGCAGGACACGGCCGGGCCGATGGCACGCAACGTGACCGACACCGCGCTCACCCTCTCGGTGCTGAGCGAACGCAAGGCCGCGCGCGGTGAGGGCGGGAGCGCCGACCTCCGCGGCAAGCGGATCGGCCTGTGGCGCCTGCCTTCGCTCGGATCCGACGTGGACGCGGTGATGACCCGCACGGCGAAGAAGCTGCGCACGGCCGGAGCCGTGGTCGTCGAGGTGACACCCCCGTACCAGGCACGGCTCGCCGAACTCGAATTCCCGGCGCTGCTCAGCGAGTTCCACCGGGACATCGACGCCTACCTCGGCACTCGCGAGGGCCCCCGCAACCTCGCCGAGCTGATCGAGTTCAACCGCACCCACCCGGAGGAACAGAGCTGCTTCGCCGGCCAGGAGCTGTTCGAGCAGGCCCTCGCCGCCCCGCCCACCACCGACCCCGAGTACCGGGCGATGCGTGCCGAGTTGAAGGACCTCTCCCGGCGTTCCATCGACGAGACCATGGCCTCCCATCACCTGGACGCCATTGCAGCGCCCACCAACCCGCCCGCCTGGACGACCGACTGCGCCCGCGGCGACAACGACGTCATCCCGTCCTCCACCCCCGCGGCCGTCGCCGGGTATCCGTCCCTCTCGGTACCTGCCGGGTCCGTGAACGAACTGCCCGTCGGTGTGCTCCTGATGGCCGGTGACCGCCAGGACACCAAGCTCCTCTCGCTGGGAGCCGCGGTGGAGCACCGGCTGAAGGCCTGGCGCGCACCGCGCTTCCTGCCGACGGTCGGTTCCGGCGCGTCACGGTGAACAGGTGAGCAAGGGAAGGGAACCTGCGGCAGCCTGATCACTGAACCTCAGGACTGTTGATGTGACGCCCACCACGGGCCGGGTGCTTCGGGTCGCCCATGCGCGATCATGATCCGATGGAGAGTCGTTTCCTTGGCATCGGTGATCTCGTCGAAGCTCCGTCCGTGGCGGTCGTGGTCGACGTCATGCGTGCTTTCACGGTGGCTGCCTGGGGTTTTGCCCGAGGGGCGGAAAAGATCGTCCTTGCCGAGTCGCTGGACGAAGCCCTGTCGCTCAAGGCCCGTCACCCGGGTTGGCTGGCACTCAAGGACGGTCCGCCCGCACCCGGGTTCGACGCGGTCAACTCGCCGGGCCTGCTGCGGTCCACCGACCTCGGCGGCCGGACCGTCGTGCAGAAGACCACGGCGGGCACGGTCGGCGCCCTCGCGGTCAAGGAGGCTTCGCTGGTGCTGTGTGCCGGCTTCGTGGTCGCCGAGGCAACGGCTCAGACCTTGCGCACGCGCGGGTGCGACAGCGTCACATTCGTGGTCACCGGCGAAGAGGGGCACGCCGACGAAGACCTGGCGTGCGCCCAGTACATCGCTCGGAGGACCACCGACACCGGGGCGGACGCAGCCGATTTCCTCCGCCGCGCCGGGGAGTCCCGTGCCGCCGCCGAGTTGAGGGAGGGGGTGCGTCAAGGAGTCCACCCTGATGACGTCGCGCTCTGTCTCGAGCTCGACCGCTTCCCCTTCGCCATGGTGGCGACCCTGGAGGACTCACTCATGGTCCTTCGCCCGCATGCCGTGGGCTGAGTGACTACCCCTCCGCGCGGGACGCCCCGACGGCGATGACACGCATGAATGCCCTGATGGTGAGTGGTGCCGCTGACAGGCGAGGACGCCGTTCAGTACGCCGCCACTGGACCCCCCGGCGCCCTCTGGTCACCCCACCAGATCAGGCGAGCGCAGCATCTGCGGCGGGATGCCCCAGGCGTCGACTAGGTCGGTGGCGAGCGGCCGGATCCTGCGGCACAGGTCGTTCACCTCCCGGCGGATCGCCTTGGAACGCTGCGTCGTCAGACGGCCGTGTTCCATGAACCAGGCGCGATCCGCCTCGATCGTGGAAAGGGCGAAGAGGTCGCACAGCAGCCCCAGCGCGACCTTGTTGTCGCCGTCGGGCAGACGGCGCGTCTTGTCGACGAACGCTTCGAGCACCAGCCGCTCGACGTGTGCGTGGGCCACCGCGATGACATGGTCCTGCACCTGCGAGAAGACGACACCGGGGTGGGTCTTCTGGTCCATCCCGCGCTTGAGCCGCCGCGCCACACCGGCGAGCATGTGCTCCTCGCGGAAGCGGAGCATGGCGAGCTGGTACTCCGAATCGAACAGGCCCGCTTCCTGATCCCACTCGTCGCCGCCGGGCAGCAAGTCACGTACCCGCTCAAGGAGTTTGTGGGCCGAGGTCTTCTCGATGACCGTCTCGACGGCGAGGTTGGTGACGTACCGGACCATGCCGAGCTGGTCCAGGTTCTCGAACTCGCTCGCGTAGTGAGTCAGCAAGCCCTTCGCCACCAGCTGAAGCAGCACGTGGTTGTCGCCCTCGAACGTGGCGAAGACGTCACTGTCGGCCTTCAGGGCGGCGAACCGGTTGACGGCAAGATAACCGGCGCCCCCGCACGCCTCGCGGCACTCCTGAATCGTGCGGGTGGCGTGCCAGGTACCGAGCGCCTTGGTGCCCGCGGCCCGCGCCTCCAGCTCACGTCGTGCGAGTTCGTCGTCATTGATCCCCGAGAAGACCTCGTGCAACTGCGTGCGCACGACGTCCTGGGCGAAATGCAGTGCGTAGGTGCGCGCGATGAGCGGGAGCAGCCTGCGCTGGTGCATGCCGTAGTCGAGGAGCACCTGCTCCTCGGTGTCCGAGGCCGCCTGGAACTGGCGTCGGCGCACGGCGTACTTGGTGGCGATCGCCAGGGCGACCTTGCTGGCGTTGATGGCGCCGCCGCCCACGCTGACCCGCCCCTGCACCAGCGTGCCGAGCATGGTGAAGAAGCGGCGGTCGGGGTTGTCGATCGGGCTCTGGTAGACGCCCTCGGGTGTGACGTCGGCGAACTGGTTGAGCAGCGCCTCGCGCGGCACGCGTACGCCGTCGAACCAGATGCGGCCGTTGTCCACGCCGTTGAGGCCCATCTTGCGGCCGTCGTCCTCGATCCGGACGCCGGGGGCCACCTCGCCGTTCACGCGGATCGGTACGACGAACGCGTGGACGCCCTGGTGCTCTCCGGCCACCTCCAGCTGGGCGAAGACGACCGCCAGCTCGGCGTGCCGGGCCGCGTTGCCGATGTAGTCCTTGCGCGCCTGGTCCGCGCCGGTGGTGATGACGAACTCCCGGCTCTCGGCGTCGTACCGGGCCACCGTGCCGAGCGCCTGGACATTGGAGCCGTGTCCGGTCTCGGTCATCGCGAAGCAGCCCATCAGCTCCCCGGTGATCAGACGCGGCAGGTAGGCCTCGTGGTGGCGTTCCGTGCCCAGGTGCAGGATCGCGCCGCCGAAGAGCCCGAACTGCACGCCGACCTTCACCAGCACGGACAGATCGCCGAACGCGAGCGTCTCGAACGCGGCGATCGACGCCCCGACGTCGCCGCCCCCGCCGTACTCCTTCGGAAAGCCCATGCCTGTCTGGCCCGTTGCCGCCATCTCGACGACGAGCTCACGCACGCGCTCGCGGAACTCGTCGAAGCCGAGCTGCTCCGCGTCGTCCAGTACACCCGCGTACGTCGTCAGGTTGGTGCGGACCAGGTTGCGGACCTCGGCGTACTCGCCGTCGAGCAACTCGGCAAGAGCCGGTACGTCGACGTCGGGCTGCACGTATCCGCTCGGGGGAGTGGCGCTGTCGGTGACCATGTCGCCCTGCTACCCGCCCGGAGGATGATCAAATCGGTCGCTTGGTCCATCCAGTGGCCCCGCCGGGCGCTCAGGACGGGTCTCCATAGCGGGAGACGATCATGGTGGCGCGGTTGCGCAGGGCGGTACGCAGCGACTGCGGGGTCAGGGCTTCCGCATCCGAGCTGAGCTGCCACAGTGCCCATTCCGCGTGCCGTGCATCCTGGAAGGTCACCTCCAGCCGCAGCCAGCCGTCCGCGTCGGGTTCTTCCGCACGGACGGCCAGCGCGGTGTCCAGCAGGTCCTCCCGCCGTACCGGGTTCACCCGCACCAGCACGGTGATGTGCTCGCTGCCGGACAGGAACCGCGCCGAGCGCTCCCGCCAGACCCGGTCCAGATCGACCTCGTCCGGTCGCTGCGCCGGTTCGGGGAGCTCCTCGGCGGCCAGCACCCGCGACAGCCGGTAGGTGCGGTCCGCACCGGATCTCGTGGCAAGCAGATAGGCCCGGTCTCGTACGGTGACCAGGCCGACCGGATCCACCGTGCGCCACTGTGGCGCCTGGCCCGTGGCCGCGTAGTGGATGCGCAGCTTGTGTCCGGCGAGCACCGCGCGCCGGACCTCGATCATGGTGGTGTCGGCCACCTCCTCGGTGACAAGGCGGCGTGAGAGCAGGTCGGTCTCCGGGTCGACGAGCATGCGCTGGGCCGCGTCGCTCGCGGTGACCCGGTGGCTTTCGGGCAGCGCGTCCACCACCTTCCGCATCGCCGAGGCGAGCGCCGAGCCGAGGCCGAACGCCTGCTCGCCGCGTCCCGATCCGGCGGTCAGCACGGCAAGGGCCTCGTCGTGGTTCAGGCCGGTGAGTTCGGTCCGGAAACCGGGCAGCAACGCGAAACCGCCGTGCCGACCGCGTTCGGCATGGACCGGGACGCCCGCCGTGGACAGTGCCTCGATGTCGCGCAGCACGGTGCGGGTGGACACCTCAAGCTCGCGGGCCAGCGTGTCCGCGGTCAGCCGACCGCGTTGGCGCAGCAGCAGCACAAGCGAGACCAGCCGGTCGGCACGCATGCGGAGAGGTTATCCAAATACATGACCAAGGGTGTCGTGATTTGTTGGGAGGCTCGTTTCCATGACGTCGAGGCCGGCGGCCACCGAGCCGACGGACGTCCGTACTCCCTGTTTCCTGCTCCCGATGAACCGACTGAAATGGATGTGGCAATGGAACGAACGGCAGTCAACCCGGTGACGTGGTCGCAGGAGATGGGATTCAACCAGGGCGAGGTGGTCTCTGGGCACACACGGACCCTGTACTGCTCCGGGCAGACGGCGATGAGCAGTGACGGCAAGCCCCAGCATGAGGGCGACATGGCGGCACAACTGGTGCTGGCCATCGACAACTTGGAGGCCGTGCTGGGGGAGGCCGGGATGTCTCTCGCGAACCTCGTCCGGCTCAACGTCTACAGCACCGACATCGATGTGCTCTTCCAGCACTACGGCGTACTTGCGGCGCGGTTGGGCGCCGCGAGAGTGGCGCCGACCACCACGATGCTCGGGGTGACGCGGCTGGCGATCCCCGGGCAGCTGGTCGAGCTGGAGGGGACCGCCGTCGCGTGACGCCAGGTCGACTGGCGTATGAACTGAGTTGCGGGGCGAACGCATCCTGAGCCCCTCATGATCGTTCAGCTAGGCATGAAGAACACCAAACGCGCCGTCGTTGCCCTGACCCTTGCCGCTGCCGCCCTTGCCACGGCCGGACCCGCCGAGGCGGACGACGTCCCCGGCGACAACGGACGGATCAACCTCCCGCACAGCCCCGGCGAGGTCGTCCACGGAGTACGAACGGGTCTTGACGCGGCGGCCATGACCTGGGAGCTGGCGCAGGCCCGCTGAGTGGTGATCACGAGAGAGCCCCGGCCCTGAGGCCGGGGCTCTTCTTCTGTTCACAGGCGGCTGTCGGCTTCCGTTCACGGGTGGCTGTCGGCCGGACGCACGTCCGGGTCGTCGGCAAGACCGAGTGTCGCCGTGATGCGCTTGCCCATCGGCTCCTGGTGCACGTGGAAGTTCCGGCACACGGCCATCACGACTTCCAGGCCGTGCTGTCCGATGCGGCTCGGATCCGGCGCCGAAACCGCGGGGAGGACGACGTTGCCGTCCCGTACGGTGACTTCGATGACGTCGCCCTGCACCTCCAGGCTGAGCAGACATGGCCCCGGGGCATATTTGCGGGCGTTGGTCACCAGCTCGCTGACCACCAGTTCCACCATGCTCATGGCCCGGCCGGACATGGGAAGCCCGTGAACGGATCGCACGTCCGCCAGGAAGGCCCGGGCCAGATGCCGCGCGGGTGCGATGCCCTCGTCGTCCTCGAACAGCTGGGAAACCGACACGGACCTTGTCGATATCGGCGGCTGTCCGTCATCGCCCGCTGTCTGGCCCATACAGTCCGCCTTGCTCCCGAGCAGCCCGGCCTCACGCGGACCGACTACCCCCGTAACCGCGCTTAACCCCGGCTCGTCGTCCAACTGCCCGCGAAATGGACTCAGCCGGCCCTCATCGAGGTTCTGCCACCCGGCGCAGAGCGGCGAGGAGTTCCCGATTGCTCGCGCCTTTGAGCACGTACTCCAGAACGCCGGCGTTCCTCATCTGCTCCATGGAGCCCTTGTCGTCATACGCGGAGAACGCCACGATTCGGCTGTCCGGTGAACACCGTGCGATGCCCTTGGCGACGGAGTGGCCGCCACCGGGGAAGCGGACATCCAGGATGACGAGGTCCGGTTGATGGCGATACGCGAGTTCAAGCGCCTGCTCGGCGTTGCGCGCTGTGCCGACGACCTCCAGATCGGGCTGTGCTTGTACGACCTCGCTCAGGATCTCCAGGAGCATCGTGTTGTCATCACACAGGATCACACTGAGGAGTGAACGTGGGCAGCCGTCCTCGGCCGCCGCGCTCACGGCGCATCATCCGTCGATGTCGATGTCGATGTCGATGTCGATGTCGATGTCGGGGTCGATGTCGGGGTCGGAAGTGGGTTCGGTACCCAGAACTCGACTGTCGTTCCCGTTCCGGGGCGGCTGTGCATGGACCACCACCCGCCCGCTGTCTCGGCTCTCTCCCGCATCTCGATGACGCCGAAATGATCGCGGGTGTCGTCCCGGGACACCGGCACGCCGGTTCCGTCGTCCGCGACCCGCGTCACGATGCCCCCGTCAGCGGACGAGACACTGACGTCGACCCTGCTCCCGCGCGCGTGCTTATGCACGTTCAGCAGTGCTTCTTGGACGATGCGGAAGATGGTGATGGCCGTCTCGGGCGTGGGATCGCGGTCCAGCTGGTGCTCGAACGAGTAGGCCATCCCCCACGAGGAGCCCACGACGTCCTCCAAGTGGCTGGAAAGGCCTTCGACCAGGCCGTGCCTGTCGATGCCGGGTGGATGCAGCCGGAAGGTCAGACTGCGGAGGCGGCCGATCGCCTCGCGCACCGATGCGTCGAGACGCCGCAGTTCGGCGGAGTACGACTCCGGAATTCGGTCCGCCAGCAATTCCAGCCGCATTCCGACGGCGACCATGGCCTGGATGGAGTCGTCGTGGACATCCCACGCGATGCGGCGTCGTTCCGTCTCCTGCGCCTGGACCAGGTGATCGAACAACCGTCGTCGCTCGCTGAGGGCATGCTGCGCTGCCCGCCGTTCGGACATGTCACGGGTGACCTTGCCGAATCCCCGCAGTACGCCGTCGTCGTCCCACAGGGCGGTGATGACCACGTTCGCCCAGAACCGGGATCCGTCCTTGCGGACCCGCCAGCCCTCGTCCTCCAGTCTGCCGTCGGCCACGGCGGTCTCCAGCTCCCACTTCGGTTTGCCGGAGGCCTGGTCTTCGGGCGGGTAGAAGACCGAGAAGTGCTGTCCGACGATGTCCTCGGCCGTGTATCCCTTGATCCGCTCGGCCCCCGCGTTCCAGCTGACGATGTGGCCCTGCGGGTCGAGCATGAAAATGCCGTAGTCCAGCACGCCCTGAACCAGCAGTGTGAAAGCCGCTTCCGACATCGGAGCCGCCTGCTTCCGCGCCCGCTTCTGCTGTCGCGGCTCCCGCGTCACGTGAGAAGCCCTTCACGTCGCGCGATCGTCACGGCCTCCAGCTGGGAACGCGCGCCCAGCTTTTCCAGCACCCGCTGGACGTGGTTGCGCCCTGTGTTGAGAGCGACCCCCAGCTGATCGCTGATCTCCGTGGTGGTGTGCCCTTGCCCCAGCAGCTGAAGTGCCTCCCGCTCCCGCGGGGTCAGGTTCGCGCCCAGACTCGGGACCCTGCCGGTCAGTCGGCCCAGCACGTCGCCCAACAGGTCCTGGCTGAACACCATTTCGCCCGCTGCCACCCGGCGTACGGCGTCCTCCAGCTCGCTCAGTCCGCGGGCCTTCAGGATCAGACCGGCCCCGCCCGCCTCCGCGACACGCGCGGCCACCGACCCGCTCCCTTCGCCCGCCAGGACCAGTACGCGCACGTCCGGCATGAGCACCAGCAAATCGGCAATGGCGGTGACCCCGTCACCGTCCGGCAGGCGCCGGTCCATCAGCACGACATCCGGCTCGCATCGTCTCGCGTCGGTCAGCGCCGAGGCCACCGACGTCGCGTGGCCCACGATCCGCAGGTCGGGTGAACGCTCCAGGGCGAGGCATATCGCCTCGGCCACCATGTCGTGGTCCTCCACCAGCAGGACTCTGATCGTACGGCTGTGCGGGGGAGGTGAAGGCATCAGTGCATCCTTGCAGGTGGCGGATTGCACGATCATGCCAGAAGGTCCCGGAGAGGCGACTTGTCGATGGCCACCGCCGCATCACGCCCAGTGGCGATCGTGTCCGAGGGGGAGCGGGCCGGCGTCGCGTTCGCCGGTGTGTTCCCCTCGGTGAAGATGTCGTCGGCCCCGATGAGGGAGAGCAGCCGCGCCACCTGCGTTCCGACCCCTTCGACGTAAAGATCCACGCCTGCCTGAAGAGCGGAGATCCGTACGGTGAGCAAGGCGTTCAGGCCGGCGCAGTCGCAGAACGAGATGCCGGTCAGATCGAGGCAGAGACTCGTCGGCTGCTTCGCCAGACACTCCGCGACCGCCTCCCGGACGAAGGGTGCGGTGTCCAGGTCGAGTTCGCCCACGAGAGTCACTCGGGCGATGCCCGATCGAACAACGGCTTGCGACGTGAACGGGTAAAAGGTCACAGCGTCCCGCACCTCTCCGTGCTCACGTGCGGCGCGCATCCGCGCGGCACGGTCCCATAAGCCCTTCCCGCGGAGGGGTCCCCCGGTTGTCGGCTGCAGCATCACTACCTCATGGCCGCATAGTGTGAGGGCACCAGTTGCTCTCTAGTGAATCTGCACTATACGAGGAAGTCAACACGCTCATACGAGGGTTGACGACGGGGATTCACCAGGGCAGGGCGCCGGCCACCAGTTCCACCAGGTCGTCGGTGGCGTCGGCGGCCCCGAGGGTGAGGGCTCGGGTGGCGGGGGCGGGCACCAGGTGTCGGGCGATGCGCGTGCTGATCGCGGCGAGCAGCATGGAGAGAGCGAGGGGGGACGTATACGTCGAGTCTCATGGGTGGTCCCCGGCGAGGAAGTCGCGCAGGGCGCGCTCCTCGTCCGGGCTGAGTCCGCTGACGAACTGCTGGAGCGCGGCGATGGGGTCCGGCCCGCGGTCCAGGGCCTGGTGCATGGCATCGGCGGTGCTCTCGGCGGCGTTCCTCGCCGGGCGGTAGGAGCCTCGGCGGCCGTGGGCGTCGCGGATGACCAGGCCCTTGTCGTAGAGGCGCCGGAGGATGGTGTGCACCGTGTTGTAGGCGAGGCCGCTGCCCAGTTCGGCCTGGACCTCGCCCGGTGTCAGGGACTCGTCGGTGGCCCACAGGGTGGCCAGGACCTCGCTCTCCAGCTGGCCCGCGCCGCGCCGTTCGGAACCGGTGGCGCTGTGTCGTCCGGGTATGCCGCGGGGGTCCTTGCCTGCCATGCCTTCACCTTACGGCGCGTAGGGTCCGGTGTCAGCGGCGGCTGCGGGGGCGCTCGCTGCCCGGCCTCGCCGCCAGCTCGGCGATGAGTGTCTCCCATTGGGCGCGGATGCGCTCCGGCCGGTAGCGCAGGGCGGAGGAGGCGGCTTGCTCGCCCAACTCGGCCCGCATCTTGGGCCGTTCGATCAGGTTGGTGACGGCCTGGGTGAGGGCTGTGGTGTCGCCGGGGCTGATGAGCAGCCCGTCACCGCCCGTGATGATCTCGCGGGGCCCGTGCGGACAGTCGAAGCTGACCGGCGGGACGCCGTGGCTCATCGCCTCGGCCAGCACCATGCCGAAGCCTTCGTGCCGGGAGGCCAGGGCGAAGACGGAGGCCTTGGCGAGCTCGGCATCCAGGTGAGGCGTACTGCCCATGAGATAGACGTGGTTGTAGAGGTGCCGCCGGTGGATGAGGGACCGCAGGCGGTCGCGCTCGGGGCCGGACCCGTAGATTCTCAACTGCCAGTCGGGATGAGCCTCGGCGACGGGCGCGAAGGCCTCGATCAGGGAGTCGAAGCCCTTGGCCTTCACCAGGCGTCCGGCGCTCAGGACGAGTGGCCGGTCGAGGGCCGAACGGGCGGGTGAGCCGGCCGGGAGCGGGTTCGGGATGCCGATGATGCGGGGGCCGTCGCTGCCCAGGCGGGCGGTGTAGGCGCGCCGGTCCGCCTCCGTCAGTACGGTCAGGGCGTCGAGTCGCGGGTACCAGAGGCCGATCTGCTGGTCCAGGGCCGGCTTGTGGTGGGCATGGTGCAGGTGCTCCTGGCCGATGCCGATGACGGACGCGGGTGTGAAGCGGGCCGAGAGCAGATTGAGGGCGGGTCGGGTGGTGATGAGGACGCCGCCGTCCAGGGAGCGCAGGTAGCGGACGAGACGCCGGTCAGTGAGTCGGTTGAAACGGTGGTACTTCACCTCGGCGGCGGGCACCAGCCGGCTGGGGCGGGCGCCCAGCCACGCCTCGATGCGGCGGCGCGGCCAGGAGACGATGGTGGCGCCGGTGTCCGGGGTGGCCGTGTCGTCCACGAGTGCCCGCAGCCGTACCCGCCCGTGCAGGGCGAAGACGGGGGCAGGGCGGTGCCGGCGGACGCTGGTGATCTCCACGTCGTGTCCGGCCTCGGCGAGCGCGTTCGCCTGGTTGACGACGGTGCGTACGGTGCCGCCGACCGCGTACGCGTTGAGCAGCAGGAAGCGGATCTTCACCGGGGCCCCCGGTGGCAGCGGATCGAGAGATTGTCCTTGACCGTGAAGTACGGCTCCACCCAAGTGTCTTCGGTGCGCTGAGCCGGATAGACGAAGATCCCCTTCTTGCCCCTGACGTCATCGAGGTGCCTGCCCAGGCGCAGCCGCTCACGGCCGGTGCGGGGGGCGAGGTGGAGATCCCAGACCCACTCGCGGTCTCCTTCGGGCGCGCCGGTCCGGGGTCCGCCTGGGGCGGCCAGGCGGACCAGCGGGATACGCGCCTCGAAACGGCTGCCGCACCCGGTCGTGGGGAGGCGCATCTCGCCGTCACGGCCCCGGACTTCGAGCACGAGATCGGCCTGCTCGGCCTCGGCGCCGGCGAGCGTCAGCCACAGCAGGATCTGTCCGTCGCGGGGCCAGACCTCAGCGACCTCCGCGTGGTGAGGGCCGGACGTGCAGGGCGCCGTACGCACGGGCACTGAGTGCATGGCTGCCCCCTTTCGCTCTCCCCAGCGGACCCTACGCCTTGTAGGGTCCGTGCTGACCCTACAGCCTGTGGGGTGAGAGGGCGGGCAGCAGGCGAGGACCGCATTCTCCGGCGTGGTGTTCGCCCGCGCGGGACGCCACGCCGTGCCCGGACCGGACCCGGTGGTTCGGGCAGGGCACGTCAGGGGCGGGCTCGCATGGGTGGTGGTCGGGTTCGTCTCGGCTCGATTACTGCTCGTCAGGCCCGAGTTGGGGCACGGATGGGACGAAGCGGCCTGCGTGAGCCAGGCCGGCCCGCGCTCGCCCGCGGCGGACACGGCCTTTCCAGCCGGTTGCTGCAAGTCATGACGCACTGCGGGCGGCCCACTTGCAGGGTGCGGCGAGCTCCGGACCCAGCCGCGCCTACGTCTCTTCCAGTGCCGCGGCGGCAGCGGCGACGAAGGGCCCGATCAGGCGTATGTAGGCGCGCAACGTCTCTTGGAACTCGCGGCGGTTCTCCCGGGCGGCGTTTTCGGTCAGGGCCGCCAGGGCGGTGGAGAGGGTGCCAGACATGATCAACAGGTTCGAGGCCGCGACCTGCACCGTGGCAGGGCCTTCCAGGTCGATCAGTGTCACCGCCCGGCGCAGTTGCTGATGCCGGTCGCGGTGAGCGGCCAAGGCGGCCCCGTCGGCGTCGGGTGAGAGGCCGTCAACTCCACGGAGCCCGTCGGCCAGGACCTGAGCCTGCTCGATGAGGCACAGGTAGGCGGCCCGCCGGGTCTGACGGATGCCGTCGCGGCGCTGCGCCTCGGTGGTGGCGTCGACCTGGACCCGGGCGGCGTGCGCGTTGCCCCTGCTGGTCAGCCAACTCGCGAGCGAGCTGGCCGCGATCGCCGTCACACCCGTGAGGCCGGCGATGAACAGGGAGTTGTCGGACATGCCAAGGAGTCTCTCCAAGAAGCCCCGTGACAGCCACCGCTACCCGCTGTACCTCGGGCGGCTCGCGCTCCTTCTGGGTAATTGTGGCGGGATAAACTAAATACGAGCCTTGGCCGGATAGCCCCCTTTCGTCATCTGTCGCGCACTGCTTCGCTACTCCCTTGGGTGACGGGCCTTCAGACGGGTCTGTTCATCAGGGGGATCACTCAGCGACGGAGGGGGCCATCATGGCGGACGTGCTCAAGTACGGCGACAAGGTGCACATCCAGAACGGCTACGACGGCTGGAAGGGCGGGTACCTCGACACCAACGGCGGCAGCAGCCAGAGCGGATCCCTGTATGGGGTCTCCACCGCCGACACTCCCACCCGGGGCAAGGGCACCGGCACTTGGGAGATCATTTCCGCGACCGGCAAGAACGCCGGCGAGCAGGTAATGAGCGGGGACGTCATTCACCTGCGCAACCTGTATGCCAACGATGGCGGCTATCTGGACACCAACGGCGGGGCCAGCCCCGACCAGACGGCGGCCGCCAAGTACGACGTGACCACCCACAAGGACAAGGACCGGGCGTCAGTCGGCACCGCGAGCTGGCGGATCTTCGCCCAGACGTCGGCCCCGGCCGACCAGTTCGTACGGACCAACGACGTCGTCATCCTGTGGAACCTGTACTCGCCCACGGGCAGTTTCCTGGAGACGAACGGCGGCACCACGGCATCCGGCGGCAAGTACGACGTGTGCACCAGCGCCTACTGGAACCGTTCGAGCAACGTCGGCGACTGGCGCCTGATCAAGGCCAAGGCGTAACGGCACCACAGAACCTCCGCGGCCACCGCCACCCCTCTGAGGGTCGCGGTGGCCGCGGCTGGTCCCAAGGCTGGGGTGAGGTCACAGCAATCGGTCGACCAGCCCGTCGATGTAGTCCGGGGTGAGCGGGAGCATGCCGAACAGGACGCGGATGTACATCGGGGCCAGGATGTGGTCCAGGACGCCGAACGCGTCGGGTGCTTGCTCGCCACGTTCGCGGGCGCGATCGAGCATGGACTGCAGTTGCCGCGTGCGTTCGGCGCGAAGGTGGTCACTCGCCTGCAGGCCCTCCTGGCCGTTGCTGGACAGGGCGACGGCCAGGCGAACCAGCGCCAGACCGTCGGGTCCGGTGATCTCGCGGGCCACTTGGGCCGCGTAAGCACGCAGGTCGCCCTCCAGGGTCCCGGTGTCGGGCATCGGTGACCGGGCATTGAGGCGGTTGAGCGCCACGTCACTGAGCAGGGCTTCCAGGCTGCCCCACCGGCGGTAGATGCTGCTGTCGGCCACGCCCGCGCGGGCCGCGACCTCGCCGACGGTGAAGTTGCCGTAACCGCGCTCGCTGATCAGGTCGGTGACGGCCTGGTGCACCTCGGCGCCGACGCGGGCGCTGCGCCCGCCGGGCCGACGGACTCGCTGTCGCTCGTTCATGCCTCCCACCTTAACGCAGTCAGCACTTGCGTTTACGAGGTAACCCTCCCTATAGTCTCCTAACGCAGTCGCTGACTGCGTTAGAGGGTTCAGGTGTATCGCCACCCGCGTCGACCGTGGCCGGGCGCACCTGACGATCGAGAGGAATCCCCATCACCGCATCGCTTGTGGCCGCAGGCAGTCGATCGAACCGGGCCGTGCTGCTCACGGTGACCTGCCTGGGCCAGTTCATGGTCCTGCTCGACAACACGATTGTTGGAGCGGCGCTGCCCGACATGCAGCAGCGGCTGCACACCGAGTTGACCGGTCTGCAATGGATCGTCGACGCGTACGTACTGCTGGTCGCCATGCTGCTGCTGTCCGGCGGCATCTTCGCCGACCGGTTCGGCCGCAAACGGGTGTACCTGATCGGCGTGGCGGTGTTCACCGTCGCGTCGGTGCTGTGCACCCTCGCGCCCTCGGTCGGCTGGCTGGTCGCGGGACGGGTGCTGCAGGGCATCGGCGCCGCGGCGCTGAGCCCCGCCTCGCTGGCCCTGCTCGCCGCCGCCTATCCCGTGCCGCAAGAACGAATGAAGGCGATCGGGCTGTGGGCCGGATTCAGCGGAATCGGCTTGGCCGCAGGCCCCGTGGCCGGTGGCGTGCTGACGGAGGCCTTCGGCTGGCCCGCCATCTTCCTGGTCAATCTGCCCATCGGCGTGGTCCTTCTGGTGGTCGGACTGCGCAGCCTTGAAGAGGCCCGCAATCCGAGTGCCCCCGCCATCGACATCCCGGGGACGGTGCTGTCCGTCCTGGGGGTGGGGGCGCTGACCTACGGGCTGATCGAGGGCGGTGCCCGCGGCTGGACGGCGCCGGTGATCCTGGGCAGCTTCACCGCCGCGGTGATCCTCCTCGCCGCGTTCGTCGCCGTCGAAGCGCGTCGCCCCGCTCCGATGCTGCCGCTGCGGCTGTTCCGGCAGCGGCTGTTCACCGTGTCCAACACCGCCATGGTCGTGGTGGGGTTCGCGCTCATGGGTTCGTCGTTCTTCTTCTCCCAGTTCTTCGTGTACGTCCAGGGCAGCTCGATCCTGCGCGCCGGCCTGCAGACCCTTCCCGTCTCCCTCGCCATGGTGATCGTCAGCCCGTTCGCGGGCCGGTTCGCCGCCCGCTACGGCTTCCGGATCCTGGTCACCATCGGTCTGGCCCTGGCAGGTCTGGGGCTGCTTGCGCTGGGCATGGTGCACGCCGACACCGGTTACGGGAACGTGTGGTGGCGGTTGGCAGTCGTCGGCACCGGCTTCGCCCTGACCATGTCCCCACTGACAGGCGCAGCGATCCAAGCGGTCAGCCCGCAGGAAGGCGGCCTCGCCTCCGGCATCAGCAGCACCACCCGGCAGATCGGCGCGGTGCTGGGCGTGGCGGTACTCGGAGCCATCGTCCGCACCCGGCAATCCGGCGGCGCCTCCTTCGAGACCGGCCTCAACAGTGCCTTCGTCGCGGCCGGTGCCGTCACCTTGGCCACCGCCGTGTTCACCGGCCTGTGGCTGGCGAGGTCCCAGCCCGCGGAAGGCTCCGCGGCGCCGCAACGCTCCACCGACCCGGATGCGGTCACCGCGCCGAACGAGGTGTCCGCGAGCAGCCGTTGACCACAGCGGCCGCCTCGGCCGGGCAGGCGGAAACATAAGGCCGGCGCAGTTGTAGGGCCGACAGATGGTGTAGCAGTTCCTTCGGGGCCCTGGTGCGAGTAAGGCACCAGGGCCCCTCCACGTGCTCCATGGAGCAGTGAACTCCTCGTCAGGCAGGGCGGCTTCGGTGACGTGTGGTCTTGGCGCCATCAGAACATGCTGGTTAGGGTGACGAGCAGAGGATGATCCCGATGCCCTTGACCAGGGTGACGGCCGGGCCGGCGAACAGGGTCGCCGGACGGTGGGTCGGACATGACGGGGGGCTCGCGTTGGATCGCCTGGCCGGAGCGGATTCGGAGCCCGCGGTGCTGCCCGCCGCGCTACGCGCCTGGCTCGGGCTGATCGCGGCCCTCGCCGCGCTGGTGGTCGTCCTGCTCGGAGTGCTGTACGCCGGCCACAGCGAGCCCGGCACGGTGGACAGATGGGTCATCGAGCCGACGGCGGACAGCGTGCGGCCGCCGTGGCGGTACGTCGCTCTGGCCACGGACTTCCTGGGGGAGCCCGCCGGGTCGGCGACGCTGATCGTGGCCGTCGTGGCGGGCTGCCTGTTGCTTCGGCGCCCTCGAGCAGCTGTGTTCGTCGTTGTGGGAGTAGGCGTGACCGTCGTGACGGCGACGCTGCTCAAGTTCCTTGTGGGACGCACCATCCACGGTGACGACAACCTGTCCTACCCCAGCGGGCACACCGCCTTCCTCACCGCGCTCGTCCTCATGATGGCGCTGCTCGCGGCGGGCCGGCTCGGCCTCGGCAGGACGGCCGGGACGCTGCTCGTGCTCGCCGCCGCGCTGGTTGCCGGTGCCGCCATGGGCTGGGCGCAGGTCGCCCTGGGCGCCCACTACCCGACCGACGTCCTCGGAGGCTGGTGCACGGCGCTGGCGGTGACACCGGCGACCGCGTGGCTGGTCGACCGGACGGCCGACCGGCGGGCCGACCGGACGGCCGACGCCGGTCGGCAGGAGCATCGCTGACGTCACGTCACGCCGTGCCGCATCACCTCACGCCAAGCGGCGGAACACCGGCTTCACCGGTCGCCCGCCCAGCCAGGGGGTGGGGTCGGTGGCGTCCAGGGCCTTCCGGTACACCGCGCACGCCTGGGCCACCACCTCGACGGTGCGGTCGATGTCGGCGTCGCTGAGCGCGCTGCTCACCACGAACGACGGGGCGAGCACGCCGCCCGCCAGGAGCCGGCGCAGGAACAGGGTGCGGTACTCCTGCGACGGCTGCCCGTTCTCGTCGAGGGTGGCGAAGACCAAGTTGCTGGCCCGGCCCCGGACAACGATGTGCTCGCCGACGCCCATGCCGGCCGCGGCATCGCGGACACCGGCGGCCAAACGCTCGCCGAGGGCGTGCAGCCGCGCGGTGACACCCTCTTCGACGTAGGTGGCCTGCACGGCCATCGCGGCTGCCAGCGAGTGCGTTTCCGCACCGTGCGTGGTGGACAGCAGGAACACTCGCTCGCCGGAGTGGCGCAGCCCGCCCCGCTCCATCAGATCGCGGCGCCCGGCAAGGGCGGAGACGGCGAACCCGTTGCCCAGCGCCTTGCCGAACGTGGAGAGGTCGGGGACGACGCCGTACAGGCCCTGCGCGCCCGCCTCGGACCAGCGGAACCCGGTGATCATCTCGTCGAAGACCAGTACGCAGCCGTGCCGGTCGGCAAGATCACGCAGGCCGGCGAGATACCCGGGCGGAGGCTCGGTGTGGCCCGCGGGTTCGAGGATCAGGCAGGCGACCTCCCCCTGGTACCGGGTGAGCAACTCCTCCGTGGCGGCCAGGTCCCCGTACGGGAACGCCACGGTGAGCTCAGTGGTCGACGCCGGAATACCGGCGGACATCGGAGTGGTGCCGATGAACCAGTCGTCGACGGAGAAGAACGGATGGTCACCGCAGATGGCCACCCGCGGGCGTCCGGTGGCGGCGCGGGCGAGACGTACCGCGGCGGTGGTGGCGTCGGAGCCGTTCTTCGTGAACTTCACCATCTCGGCGGTCGGTACCGTGGCCAGGAAGCGTTCCGCGGCCTCGACCTCCACGAAGGAGGGCCGGACGAAGTTGCTCCCTCGGCCGATCTCCCGTCGCACCGCCTCGATCACGCGCGGGTGGGCGTGGCCGAGGCTCACCGACCGCAGGCCGGAGCCGTACTCGATGTAGCGGTTGCCGTCGACGTCCCACACGTGTGCGCCGCTGCCGTGGCTGATGACCGGGGCCAGGTCCTCGGGGTACTGGTCGTCGCCCTTGGCGTAGGTGTGAGCGCCCCCGGGGACCATGGCGTGCAGCCGCTCGTTCGCCCGCCGCGACCGGGGGAGGAGGAACTCCTCGGTGCTGTCAGGGCTTTCGGTGTCTTCGGTGTGTTCGGTGTCCACGCCGGCCTCAACTCTCCTTGTGCTTCAGGACCTCGGCGAGGCTCGGGGCCTCCCGGTCCCGCTGGGACATCGACGTGACCGGCAGCGGCCACGGAATGGCGAGCTCCGGATCGTCGAAGGCGATCGTCACGTCCTCGGCCGGATCGTGCGGGCGGTCGATCCGGTACGAGGTGTCGGCGGTCTCGGTCAGGGCCTGGAAGCCGTGCGCGCACCCCGCCGGGATGTACAGGGTCGCCTGCGTCTCGTCGGACAGTTCGAAGAAGGCCCGGTTGCGGTAGGTCGGCGAGTCCGTCCGCAGGTCCACGACGACATCGAAGATCTTCCCGTACGAGCACCGCACGAGCTTGGCCTCCCCGGCACCGGAGCGCAGGTGCAGGCCGCGCAGCACGCCCCGGACCGAGCGGGACAGGCTGTCCTGGATGAAGGCGTTCGGGTCGAGGCCCACCGAGCGGACCACGTCGGCGTCGAAGGTGCGGCTGAAGAAGCCGCGCTCGTCGGCGTACGGCGTCGGCTCGAAGAGGTACGCGCCGTCGATCGCCGGGACTTCGGTCGCTTTCATGGGGTCTCCCGCTTTGCATGGGCGTGGGCATAGGTGCGGTCGGCCGTCGGGAACAAGGCCGCGGTCAGGGCGGTGAATTGGTGCTCCAGACGCCGGGCGGCGGCCGCGTTCCGCTCGGCGAGCGTCCGCCGCAGCTCCGCCGACCGCTGCTCCAGCTCACGGAACTGTTCGAGCAGCCGGTCGGCGTCGACCTCGCGGGCCGGGTGGCGGTACGCGGCAAGGCCCATCTCGGTCATGAGCGCGTCGCTCTTCGCCGCGTAGCTGAGCGCGAGCGTCGGTGTGCCGACCTTCAGGGCGCAGATCAGGTTGTGATAGCGGGTCGCCACCACGGAGTCGGCAGCCGCCATCTCCTTCATCAGGTCGGCGAGGGAGGCCGCGTCGGAGGCGGTGACCAGCGGCGAGTCCACCGCGTCGATGATCGCCGTGACCACCGGCGCATCGCACGCGTCGCCGGTGACCAGCCGGACCGGCCTGCCGTCCTCCACCAGCGCGCGGACGAAACGGGTCGTCCCGTCGAGGTAACGCCGGTAGATCTCCTCGGCCCGGTCGCGGTCGTCGTTGCCGCCGTGGAACGCCATGACACCGACACATACCGGGCCCGGCGCACCTGAGGGCGCGCTCGCCGGCTGCGTCGGCAGGGCGAAGGCGAGGTCCGGATACACCTCGTCCCGCGTGGTGTTCACGCCCATCGCCCGCATCGCGTCGCGGGACAGGGCGTCCCGGTACGACCGGTACGTGGCAAGCCGCGCCGCCCAGCGCACCAGCGCCCGGGTCGGCCGGTCGCTGATCGTGTCCGCGCCGACGCCGACCAGCGCGACCCGGGTGCCGACCAGACGGCCGCTCGCGCAGAGCAGGAACAGCGAGTACGGGAAGCCCCACGGGCGCAGCGGCAGCGTGGCCTCCAGGACGCCCATGCCCGGCACGATCACCACGTCGTGCCTGCGCACCCAGGCGGCGGTGCGTACGACGTCGACGAGTTTGCCCAGACCCTTGGCCGCGATCGCGCCCGCACGGGACGCGGTCCGGTACTCCCCGCGGTACCAGTGCAGCCGCGTCGCGGGGATCCGATACCTGCTCGCGACGACTTCGGGGCCACCGCACAGCGCGTCCACGGCAGCCTCCGGGTGCTCGGCGCGAAGGTAGCCGAGCACGGCCTCGAGCGATCCGTCGTTGCCGAGGTTGCCGGAGCCGAGCAGGCCGAACACCCCCACGCGCACCGGGGGTTCGTCCGCGGACCTCATGCCTGCCCACCTCCACGGCCTTCACGGCCCGCGACGACGTCGTCGACGGAGACGGTGAGGCCGCCCGGGTCGGCCGGCGCGCGGTCCTCGACCCGCTCGCCCGCGCCGGGACGGACCCGGCTCGTCATCCACGCGGCCAGGTGGCGATAGCAGGCGCGCCGGTCGGCCGCGGACAGCGGCGCCCGCCGGATCGCCGAGGTGAAGCCCCAGACGTACTCGGCGAGCAGTCGGGGCGTCGGGTGCAGCGGGCCCGCCCGGCGCGGGTCCAGGTTGACGCACCGGGAGCGCTTGCTCGGGTTGGCCCGCTCGGCGCGGGTGGGGTGGTCGCGGCGGAAGTAGAGGAGCTCGGGCACCTGGTGGAAGGGCCCGTGCAGGACGATCTCGGCGACGAACGTGCGGTCCGCGTGGTGGTAGCTGTCGTGCGGCTTCACCCGGCGCAGCATGTCGGCCCGCATCACCCCGTAGAAGTCGTCGCCCCCGGGCTCGAACAGGAAACTGCGGAACCGCTCCGGCGCGTGCGGCGAGTCGGTGGCGATCCCGTACTCGTAGGGGACCTTCACCTGCCCCTCGCCGTCGATGACCGCCTGGCCGGAGTGCGCGAGGACCACGTCCGGCCGCTCGTCCAGCGCCTCCACGCAGCGCAGCAGCAGGTCCCGGGCGTAGAGGTCGTCGTGCGAGGCCCACTTGAACAGCTCGCCCTGGCACCGGGTGAACACGTAGTTGTGGTTCGGCGCGGCGCCGATGTTGCGCAGGAGGCGGATGTAGCGGATGCGTGAGTCCTGCGCGGCGTACTTGCGGCAGATGTCCTGGGTTCCGTCGGTCGAGGCGTTGTCGGAGATGACCAGCTCGAAGTCCTCGTAGGTCTGGCCGAGCAGGGCGTCGAGCGACTCGGCGAGATACTCCTCGCCGTTGTACACGGGCAGGCCGATGCTCAGCCTGGGTTGCGCGGTCATGAAGTCCTCACTTCGGGAATGGAGTTGTGGTGGCGCTCGCGCAGGGCGGCCCGCAACTGCAGCCACCACACGGCCGAGCCGCAGACGGTCGCGGCGGCGACGCCCCAGGCCGAGCCGACCGTGCCGGCCAGGGCCGCCCCGCCGAGCCCGCCGGCGACGTAGCAGGCGGAGGCGAACAACTGGCTGCGCAGGCTGCGCCGGGCCGCGGCGAGCGCGCGGAGACCGGCAGCCGCGCCGGTGCCGAGGCCGGCGCCCGCGACACCGAGCGTGACCGGCACGATGAGCTCCGACGCCGAGCCCCAGACGTCGCCGAGCACGAACTCGCCGAGCCGGTCCGGCATCAGGAGCAGCGCCGCGCCCCAGAGCAGCGCGGCGACGGCCTGTACGCCGCCGAGCAGGAGACAGAAGACGCCGAGGCGGTGCGGGGCCTGCCGCAGCACGCGTGCCGCCTCCGCGACGGTGACCAGCGAGAGGCCCATCAGTACGGCCATGAACGGGCCGAGCAGGAGCTCGGCGCCGCGGACCACACCCACCGCGCTGACCCCGACGATCGCGCCGAGCCCGTACGCCCGCAGTTGGCTCGCGCCGCTGACACCGACGTTCTCGACCAGGTACCGGTAGCTGAGATCGCGGTGCACACGAAGCCACTCGCGTCCCCCGGTCAACCGCGGCCGGATCCCGGACTGGAAGCAGCCGTACACCGCGGCCACCGCGGCGGACGCGCCCCAGGCGAGCACGAAAGCGGACACGCTGCCCACGCGGGCCGCGACCACCATGGCGGGGACGAGCGCGACGCCCCACACGACGTCGTTGACGAACGCCTTGCGCCCGGCGCCCGCGGCGAAGAACGCGTACCGCCAGGCGTCCTGCAACAGCAGCCCCGGCAGCATGACGCCGAGGCAGGCGAACGCGGGCCCGACACTCCCGCCGAGGGCGAGGCCGATCACCAGACACGCCGCGCCGATGGCGGTACCGACACCGAGCGCGGTGCCCGAGGACCGGGCCACCGCACCGCGCCAGGAGTCGTCCGGCACCCCGCTGAAGCGCACCACGAGCGGGTCGGTGGCAAGGCCGCGGGAGACGCTGAGCACCACGCCGTACGTCACCCAGGCCAGGCTGAACACGCCGAACGCGGTCAGCCCCAGCGAGCGGGCCACGTAGATGCCCACCACGAAGTTGGACAAGCTCGAGGCCGCCTGGTCGGCGAGCCCCCAGGACAGCCGGCCGACGATGGCCCGGCGGGCGGGTCCTGCCGGTGTCGTCGTCTTGTCCTCCTCGGTGGTCATCGGCGTCATTCCTTGATCAGCGCGGCGGCGTGCAGGGCGTCGGCCGCGGCGGCGACGGTGTCGAACGGCAGCCCGGAGCGCTCGGCCACGTCAAGAAGACCGTGCTCGCCGTCGGAGAGGCTGAGCACCCAGAGCATGGCCATCTGGGCCTGCTTCGTGTCGCTGCGACCGCCGAGCGCGTCGTACAACCCACGCCTGCCCAGCTGGGGTTCGCCGTAAGGGCTGAGGTTGATGTACCTCCGATTGCGGTCGAGCACGGCGAATGCCTCGCGGCAGACGGCGAGGGTGTCCGCCATCGCCTCCGGGGAGACGAAGTCCGGGTTGTCCGCCGAGGTGTGGTACTCGGGGTAGCCCGCGTACGGCGTCCGGCTGAGCGAGCCCACGCCGAGATCGAACCCGGGGGAGCAGTACTGCCGCTCGTCGTAGCCGTACGGCGTGAACTCGTTGACGTGGTGCGGGCGTTCGGACGCGGTGAGCACGTGCCGCATCACCCGGTCGATCTCCGCGTCGCCGCGCCTGCTCTGCTTGTACGTCAACTGGCCCGAGTCACCGGCGCAGGCCAGCACAAGGCCGTGCTTGACCCGCTCCACCCGCTCCGCGTTGCGCGCCAGCCAAGTGATCGCCCCGACGGTGCCGGGCGCGAAGATGAACCGGTAGGTGTAGTAAGGCGTCTGCTCCGCGAGCGCCCGCGCCAGGAACGTCGCCACCGCGATGCCGGCCAGGTTGTCGTTGGCCAGAGACGGGTGGCAGACGTGGCAGGAGACGATCACCTCGTCCGGGACCTGCCCGGGGACCACGTGCTCGGCGTAGGTGAGGTGACCGTCGGCGATGGTCGAGTCGATGCGGACCTCGTACTCACCGTCCGGCATCGCGTCCAGGGTCTCCTGGGCCAGGCAGAATCCCCACTCCGGCTTGTAGTAGCTGGTGCGGTACGGCACCCAGCTCGGATGGTCCGGCAAGGTGTGCAGGTGCTCACGCAGCTCGGAGAGGGGCATGGTCGCCGACACCGGCACGCTGTAGCCGAGCACGTGCAGGCTGGACTCGGCGAAGTCGACGACCCGGTTGCCTGCCATGTCCGCGATGTACGCGTCGCGGATGTTCCACTCCTGGGGCACCGTCCAGTCGAGCACTTGCGTCCCGGTCGGCACCTCGTGCACCTGCAGCGGGATGTACTCGCCGACGATCTCCAGGGTGGCGCGCACCCCGTCGCCGGTGATGCTCCGGCACAGCGGGTACAACCGCTCCACCAGGGTGTGCATTTCTTCGCCGGCCGTGCTCATCCGCGCCGCCGCAGCGTGTCGTCGACGGAGCCGGCCTCGGACGCCGCGCGCAGCACGGCGAGGCGGGTGAAGCGTTGCTCGAAGTCCTCCCGGGTCAGCCCGAACTTCCGATAGGCGTCGGCGAGTTCGAGGGCGCCCTGCTTCACGGTCCACTCGCAGTCGAAGCCGGGGATCGCGGCGCGGAACCGGGAGAAGTCCACCCGGTACGAGCGTGGATCGGCACCGTTCTCGCCGGTGATGACCACCTTCGAGCCGGACACCGCCGCGGCGACCTGCTCGGCGATCTCGGCGACCGTGACGTTGTTGACCTCGCTGCCGATGTTGAACGCCCGGTCGTGCACCGCTTCCCGCGGCGCGTCCAGCGCGGCCGTGAAGGCCCGTGCGATGTCGGCGGCGTGCACCAGCGGACGCCACGGGGTGCCGTCGGAGAGCACGAGGACCTCGCCGGACAGGAGTGCGTGGCCCACCAGGTTGTTCAGCACGATGTCGGCGCGCAGCCTGGGGGAGTAGCCGAAGGCGGTGGCGTTGCGCATGTAGACCGGGCTGAAGTCGCCGTCGGCCAGCGCGTGCAGGTCGTCCTCCACCCGCACCTTGGACTCCGCGTACGGCGTCACAGGGCGCAGCGGGGCGTCCTCGGTCACCAGGTCGCCGCCCCCGGCGGCTCCATAGACCGAGCAGGTCGACGCGTACAGGAAGCGCCGCACTCCCGCCTCGCGGGCCAGCCGGGCGAGCTGCACGGAGGCGTGGTGATTGATGTCGTAGGTGAGCTCCGGCGCAAGCGATCCCAACGGGTCGTTGGACAGCGCGGCCAGGTGGATCACGGCGTCCACGTCGGCCACGTGCTCGGCCGTGATGTCGCGCAGGTCCACCCGGTGCCCTGACGGGTCAGCGGGCGGCGGACCAAGGACGCAGTCGGCGAAAAGGCCTGCGTCAAGGCCGACGACCTCGTGTCCGGCGGCCGTGAGTACCGGGGCCATGACGGTGCCCAGGTATCCCTGGTGTCCGGTGAGCAGTACGCGCAAGGTTCATTCCCCCAGGTCGAGAGTGAGTTTGGTGACGGCGAACGCCTCGGCGTAGCGCGCGTGGCATTCGATTCCGCGGATCCGGGCGAGGCCGAGGAAGGCCTCCCGGTCGTACCAGGGGCGGTGCCGCTGCGAGGAGTAGTGCTCGTGCAGCAGCCCCACCTTCTGTTCGGCGATCTCCGGGGTCAGGGGCTGGTACGCCCCCATACGGCCGAGATCGCCGTCCCACTTGACGATCTCGTAGCCGAGCACGAGGTGGTCGCGGAACGCGGTGGGTATCAGCTGGGCCAGGCCGCGGTGATCCTGGTGCGCGTCATCGACGCGCGGGGCCAGGATCAGATCCGGCTCGGTCTCCTGGCGCAGTTCCTCGACCGCGGCCTTGGCCTCGTCCCAGTGCACGGGCATTCGGCCGTCCGGCAGCTTGAGCACGGTGAGGCGCAGGTCGGCGCCCGGGCAGAAAGCGGCGAGCGCGGCCCGCTCCTCCTGCTCGCGCTCGCTGCCACCGCCGGAGAGCACCAGCGCGTCGACGCGGATACCCGGGTGCGCGAGGCACAGCGTGAGGAGTGTGCCGCCGGCGCCGATGGCGATGTCGTCGCAGTGCGCGCCCACCGCGACGACCCGCTCCAGGCGCCCGGCCCCGAGCCGGATCACGCGCTCACCCCGGCACTGTCCCGCTCCCACACGGCCCACGGGCGGTCACCCCGGGCATGGGCCTCGTCCAGCGCGGCCCGCTCCTTCACGGTGTCCGTCGGCTTCCAGAAACCGCGGTGCTGGTGCGCCACGAGGCGGCCCTGCTTGGCCAGTTGGGCGCAACCGTCGGCGACCAGGTCCCCGTTCTCCGGTATGTGGTCGAAGACCTCCTGGCGGAGCACGAAGTAGCCGCCGTTCTCCCACATGGGCAGTTCGCTCACCGGGGTGATGCCGCCGACCAGACCGTCCTCGCCCAGCTCCACGCAGTGGAACGAGGACTGCGGCGGCACCACCATCATCGACGCACCGGCGTCGCGCCCGGCGAACTTCTCGATCATCTCCGGCAGCGGTGCATCGGTCAGTACGTCCGCGTAGTTGGCGAGGAACATCTCGTCGCCGTCCAGGTGGTGGCGTACCCGGCGCAGCCGCTCCCCGATGGGGGACTCGATGCCGGTCTGCGCGAACGTGATCGTCCAGTCCGAGATGTCGGTGGACAGTAACTCGGGCCGCCCGCCACGCAGCACGAAGTCGTTGGACGTCGTCTCCTCGTAGTTGAGGAAGAAGTTCTTGATGTGGTGAGCCCCGTATCCGAGGCACAGGATGAACTCCGTGTGCCCGAAGTGCGCGTAGTAGCGCATGACATGCCAGATCAGCGGCCGGGGGCCGACCATGGCCATCGGCTTGGGCACGTCGTCGGCAGCGCCGCTGCGCATGCGCATCCCGTAACCACCGCAGAACAGTACGACCTTCATGATGTGCCCTCGACAATGCTCAGTTCCGGGATGGGAAAGACAAGGCGGCCGCCCCATTCGTGCACGAAGGACAGCTGCTCGACGAGCTCGGCCCGCAGGTTCCACGGCAGGATGAGCACGTAGTCCGGCTGGTCGGCGGCTATCCGCTCGGGCGCCAGGATCGGGATCCGGGTGCCCGGGGTGAACCTGCCGTGCTTGTAGGGGTTGCGGTCGACCGTGTACGCGAGCAGGTCGGGCCGGATACCGCAGTGGTTGAGCAGGGTGTTGCCCTTGCCGGGGGCGCCGTAGCCGACGACCGTCTGGCCGCGCTCGGCCGCCTCGATGAGGAACTTGAGGAGGTCCCGGCGCACCTTGGCCACCCGCGCGGAGAACTCGGTGTACCCGGACAGCTCCTGCAGCCCGGCGGCCTTCTCCCGGTCGAGGACCTCGGCCACCCGCTGCGAAGGTTCTCCCGCCGCCTCGGCGGGCCGGGCCCACAACCTGATGGAGCCGCCGTGCGTGGGCAGCAACTCGACGTCCACGAGCGTGAGTCCACCGCTGGCGAGCGCCCGGATCGCGGACGCGACCGTGTAGTACTGGAAGTGCTCGTGGTAGATCGTGTCGTACTGGTTGTCCTCGATCAGGGTCAGCAGGTGCTGCACCTCGATGGAGACCCAGCCGTCGTCGGCGACCAGGGCGCGCAGCCCCTGCGTGAACCCGACCACGTCGGGGATGTGCGCGTACACGTTGTTGGCCACGACCAGGTCCGCCGGGCCGTGTTCGGCGCGGACCGCCGATCCGGTGTCCGGGCTCAGGAACTCCGTGAGTGTGGGCACCCCCGCGTCCCGCGCCGTCGCGCCGACGTTCACCGACGGCTCGATGCCGAGGCAGCGGATCCCCCGGTCCACCACGTGCTTGAGCAGGTACCCGTCGTTGCTCGCGACCTCGACCACGAAGGCGTCGGGGCCCAGATCCACCTTTTGTACGGCGTCGGCGACGAACGTACGCGCGTGCTCCACCCAGGAGGTGGAGAAGGAGGAGAAGTACGCGTACTCGCTGAACGTCTCCTCCGGCGTGATCAGCGGCGGAATCTGCGCGAGCCAGCAGTCGGTGCAGACCTGCAGGTGCAGCGGGTAAGCCGGTTCCGGCTTGTCCAGTTGATCCGCGGCGAGAAAGCTCTCGCACGGCGGGGTCGCCCCCAGATCGACGACGCTCGCAAGCGCCACCGAGCCGCAGAGTCGGCATCGTGTCATTTACTGCCCCCATCCCTGCTCGCGCGGATGCCCCATCGCGAGCCAGCGTTTCCATTTCCTGACGGCGGCGGGCTGTCCCCGCCGCCTGACCGACCCGCGATCGCGGTGCGGTACCCCTCCACCAGGCGCTCAAGGCCGACGGCCGGGCTGAAGCCCTGCTCGTAACGTCGCCTGGCCGCCTGGCCCATCTCCCGGTTGCGGGCCGGTTCGGCCGCGATCCGGCGTATGCAGGACGCGAGCGAGGCGGCCTCGCCCGGCTCGTGCAGCAGCCCCGTCACCCCTTCGTCGACGAGTTCGACGAAGGCGCCGTGACCGGCGGCGACGGTCGGGACCCCGGCCGCCATCGCCTCCACGACCACCAGGCCGAACGCCTCGAGCCACGTCGAAGGAGCCACCACGGCCACCGACTGTGCGATGGCCTTCTGGCACTCCGCCGTGTCGTACAGGCCGACGTAGCGCACGTCGTCCCGGCCCGCCGCCCAGCCGCGCACCTCTTGCTCCAGCGGCCCGGTGCCGGCGATGACGAGCGGCACGCCCACACCGCCGTCCGCGGCGATCTCGTCCCACGCGGTCATGAGCAGCCGTACGCCCTTGGCCTCGGCGAGCCGTCCGAGATAGAGCACGTGTTGGCCCGTGCCCGACCGGCGGGCGTCCGGGTCGGGCACGAAGTTGTGCTTCACCGCGAGGCGCTCGCCCGGCATGCCGGCCCGCACCAGGACGTCGCGCTGTGCCGCGGAGATGCAGAAGAACCGCTCCACACCGGACCACCAGCGCCGCCGGTTGACCGACAGGCTGACCGCGAGCGGCACTGTGGCAAGGCGGGAGTTGCGGTAGCAGCCGTGCCGGACGGCGGGCAGCGGCGTGGACCCGACGCACTCGGTGCACGGCCGGCCGTCCCGCTGCAGGGTGCCGGGCGGGCAGATCTGGGTGTAGTTGTGCAGCGTGGCGACCGCGGGCACGCCGGCGTCGGCGCAGGCCGCGAGCACCGCGGGTGACAGGAGCGGGAAGACGTTGTGGACGTGCACCACGTCCGGCCGCTCCCTCCGAAGCCTGGCCGCCAACTCCGCGCGCACCGCGGGGTTCCACGGCACGAGAAGCGGCAGCGCGGCCTTGCTCGGCAGGGACCGGGCGGCGATGTCGTCGCTGCGCCGCTCGAACACCTCGACCCGGTGGCCGGCCGCGCGCAGCACCGCCACCTCCTGGTCGACGACCTTGTTCTCCCCGCTCGGCTGCGCCGAGCCGTAGCGGTTGTGCACCACGAGAACGTGCATGCTCAGCTCACCTCCGCTCTCTGGGCCCATCGCGGGACGCGTCGTCGTGGAACTGCGGGTGTCGAGAGGGGAGCGGCCGCGGCGGGCGCCGCGAGCAGCGAGGCGGCCAGGCCCAGATGCAGCAAATACGGCGAGGCGTCGCCGAGACCGGCCTCGGTGTACGACGCGATCGCGCAGTAACTGATCAGGAAGATCGCACAGGCCCTCGCCAGCGACGGCGGCCGCAGCAACGCGACGCCGCCGAGCACGATGAAGATCGCTGCCACCAACGTGACGCCGATCCAGCCCTGTTCGTGGTAAACGGCAAGCCAGCTGTTGTCGATCGGCAGCCCGCCGAACGATTTGTCGCCAAGCCCCATGCCGAACAACTGCTCCGAGGCCGACCGGGGCGCCGCAAGCAGGGCGTCCCAGACCTTGGCCCGACCGGTCAGGCTGGACAGGCCCTCCTGGCTCTGTCCGCGCAGGAACCACACCTGCAGCGCGGAGGCGAATCCCACCCCGGCCACCACGGCGCACACCACCGCCCAGGTGAAGAACCGGCGGGCGGCGGCGCTGGTGAGCAGGAGAGAGCCGACCGCCAGCGTCAGCCCGAGGAACAGGCCGAGCGTGGCCGTCCGCGTATGGGTCAGCGCGAGCAGGATGAGTGACGGCACGATGACCACCACAGCGCTGGCCCTGTCGATCCGGCGGCCCAGGACGAGCAGCACGGTGAGCCCGATGATCACCGCGGCGTACTGACCGATCTGCGGCGGGGTGAGCGGCCACAGCGCGCCGACCAGGCGTCCGCCGTAGAGCTCGGGCATGGCCGCGCCCGGCGAGATGACCAGGCCTGCGGCCACCGACCCGAGGACAGCGAAGTACACCCGGATGTGCGTCCGGACGAACTCCAGGCCACCGTTCCACCAGCGGCTGAGCAGCCACAGCGTGGCGACGAAGAGGGCCAGCCTGCCGCAGCGGAACAGCGCGCCGAACCCGGACTCCAGGTTCACGCTGGAGATCACGCTCGGCACGACCAGCAGGGTGAGCAGGAGCACGAAGGCGCTGGGCCGGATGCTCAGCCGGAGATTGACCGCCAGCGCCAGCGCGAACGCCGCGACCAGCGCACCCATGGTGACCATCTGGATGAGCGAGCGGGGGAGCGGCACGATGGTCACCGCCCCGGCGGAGCCGAGGGTGTTGAGGATCAGCAGCCCCCAGGCCGCCCCGACGAGCTTCGGCGTGTGTTCCCCGCCCATCTCAATCCCCCTCCCGCGCGCGGAAGGTGCTGCCCTTGTCCTGGCGGTACGACGGCCCCTGCCACTGCCCCGAGTCCAGAACCCGGCTCGGGTCGTGGGCCACGAACTTCCAGGGCCCGACGTAGACGTTGTCGTGCCAGCGGTTGTGCTGCTTGCGGGTGATCGCCTCGGCCACCCGCTCGCCCTGGTAGGGCGACCAGTCCGGATAGGTGCCGTAGTTGGCGAGCACCGCCATCCGGTCGCACATCACCGTGCACTCGACGACGGACTTGTCGAGGACGAAGCGGTTGCCGTGGATGTCCACCCGCTGGGTCTTCCACCGGCAGTCGGCGTAGAGCGGTGCTTTGGAGATCGCAGGCTTCGCGCAGCGATCGGTGTCCCGTACCAGCAGCGTGCAGTCGCCGGAGGAGGTGTTGGCCGGGCTGTTGCAGAACCGGTCGGCGTTCTCCCACAGGGTGATGCCGGACCAGTTGTTCTCCAGTACGTTCCCGGAGACCTCGATCTTGTCCGTGCGGGCCTTGACCCGTGGTTCGCCGCCGGACTCGGACAAGTAGACGGTCGCGTACGGGAAGTTGTCGTCGCGGTCGGCGTACTTGCGGCCCTCGACCCAGTTGTTCCGCCGGATCGTGTTCTTCCGGATGACCGCGTTGTAGCTGGTCTCGTAGATCAGCGCGGCGCCGTCGTTGGCTTCGAGCACATTGTTCTCGATGCGGAAGTCGTTGTTGTTGGTGTCCGCCCACAGGCCGGTCCCGCGGTTGTCGTGCACCCAGTTGCCGCGCACGTCGGCGCCGTTCACGGCCCAGAACTTGATGGCTCCGGTACAGCCGCAGCCCTTGCGCCGCCGCTCCCAGTCGCCGGTGTTGTTGCCCACGATCTCGTTGCCCTCGACCACCAGGCCGGTGATACGGCCCTTGGCCTTGTACGCGTTCATGCCGTACTGGCCGTTGTCGCGCAGGCAGCTGGCGCGGACCCGCTGGCGGGCACCGGCCATCAGCCCGGCACCGGAGTTCTTCTGGATCGTCGCGTGCTCGATCAGCCACCCGTCGGCCGAGTCGTGGTTGACCACGCCCTCGTCCGGCGGCGCCACGAAACGCTGCACGGTCAGGTGGCGGATGGTGACGTCGGCTGCCTTGCCCCCGAACGCGTACTGGTTGGTCTTCCCGCCGTCGAACACCGCGCCCGGCGCGCCGAGGTAGCGGTTCCCCTTCTTGGGGATGACCTGGGAGTAGCGGTCAGGATCGAGCCTGTGCTTGCCCGGCCGGAGCCAGAACGTGGTCTTCGGGGGGTTGCTCTTGGTCTTCGCGGTCAGATCACCGACCTTCGCCGGGTCGACCGTCACCGCGCCCTTCGGCGCCTTGGCCGGTCCGGCCGCGGGCTTGGCGCACACCCGCGCCACGGGGCGGGCACCGGACGTGGAGGGCTGGGCGGTCGGCTCGGCCGACGGGGAGCCCGACGTGCCCTCACAGCCGGTCGCCGCCAGCAGGACCAGCGCCAGCGGTGCCGCAGGCCATGCCCAGTGCCGCCACTTCATCGTCACTCCTCCTCCCTCCCTAGTCACGGAACCTGAGTACGGTGGTGAACCCCTCGGTGCCGTCGGCGAAACCGGTGCCGACCAGCGTTGTCGCGGGTTCCTTGCGGCCGAAGCCGGTGGAGTACCAGCCCAGCGGCGGGTCACTCTCGCCGCGGTGCGCGCGCCAGCGCAGCTGCCCGGGCAGATCGAGCACGGCGAAGCGGTCCTCGCCCTCGCGGGTCCAGGTGAGCACGGCCCAGTTCCCCACCAGGTCCGCGGCGATCGTCGGGCCGAGGTGGAAGGTGAGGTGCACGGCCCGGCGCGGCCCGCGTATCTCGTCGACCACCTTCAGCTCGTGGTTCGCGGCCGTCAGCTCCACCCGGCGGCGGTGCACGGAGTCCTGGTAGCCGTCGTGCTCGGCACACCAGCGGGACACGCCTTCTTCGGACGGGTCCGCGGTCAGCACGCGGGTGCGGGCGTGCCGGGTCCAGAGGAACGGGCCGCCGGAGACGGACTGGTCGCCGCCGTCCAGTTGCAGGGTGTTGTGGCCGAGGGTCGACCGGAAGTACTGCCGCCACTCCGGCTGCCCGTGGTAGCAGAAGGTCCCCGGGTCGGCGAGCACGTCGACCCCGTCGTGCCGGACCTCCACCGAGAGCGCGTCCGCGTGGGCGTGCGCGGCGATGGAGAGGAAGCCGTGCGGACCACCGTCGCAGCGGCACCAGATCCCTGCCGGACCGCGCAGTATGGTCATGCCCGCGTCGGCGAAGTGCCCCGGCCGGCTTGCCGGGCGCGCCTCGGCCGGTGCGCTTCCCTTCTTCGCGTACGGCCGGATGAGCGCGGCAAGAAGCGGCGTGCGCACATCGGAGCCGGTCACCGTCGGCCACCAGTCGAGCCGGCCGAACACGGCGTCTCCGGTGGCGAGCAGCGAGGCCCAGCGGTCGGTGCCCGCCCCGTCCACGATCAGACCGTGCCCGTCGTCGGCGTCCCCCTGGCGGGGAGGCCGCAACCGGCTGTCCACGATGGCCGCGAGCGCGTCGGTCATCCGCAGCAGCACGAGCCGGATCGACGCGGGGACCGGCACGTCGGCGGCGTCCGCCTCGGCCACCGCGGCCAGGCCCAGCTCAAGGACGAGCCCGTGATACTCGGTGGCCAGCTCGCGGTTGAGGCCGGAGTCGAAGGTGTTGCCGCGCAGGTGCCGCTCCAGCGACCGCAGCGCGCCCGCACGCCAGCGTGCCGACGAGGGAAACCAACCGAACGCGCAGGCTGCGGCGAGCTGACCGGCGGCCTCGGCGATGACGTGGTTGTTCGCCGAAGATCCCCGGCTGGGGAAAGCGGCCAGCCAGCGCTGGTGGTGCCAGATCTGGTTCAGCGCCACCGGGTTCTCCTCGAACAGCCCGGCCACGCCCGACCAGCCGTCGAGCAGCCGCCGGACCCACACCCAGGAAAGCAGCCGGATCCCCAGCTCGATGCCGCTGATCCAGTGCACACCGCGCAGCGGAGGATTGGCCGACCACCACGAGCGCAGGTGCTCGGCCACGCGCTCGGCGTACCGCTCGTTCCCGGTGAGCGCGTACGCGGCGGCCAGCACGGTGAGGTACTGGTGCCGGGACAGCTCCCAGATCTGCTTGATGTCCCCGACCGCGTCCTCGTTGCGGTAGGGCACGTCGAAGGCGTAGCCCCACGGAGCGCGGCGCCCGGTCTTCGGGTCGCTCCACCAGTCCGGGTCGACCAGGTCGTCGCGCTCCACGCCGAAGTACTCGGCGTGCCCGGCCATCAGGCGATCCGCCTCGGCGATGAGACGTTTCGCCGCGTCCGGCGGGACTTCGGCGAGCGTCCCGGCGGGCAGCACCGCGGTGAACCGGGCGCCGGTCACGCTCGGGCAGTGCGGCCGCGCCGACCGCCACCGCCGCCTGCGCACCGTGTCGCCCACCCGGCCGCCGACCTCCCGCGGTCCCATCCGGGACAGCCGCCGCAGGTACCAGCCCGGACTACCTGACTTCACGGTCATCGTGTCCTCGCCAACGTCACCGGCGCTCCGCCGGCCAGGCCGGTCTGCACGGCGAGGGTGGCCGCCGTGGTGGCGACGAGCGACTCCAGCGGCACCGGCATCGGCCCCCCGGTCCGCACGGCCTTGATGAACGCGGCCAGTTCGGCGGACTGGCCCTTGTCCCTGGCCTTGGGCAGCCGCGAACTCACCCAGCGCTTACGGCCGTAGACCGAGGCACGGACGAAGTCGTCGAGCCGCAGTGCGTGTCCGTCCGCGACCATGTCCAGCGTCTCTTTGGGGAAGGCCGCGGGACCGGAGGTGACGTAGCTGATCGTGGCGGTGGACCCGTCCGGGTAGCGCAGCACGATCTGCAGGTCCTCGTTGCCGGACGTGCCGATCGAGTACACCGACACCGGGTCGGCCCCGAGCAGCCAGCTCGCCGTGTCGATGAAGTGTCCGCCCTCCCCGGCGAACCGCGAGCCCTCGGTGCCCTGTTGGAGGTACCAGCTGCCGTGCCCGAGCTGGCCCGCGTTCACCAGGTAGCGGAGGCTCGCCGGGCCGGTCCGGGTGCCGAACCGCTTCTTGGCCTCCTGCAGCAGCGGCGAGAACCGGCGGTTGAAGCCCACCTGCAGCCGGTCGTTGCCGGACTCCTCCACCGCCGCGAGCACGCCGGCCAGCTCGTCCTCGGTGAGGGCCAGGGGCTTCTCCACGAACACGGTCTTGCCCGCAAGGAGTGCCTGGCGGGTCAGTTCGGCGTGCGAGCTGTGCCGGGTGACCACGAACACCGCGTCGATGGACTTGTCGCCGAGCACGGCGTCCAGGTCGGTGGTCGCCTGGGCGAAGCCGAACTTACGCTGCGCGTTGGCCGCGGAGAGTGCCGTCGTGGTGACCACCGTCGACAGGGCGACGCCCTCGCGGTTCGCCAGGTGCGGCAGCAGCATCGACGTCGCGTAGTTCCCCGCGCCGACGAACGCGAGACGCACCGGCGTCCTGGTGGCCCGGGCCGGGGTGGCCGCCGCGCCGCTGCGTCGCTTCACCTCGGGCACGGTCACCGCCGGGGCGACCGCTTCCGCTGGGCTCTCAACGGAGCCGGGGTAGCGGAACAGCACGGCCACGGCCTTCAGGTCGCCGTCCTTCAGGCGCTGGTATGTCTCGACGGCGTCGTCGAAGTCGGCTATGTGCGAGATCAGCGGCTCCACGTCGACGCTGCCGCGCGCGGCGAGATCGAGGAAGCACGCCAGGTTGCGGCGCTCGGTCCAGCGCACGTAGCCGATCGGGTAGTCGCGCCCTTCCAGCTCGTACGAAGGGTCATAGCGCCCGGGGCCGTACGAGCGGGAGAACCGTACGTCGAGCTCCTTCTCGTAGTACGCGTTCCACGGCAGGTCCAGGCGGCACTTGCCGATGTCGACGACCCGGCCGCGGTCCCGGCAGAGCCGGGCGGCCAGCTCGACGGGCTCGTTGCTGCCGCCGCCGGCGGCCAGGTACACCTGGTCCACGCCGTGCCCGGCGGTGAGTTCGGCGACGGCCGCTTCCACGGCCGCGGACGAGGGATCGCCGCAGGCCGCCGCGCCCAGACGCTCGGCGAGCTCGCAGCGCGTCGGGTCGGGGTCGACCCCGACGACGCGGACCCCCGCGGCGACGAGGAGCTGGACCACCAGCTGCCCGATCAGACCGAGGCCGATGACCAGGGCCACCTCGCCGAGCTGCGGCTCGCCCTGACGGACGCCCTGCATCGCGATCGAACCGACGGTGCCGAAGGCCGCGTGGCGGGGCGCCAGGCCGTCCGGCACCGGGGTGTAGAGGTTCTTCGGCACCCAGTTCAGCTCGGCGTGCAGCGCGTGCTCATTGCCCGCGCAGGCCACGAGGTCACCCACCGACACGTCGTCGATCCCGCTGCCGACCTGCTCGACCACGCCGCACAGCGAGTACCCCAGCGGCGTGTAGGAGTCCAGCTTTCCCATCACCTTGCGGTACGTGGCGGGCACCCCGTTGGTGGCCACGCTCTGCATGACCTTGGCCACCTGGTCCGGCCGGGAGCGGGCCTTGCCCACCATCGACATGCCGGCCTCGGACACCTTCATGAGCTCGGTTCCGGTGGAGATCAGCGAGAAGGCGCTGCGCACCAGCACGCCGTCCGCCTTGCACCCCGGCACGGGCACGTCGAGCAGCGTCAGTTCGCCACTCTTGTAGTTCTGAACGACCTGTTTCACCCGAGCTCCTCTTGTTTCTACGTTCAAAGCCGTCAAGCCGCTTGTCTCTGGCCGGAGCCAGAGGTCGCGTTGCGATACCAGTACTCAAGGGTCAGCACGTGCCACAGATGCTTGGAGAAGTCCCGCTGACCCGCGGCGTCCTCGGCGACCATCCGTGCCAGCGCGTCCCGGCGCAGGAACCCGGAGTTGACGAGGACCCCGTCGTTCACCACCTCGCGCACCAGCGGTGCCAGATCCCGGCTCATCCAGGCGCGCAGCGGAGCGCTGAACAGCCCCTTGGGCCGGTACACGATCTCCTTGGGCAGGACCGAGGTGGCCGCCTCCTTGAGGACGGCCTTGCCCTGCCGTCCGACGATCTTGCGATCGCCGGGCACGGCGAACGCCGCCTTGACCACCTCGACGTCCACGTACGGAACCCGCACCTCGGTCGACGCGGCCATGCTCGACCGGTCCGTGTAAGCGAGGTTCAGGCCCGGCAGGAACATCCGGGCATCGCCGAGGCACATGCGGTTGACGAAGTCGTCGAGTTCGTTGTCCTCGTAGATGTCCGCATGCTCGGTCAGCACGTCGTCGACCGTCCCGGCCAGGTCCGGATTGACCAGGGCGAGCAGCTCGTCCTGGTCGTACATCGTGTAGCTGCGCCGGAACGCGGTCTCCTCCGGCAGATCGGCGAAGGACAGGAATCGCTTCGCGAAGCGCACCGACCGGTACCCCCGGCGGGCCGAGGCGACCGGCAGCCGGTCCACGGCCGCGGACACCCCGCGCCGCAGGGGGCGCGGGACGCGCTGGTAGCGCAGCGCGAGCAGGTTGGCCAAGTGCTTGCGGTACCCGGCGAACAGCTCGTCGGCACCCATCCCCGAGAGCATCACCTTGACCCCGGCCTCCCGGGCGGCCGAGCAGATCAGGTAGGTGTTGATCGCGGCGGGGTCACCGATCGGCTCATCCAGGTGGTACGTCATCTGGGGGAGCAGGTCGAGCACATTCGGAGCGATCTCGATCTCGTGCAGGTCGACGCCGAACTGCTCGGCCACCTGCCGGGCATAGCGCAGGTCGTCCGGCATCGCCTCGAACTTGGCGTCCTCGGCACGGAACCCGATCGTGTACGCGGAGATCCCGGGCCGGTCGCGGGCCGCGAGCGCGGTCAGATAGCTGGAGTCGAGACCGCCGGAGAGGAAGGTCGCCACGGGTACGTCGGACAGCAGGTGCTGCCGGGTCGACTCCTCGACGATGGCGGCCAGGTCCGGCAGCTCGCCGCTGCGGGCCCGCTCGCGGCCCTCGGCGGCGACGTCCTTCAGGTGCCAGTACCGGCCGCGGTCCACCTGGCCGTCGGGCCGGCACCTGAGCCAGCTCCCCGGCGGCAGCTTCTCCGCTTCGCGGAACGCGCAGCGCGAGTCCGGCACCCAGTAGTACAGCAGCGAGGCAACCAGCGCCGCATGGTCCACCTCCAGGGACCCGCCGGTGGCGGTGGCGAGCGCCTTGAGCTCGGAGGCGAACACCACACCCCCGCCGCGCCGGAGCAGGAACAGCGGCTTGATGCCGAGCTGGTCGCGGGCGAGCACCAGTTCACCGGTGCGCTCGTCGAAGATCCCGAACGCGAACATGCCGCGCAGCCGCGGCAGGCAGTCGGTGCCCCACCGCCGCCATGCCTCGAGCAGCACCTCGGTGTCGGAGGTACCGCGGAAGCGCACCCCGGCCGCTGCCAGCTCGGCACGCAGCTCGGGCGCGTTGTACAGCTCGCCGTTGTACGTGAGGGCGAGGCCGTCCGAGACCATCGGCTGGGCGCCGGTCTCGGACAGGTCGATGATGGCCAGCCGGCGGTGCCCCAGGTGCACTTCGCCGTCACCGGTGGCGTGGCTGTACCGGCCCGCCCCGTCCGGCCCGCGGTGGGCGAGGGTATCGGTGAGCCGGTCGGTCACGGCCTTCCCGTCCGGCCATCGGTACGTACCTGCGATGCCACACATATCTAGCGCGCCTCCTGGTCACTGTCGGGGACTCGTGCGGCCCACATCGGCTGCCGCTCCGTCGGCGGCTGGCCCATCTCGTTCTGCCGGGCCGGCCGCTCGCCGCGTCCTCGCAGCGCGACGTGCAGCCCGTCCCAGAGCGTGCCGTCGGTCCGGTCGCGCGGGTCGGGGTCGATCAGCACCACACCGAGCACCGGAATGCGCTGGTCGGCGAGTTGCCGCGCCACGGTGTGCAGCCATGTGGCGCTGCCGTGCCCGGCACGCACGACGAGCACGGTCCGGCCACCGAGGTACTGGAGGTCGGTCCACGCCGTGCCGGGCGCGACCGAGCCGACGCCGAGCCGGCGCACCTGATGGTCCACGGCCGCGGCACGCTCGCCGCTGACCACGGCCGGATCTCCGGGATCCCGGCGGCTGTTGGCGAGCTGCGGTCCTGGCAGACCGTCGACGATGACCACCGGCCCATCCGCCGCCAGTGCCCTGGCGACGTCCAGTGCGATCACGCTCGTGGTGCGCGCACAGCCCAGTTCGAGCAGCGACACCGGTTCCGCGGAGCCGCGTACGGTGCGGGCCAGGGTCGCCGTGAGCCGTTCACGTGCCGCCCGGTTCCGTCGGCGCTGCCACAGCTTGGCCGGCCGGCGGCGCGCACGATGCAGCTCCGCGATGACCGAAGCACCCAGGTTCGCCGAGATCTCCCGGCGCAGTACGGGCCGGCCGGCCACCACCGCGCCGACCGCGGCCACCGCGAGGCCGAGGACGAGCCCGAGGATGAACCCGATCGCGGCGTTGGTGACGGCGGCCTTGGGCAGGGAGTACCGCAGCGCGCGGGGGGCGTCGACGACCTGCGTACCGGCGATGATCTTCGGTGTGCCGGTGCGCGCCTCCGCGGCACGCTGGTCGAAGTCCGCGATCCGCGAGTTGAGTTCGGCCCGGCGCGCGAAGAGCGACTCGACGCTCGCCGACGACTTCGGGTCGCTGTCCGGAGACCGGTCGCCGATCTCCTTGTTGACCTTGGCGAGTTCGACCCGCATGCGGTCACGCTGTTCGAGCAGTGCCTTGGACTCGGCCTTCGCGGTCTCCCGCATCCGCCGCACATGGTCTGCGATGAACGCGTCGGCCAGCGCCTTGGCCCGGGCCACCGCTTGCGCTTCGGTGTCGGCCGTCACGTCGATCTGCAGCAGGTTGTTGGTCACGCCGGTACCGCGGTAGTCCTGCATGAAGTCCTCCGGCTTTTCCGGGGACTTGAGGGACTTCAGGGCCTGGCCGGCGATCCGCGTCGTCCCCAGCAGCTCGACGTCGGTACGGATCAGCGTGCCGGTGTCGTTCGCCTGGTCCTCCTGATGTGTGACGAGCACCTTGGCCACCGCGGTCGGCGGCGGCGGCATCAGGACCGCCACCGCGGCGCCGATCAGCAGCCCGAGCAGCGCCAGGGAGGACCAGAGGCGGCGGCGCCTGCGCACCGCGACCACCAGTGCCTGAAGATCGAGGAGCGGAGCGGCGGCCGACGGCTCCGAAGTCTTGCTCGTGGTCACGCCGAACCTCCCCGCGCGTCGTCGCCGACCGCCATCGCGGCGTGCTGCGGAGGACGGCCGGACGTCCGTGCCGGACGGGCCCGGACCGCGTCGGCGACGACGATGCCGACGACCTCGTGCCCCGCGTCCTTGCACGCCCCGGCGATGCCGGCGAGCTCTCCCGTGGTCCGACTGCCCGCGCTGAGCACGACCAGGACACCGGACTCGGTGTCGCGGTCGGGCACCATCGGACGGTCCACCGAGACGTCGGCCACCCGCAGCAGCGGATCGTTCGTGGCCTCGGCGGAGAGCTGGTCGGCTGCCCGGCGGGCGATCTCGTCGCCGTCCGGTACGACGACCAGCAGTCGTCGGGGGGCGGGCAGTTGGTTCCGGAGGCGGGCGCACACCCGCCGGAAGCGGGTGCGTCTGCTGGCCTCATCGCCCGATGCCCGCGGGGTCGGCATGTCCCACCGCGTGTCGATGCCGAGCAGCCGGCGGATCCAGGCCCGCGGGCCACCGCCCTCCGACCCGTGCGCGAGGCCTTCACCAGGTACGTCGACGGTGCCGATGAGTGCCGCGCCAAGCGCCGCGGTGATCTCCGGTTCGGTGCGCAGCCGACGGTTCATCCGCGTGGCGGCGAGATGACCGATGACCGCGAGCAGGAAGGACAACAGAGCCCCGGCGACGATCAGTTGCATCCTCGTCGGCGGAGCCTCGCCGGTCGGCCGGGCCGCCGAACCCATGACGACCATGCTGGCCTTGTTCGCCGCCGGGTCGGCCTGGTCCAGCTTCTTCATGGCCTCCGCCAGCGCGGTGCGCAGCTTCTCGAGCTCGGTGCGGGCCTGCACGCTCTCCACGGTCTGCCCCGGATCGGCCGCGTTGGCCAGGTCGGAGATGCGGCGGTTGGTCTGCACCACCTTCTGCCGCAGCGCATTGGGCCCCGTCGCCGATTCGGAGTCGGGGTTGTCGCCCGCGATCCGCGCGGCGAAGGTGACGAACTGCTGGGCCACCTCGTCGGAGAGCCGCTGCGCGCGCCCCGGGGTCTCGGCCGTCCCCGAGATCTTGATGATGTTGCCGTCGGCGGCCTTGGCGCTCACCTGATCCCGCAGGTCGGTGCCGTTGACGCCGCTCCAGTGGAGCGTGTCGGCGGCACGGTCGACCACCTCCGAGCTGCTCGCGATCTCCGCCTGGGTCAGCAGTTCACGCTCCTCCCACTGCCCCGGCAGCAGTACCGATGCCGAGGTCGTGTAGCTCGGGGGGAACAGCAAGGAGGCGCCGTAGCCGACGAGGGCGCCCACCACGGCGAGGGCGGCGAGGAGCCGCCACCGCCGACGGAAAATCCGCCCGAGCGTGACCAGGCGTATCGTGTCGTCGCTCAACGCCGCGGCCTCCGCCCTGTCCGGACCGGGCCGCCCGCCGACACCGGAATCTGGTCACGGCAGGCAGCGGCGTACGCGGCGAGCAGCGAGCGCTGGGAGTTCCGCCAGGAAAGCTGACCGCTGATCCGCTCCCGGCCGATCTCGCCCATCCGGGCCCGCTGCTCCGGATCGTCGAGGAGAAGCGCGACGAGCTTGGCGAATTCGGCCTCGTCGTTGGCGGGCGCGTAGACCGCGGCGTCACCGGCGGAGACTCTCGCCTCCCTGAGGTCGAACGAGACGATCGGCCGGCCCATCACCATGTACTCGAGGACCTTGTTCATGGTCGACACGTCGTTGAGCGGATTGTGCGGGTCGGGGGAGAGGCACACGTCCGCGGTGGACAGATACCGCACCAGGTCGGCATCCGGTATGCGCCCGGTGAACTCCACCTGCTCCGTGAGCCCGAGCTGCCGGGACAGTTCCACCATCGCGTCGAAGGTGTCGCCGCCGCCGACGAACACCGCATGCCAGTCCGTCCGCCCGAGCTCGTCGCGCAGCTTCGCGAGCGAACGCAAGGCGTAGTCGACGCCGTCCTGCGGGCCCATGACGCCGAGGTAGCACAGCAGATGAGGCTTGCCGCGCTTCAGCTCCGGCTCGGGCGGTACGGGAGCGAACCGGTCGATGTCGGGTGCGCTGCGCACCACGAAGACGTCCTCCGGCCGCCGGCCGCCGCGGCGCACCGCGACGTCCCGGTAGCTCTCGTTCGTGGCGAGCACGACGTTCGCGGCCCGGTAGGTCCGCCGTTCCAGCGCGCACACGGCGCGGTAGAGCAGATCTTCGCCGCGGTCGAACCGCGAAAGGTACAACTCCGGCACCAGGTCGTGCTGGTCGAAGATGAACCGCGCGCCACGCCGCTTCATCCACAGCGCGGGCAGGAACAGCAGGTCGGGCGGGTTGCACGCGTGGACCACGTCGACCGGGCCGACCTTCCGGGCCAGCCGGACCGTGTGCCACAGCGCGGATCCGTACTCCCGCAGGTAGCCGGAAGGACCTCCGGTGGCCGCGCGCAAGGGGTAGCGGTGGATCCGCACCCCGTCGATCTCCGCCTCCGGCTCGGTGTCCCGCTTCACCCCCTGGGGGCAGATGACGTGTACTTTCCAACCCGCGTCGCGCAGTGTCGTGCATTCCTGCCACACCCGCCGGTCGAACGGCACCGACAGGTTTTCCACGAGGATCAGCGCGCTCCGGTTCGGCCGGTCGTCGCTGGTCGCGTTGTTACCAAGCAAGGCCTATGTACCCCGGTTCGGTTCGGCGCGTCTCCGCGTCGGGAAGGCGGATGAGATCGACGATCACGGGGCTGTCGCCATGGGGCAGCGCCGAAAGGACAGCTGGATCCTTGGTGCCGACCAGGCACACGTCGGCGTGCTCCAGGACTTCGTCCACGGAGTCCACGAGGAGTTGCGCGATGTGCGGCAGCCGGGTCTCGATGTACTCGCGGTTCGCGCCGAGCAGCCGGGAGAGGCTCACGTTGGCGTCGTAGATCCGCAGGTCGTACCCCTTGCCGAAGAGTCTCTCCGCCAGCTCGACGAGCGGGCTCTCGCGCAGGTCGTCGGTGCCGGGCTTGAAGGAAAGACCGAAGATGCCCACCTTGCGCTTGCCGGTGCGCTCCACCAGCTCCACCGCACGCTGCAGATGGTCGGAGTTGGAGGGCAGCACATGGGAGAGGATGGGCACCGAGACGTCGGCACGTTGCGCCGCGTAGAGCAGGCTGCGCAGGTCCTTGGGCAGGCAGGAGCCGCCGAAGGCGAAGCCGGGCCGCAGATAGGCGGGGCTGATGTTCAGCTTGCGGTCGGCCAGAAACACGTCCATCACCTGGTGCGAGTCCACCCCGAGCGCCTGGCACACCGCGCCCAGTTCGTTCGCGAAGCCGATCTTGAGGCCGTGGAACGCGTTGTCCGCGTACTTGATCGCCTCGGCCGTCGGGACCGGCACCCGGAACACTTCGCCGGGCAGGCCGTCGTACAGCGCCGCGACCACGTCGCCGCTCGCCTCGTCGAACTGGCCGATGACGGTCTTCGGCGGGTCGAAGAAGTCCCGCACGCTCGTGCCCTCGCGCAGGAACTCCGGGTTGACCGCGACGCCGAAGTCCACTCCCGCCGTGCCGCCGACGTTCTTCTCCAGAATGGGCACCAGCAGGTTCAAGCAGGTGCCCGGGAGCATCGTGCTGCGGAACACGACGGTGTGCCGTCCCTCCCGCTCGGCCAGCGCGGCGCCGATCTGCTCGGTGACCCGCTCCAAGTAGGTGGTGCACAGACTGCCGTTGGGCTCCGACGGCGTGCCCACACAGATCAGCGACACATCGCTGCCCATGATCGCCTCGCGGACGTCGGTGGTGGCGCGCAGCGCACCGGTCCGCACGACCTCGGCGATGAGCTCGCCGATCCGCTCCTCGACCACCGGGGCCTTGCCGTCGTTGACCAGGTCGACCTTCACCTGGTTGACGTCCACTCCGATGACCTCATGACCCAGGCCCGCCAGGCACGCGGCCGACACGCAGCCCACGTAACCAAGCCCTAAGACGCTGATCCTCATATCCCGTTCCTCCCCCCAGGCAGGCCCTTGTGGCCTGCCTTCCGTGCGCCGATCCGACGACCCCCGCGCATCAATAGGCCCCTTGCCCCTGGAGCACCGCACGCAGCGTCTTCCACAAGATCACTGTGTCCAGGGCCAGCGACCAGTCCTCCACGTACCGCAGATCGAGCCGGACCGCTTCCTCCCACGGCAGGTCGCTGCGTCCGCTGATCTGCCACAGGCCGGTGAGCCCGGGCTTGACGAGCAGTCGCCGCCGGATGTCCGGGCCGTAGGCGGCGGACTCCTCCGGCAGCGGAGGCCGCGGACCGACGAGCGACATCGAGCCGGTGAGCACGTTGAAGAGCTGTGGCAGCTCGTCGATCGAGTACCGGCGCAGTACCGCGCCCACCCGGGTCACCCGCGGATCCCGGCGGAGCTTGAACAGCAGGCCCGCGCCTTCGTTGCGGTCGGCCAGCTGGTCACGTGCCCTGTCGGCCCCGGAGACCATGGTGCGAAATTTGAAGATGGTGAACTCCTGGCCGTCCTTGCCGACCCTGCGCTGTCGGTACAGCGCCCCGCCCCGGCTGTCCGCCAGTACGAGCAGTCCGACGAGCACCATCAGTGGAGCGAACAGCATCAGCAGGATGGCCGCGCCCGTGCGGTCGACGACTCCTTTGACCACTCGGCGGCCCCCGGTGAAAGTCGGCATGCTGACCCGCAGCAGCGGGATGCCGAGCACCGCGTCGACGTGCAGCCGTGGTCCTGCAACCTCCATCAGCACCGGGGCCACGACCATCTCGGCATCGCTGCCCTCGAGGTTCCAGGCCAGCCGCTGCAGCCGGTCCGGTGACCAGTGCGGGTCGGATGTGACCGCGACGACTCGGTAGCCGTCGCGGCGCACATGGCCCGCGACATCCGTGAGTCTGCCGACGACCGGCACTCCGTCCAGGTGATCACCGTCAAGACCGAGGCCGTCCGGCGTGCACACCGCCTCCACCCGCCAGCCGAGGTGCGGGAGCTTGCGGGTACGGGTGATCAGGTCGCGTACGGTGGCCGGGCTCCCGGCAGCGAGCACCGGGCGCAGGCAGCGCCCCTCCATGCGCTGTCTGTGCAGCCAGAGGCGCAGCAGATACCGCTCGGTCATGGTGATGAGTGCGATCGCCGGGATCGCGACGAAGATCCAGAGCTTGATGTTGCGCGAGGTGAGGGCGATCCCGCCGAGCGCCAGTACGACGGCCGCCGTGAACAGTGAGCGTCCGAGTCTGCGGAACTCCTCGGCGCCCTGGCCGAGCACGGCAGGCGCCCACGACCGGCTCACAGCAAGTGCTCCCAGTACCAGCAGTTCGGTGCCGAAGGCGAGGATGCGCCACTTCTCGTGCCAGTTGGCCGCGTCCCGGACCCCGAAGAAGCCGCCGATCGCCGCCACCACGAAGGCGGTGACCACGGTGTCGCTGGTGATCACGGCACGGCGATATCGCTGCTCCCAATCGATCGGTGGCCGACTGATTGACCCGTTCCCCGGACGCCTGTGCGCCGGTGGAAACGGGCTGACTAATTCCCCCTGTTGCACTGACCCCCCCAGGTCGTTAATGGGCTCGACGTGTTCGCTCCACACGGTTCCTCCCCCCGGGAGGCACCGCCCCCCGACCCTGTTCCTCCCCCGGGAGGCCCCCGCCCCCCGCGCCACGCGTCGTTCCCCGAGAGGTCCCGCCCCCAGCGGATGACATCCCGGTCATTGCAGCGCTACTTGAACACCCCACCCAGGCGGCAGCGGACGCGCACGTCCTGCCGGACCTTCGAGATGCACGGGAACCCGTCGAACCTTGGATGTTCCCCAACACCCAAAGCCCTCTGCCGGGCCCCAAAAAATCGACCACCCCCACGTCTGGCGCCGGGACGCTATCGCTGGCTTTCCACGGTGCCGGACCTATAGATCATCTTTTGTCGCCTCGTGTCCAGATGTGAAGCACGGTCAATCTAGACCATTGGCGCCGCTCTGAAGAGGGGATGTGTGAGATTTGTGCTCAAGCTTTGAAGCTTGGTCAACCGGCCGGTGCCGCCCGCGGGTGTCGTGGCGACGAGGGCGTGCCGTGTGACCTGTGACGACGTGATTCCGCCGGGTCACCGGAGCCGCTAACCCGCAGGCCATCGAGGGGAGTTGGCAAAGATCTGGCTCAAATGTTTGGCTGTAACTTTGGCGGGATCAGGTGCCGTGAGGTACGTGCTGTCCGAGGGGCCCGAGGCCGGACGGACGGCGCAGGGTGAGTGCGCCGTGAAAGTCCTGAGGAACAGGCGTGAAGCGAAACGCCATTGTGATATGTGCAGGGTCGGGCACGGTGAGGTGGTAACGGGTACTCATCAGGCGGCACAGCGCCATCAGTTGGAACGTGCCCAGCGCCGCGCCGACGCACTTCTTGGGCGTCCAGCCGAAGGGCACGTACGAGTTCCGGCCGACCGGGCCGTGCGGAGCGCCGGCCAGGAAGCGGTCGGGATCGAAGGTGTCCGCGTCCTTCCAGAACCGATGGTCGCGATGGATCATGTGCGGGCTCATGAGGTAGCCCCGCCCCGCTTCGAGGGTGATGCCGCCCACGTCGAATGCCTGTCGAGCCTGCCGGACGAGGAGCAGCGGCGGGCTCCACATGCGCAGTGTCTCCTTGACGAAGCGGTGGGTGAGGGGCGCGGCCTTCGTGGGCGCCTCCAGGAACGAGGCCGTGTCCCCGTCCTCCAGTTCGGCGGTGACCCGGCGGGCCCACTCCGGCTGCCGGACCCACTCGTACAGCACGGCGGCCGCCGCCGAGCCGGGAGGGCCGCCGATCGCCGTGAGCACGGTGGTGACCACGTTCAGGGCGCGGTCCATGCCGAGTTGGGGCAGCAGGTCGACGAAGGGGTCGGCCAGATCGCACTCGCGGGCGCGGCGGCCCGCGGCGCGAGCGCGCAGCACCCTGCGGACGACGAGCCCGGCCCGTGCCTGCACGGCGGCGAAATGCAGCCGGTGGGCCGGGCCGTCACCGGGGGAGCGGTCGATCAGGCGCAGGAGCTTCTGGTCCAGGTCGCGCACGATCCAGTCGGCTTCGCGGGGAGTGAGGCCCGACAGGGCGCACGGCAGCAGGGACCGTATGGCGCTGTCCTGGGCGAGGTTGACCAGATCGACGTGCTCGCCGAGGCGGGCGTCCATGACCCGCCGCATACGGTCCGTCAGCGCCGCCCGGTTCGAGACGTCGGCCAGCCGGTGCAACTGGGCCAGCCACGCCGTGCGCACTTTCGCCCAGGGCACCACGGCACTGCGCCGGCCCCGCAGGAGGTCGATGCCGCGGTCGGGCATCACGAAACCCTGCCAGTTCGTCCTGCTGATCCGCTGCGCCGCCTCCGGCTCGAACACGGCCAGCAGGTCGTCGTTGACCCAGAAGACCCCGTCCTCGGCCGCGCTGCGCCTGCGCAGGTCGTGCAGGAAGTCGTCGGGATGCTCCGGTGTGGTCACGAAATCCCCTTCACCTGCCGGGAGTTACCGACGAGGGCGGGAGGCCGCCCGGCACGGACGGCCTCCCGCCCTCGCATGGGCGATCAGATGTGGTGGTAGAGGTACCAGAAGTTGTGCAGCCCGCCGTAGGCGGAGCGGATGTTGAGAGCGGACAGCGCGGAGCGGTAGAGCTTGCGCATGAGGTTCACCTCCCTTCCCCGGCGGGGACGCGGGTGCCGAGCTCCGCGGTGAAGCGTGGCGGAGCCAGCGCGGGGCCGAGCTGGGGAGCGATCCCCTCGGCGGTGACCGACAGATGCCGGCCGTTCGTGATGATCCGGACGAGGTCCTCCAGCAGCTCCAGCGCCACGGCGGCGCCGGTGCAGCTGTGTGGCCCGTACCCGAAGGGCAGGAACGCGGGTTCGGGCGGCGGGCTTTCCCACCGGCCGGGCAGATACGCGTGGGGCCGGTCCCACTGCCCGGGATTGCGGTGTACGAGGAGGGTGCAGACGTCCACCGCGTCGCCTGCCCCCACCGGCACACCGGCGAGTTCGTGCGCCACGCGCGGAGTACGGGTGAAGAGCCAGGCGACCGGCCACAGCCGCAGCGCCTCCCGCACGACCCACTGCGGGGCGTGCTCCGCGGGCCGCTGGTGGGTTCCGGCCAGGTAGACCGCCCAGCCCAGCGCGAAGCCGACCGAGCCGACCGTGGCGAACAGGAACGAGAGGTAGACCTCGGCCAGCGTTCCCGGATCCGTCGTACGGCCGCCACCCGCGACGACGACGTCCAGTAGGTCGCGCGGCTCGCCCGGCCCGCCGGTGCGGCGTGCTGTTATCTCCTCGGCCAGCGCGCGCATCACGGCACGCCGGAAGTGCCGTCGCGACAGCGCCGAGTGCCGTTGGCGGGCCCCGGCCAGCACCGCACGATGAACGACGCCCACGACCGCGTCCCGCAGCGACGCCGGGGCCGCGCGGCACAGCAGCACGTCCTCCAGGTGCTCGAACACGAGCAGGTTCCCGGCATCCGGCCAGTGACTCTTCGGCGCGAGCCTGCGTTCGACGAGCGCGGCCAACTCGTGCCTGCGGGAAGCCAGTTGCCGCTGGAGCAGGACGCGCGCCGCGCGGCCGATCTCGATCTGCGCGGGCCGGGGGCCGAAGACCCCGTGCCGGGTGTGGAAGAAGTCGGACGTCTCGACGTACCACTGCCGCCGGTTGCCCATCACCTCACGCGCCGCTTCGGCCCCCGTCACCCACACCCGGCCCGAATCCGCGCGGCACACGTCACGCCCGTCGCCGTACTTCTCGATCAGACGCGCCAGCGGGTCCGGCCGGTCGGCCGGAGGGCGGTGCGTGCCTGCCTGAGAGGGGCGGCGCGGACGCGAAAGTCGGTTGTGCATGCCGCGCGACGGTTTCATGGCTCCTCGCGGTACGGCTTCGGGGCCCGGGTCGGGTGCGTGGAGTCGGGCACGTGGAGTCGAATACGTGGAGGAGCCGCCGAGCCCGTCGGTTCACGGACTGTATGAGGGGTCCCCCGCTCGTGCACTGCTCGTGGTGACAGCCAGTCAGCTTGCCCCTGGTACGGGACCCGTGTCACGCCCCCGGCAGCCTCGCACTGAGCCCGGTGCGGGCCGGGTGCGCCGATGCGCCACGACGCACCGGACCGAGCTCCGCCCACCCGGGCTGCCTCTTGACCTGCGGTGGGCCGCCATTCCAGCGGTGCGCGCGACGTGATGACCCCCTCTCCACGTCCCGGGTGGGGGATGACACGCGGTAAGCCTGTTGTGAGAGGGGTGTAGCTCCATCCGGCACAGGCCTGGGGGCCTGGCCCCCGTATCGCGAGCGGCGCCGGGTAGACGGTCTCCGTACTTGACCTCATTCCCGGCGGACCCGCGGACCGGAAGGCAACCGATCAGGCGCGGCGGGCGCGCCAGAGCCACACTGCCGTACCGGCCAGCAGGGCGAACATCGCCAGGTTGGCCAGAAGGGCCGGGGTGTCGCCCGACGGGCCGCCGCTGGACAGGTTCCAGGCGGCGATGACCGCGGTCGGCAGGACGGCGGTGACCAGTACGCCGGTGGTCTTCTGGACGGTGGTCCAGTGCACCGAGGTGCAGAGGAGGACCGCGCCGGTGATGCGGAACAGGATGGCGAACACCGGCCCGGGGAGGTCGGGGAAGACCATCACGAAGGGCAGCGAGAGGGTGAGCATGAGGAGCGGGACCAGGGGGTGCACCTTGCCGCGCCGGGCGGGCGCGGCGGCACCGCTCCGGGCCGAGACCCCGGCGGCCCCGGTCCCCGCCTCGGCCAGCGCCGTTGCCGCGATCGTGCGGGGGTCACCCAGCTCCGCGAGGATCTCGCCGACCGTGGCGTCGGGGCGTTCGGTGCGCGTCACCTCGATGTGTTCCGTGAGGTCCGCGAGGAGTTCCTGGCGGCGGTCGGCGGGGAGTGCGGAGGCCTCGCGACCGACGGCGGAGAGGTAGTCACGTATGGGATCGGCAGAGGTCTTCATGCGAGGTCTCCGGTGGGGGGATGAGGGGTGGTCAGGAAGGTGTCGACGGCGTTGCGGAAGCCGGGCCAGACACGGGTGAACTCATCGAGCGCGGCATGGCCGCTGTCGGTGAGCGCGTAGTAGCGGCGGGGTGGTCCGGAGGCGGATTCCTGCCAGGTGGTGGTGACCAGGTCGTCGCGGCGGAGCCGGGACAGCAGCGGGTAGACCGTGCCCTGGCTGGTGGCCAGGGCGCCGGAGTCCTCGAGGGCATGGAGGAGTTCCACGCCGTACCGGGGGCGGTCCCGCATCAGGGCGAGCACGCAGTACTCCAGGACGCCCTTGCGTAGCTGGGCGGCTGCCCGGGCCTGCTTGGTCGAATCACCTGGTTCCATGCGATGCAAGATACCTGGTGGGACAAGTGGATGGGAAGGGGGGGAGGGTTGTAGGGGTCTACCTGGCGTCGCTAGGCGTTCAGGAGGCGGGGCGGGCCTGGGCAGGGCACTCGTCATCGATCGCGTGGATCGCGTTTCCCTCCGCGTCGCTGAGGTGGAAGCAGTTGCCGTTGGCCCACACCGTGACCGAATCGGGCCGATGGTCGACCTCGAACGGCTCGTCCGCACGCAAGGTCCCGGGCCAGGAACCATCCCCCGCAGGCGAGTGGGTCACCACGACGCAGGTCTCCTTCGGCAGGATCGAGTGGATCTCCGCCCACGGCTCCACGGTCAGTTCGAGCTGCGCGTCACCGCCGTTGCTGAGCACCAGCCGCGCTGTCCCCCCGGCGAACATGTCCACCCTCCTTGCCCCTGCATGGGATCCCGGTGCAGCCGCCTTCGTGCGGGGCGCACCCGGCCCGATCCTCACACGTGCGATCAGTGGGCCAGAAGGGGCGCGGTACCGTCTGGTCGAACCAATGCCGGGCGAGCGACGACGCCCCCGCGTGGCCGAGCATCCCCTAGTCGGCGTGGCTACCTCCGGCCCCGCATTTGCGCTGTTCAGGGCCGACTTCGGTAAACCGGTGTAAGAATCCCGTCCAACCGCCTCTCCCTCTGTGAGCCGCCAACCTGCTGGCGGTCGCACACGACAGAGGGGTCATCACCGTGGGCGGTCGGATGGATCAGCGGGCAGTGCTGCTCTTACCGGTCGGCGGTATCACCGTCTACGTGGCCCTTGAGCATCCGTCCTCCGGCACCGCTCCCTTGGTCGGTGTCGGTGTGGTGAAGCTGCTCCACTCTTGATGGAGGACCGTTGACCGTGACCGGTCCCGCTACCTCAGATCGGCGAGGAGGCCGTCGAGCGCCTTGTGGAGCGCTTCGGAGTTGGCCGGGCCGAACCACGTGGTGCGGATGCGTTCGTTGTTCCCGTTCGGAGTCTCGTGGTCGGCGGCGAGTTGATGCAGGGAGCGGGTCTCGTCGCTCAGGGCACGGCCGACGCCCTGGAAGAGGCCGCGAATGTAGCGGTCGGCGTCGCCGGAGGCGATGCCCTGACCCGCAGCCCACGACGTGAGCGTGGCGAGATAGGAATAGTGCGTGGTCAGTGTCCCCGTCAGCGCCGAAAAGACGTTGAAGGCCGCCTCGTCCGCGACCGGCAGCACCCCGCCCAGGCTCTCGAAGAGGGGATCCACGACTGGGTGCGCCGGGTACGTCACCGTGACGGAGCGGCGTTCGCGTACGGAGGGCAGGGGGATGGCCCGGATCAGCGGGGCGTCGGTGGCCAGGGTCCGGCGCAGCTCGTCGGTGGCGACGCCGGCCATCACGTTGACCACGATCTTGTCGCCGTCCACCCTCAGGCCGGCCAGGGCTTCGTGATGGTCCTGACGGCGTACGGCGATGATCACCACCTCCGAGCGGTCCACCACCGCCTGGTTGTCGGCACAGACTTGTACGCCCTCGTAGCGCGCGGACAACTCCGCTGCCGTGCGGGCCCCTCGGGGCGAGAGGAACACCTCGCTCGACGTGCCGCCCTCGTCGCACAGGCCCGTAACGATGGCCCGGCCGATCTCGCCCACTCCGATGATGCCGATGCGCTTCACTGCTTCTTCCTCCATGGGGTGTGGTGCCGTGAATCATGCTGGTCCTGGCCCGGGGTATCAAGTTTGGTTCCGTGGCGCCGAGTTCGGGGCAGGCCCCGGGTTCACCACGGATACCCTCGGCCGCGGCGGCACTCGCCGGGGCCGAAGCCCTTGCCCCTGACCTCGTACGACGTGCGATGCTTGGCGCTGTGCCCAGCAGTCATATCAGCCCCGTTTTCGTAGGCCGCAGCGTCGAACTGACTGCCCTTGGCGAGGCCTTGTCCCGGGCCGACGCCGGGGAGCCCGGAGCCCTCTTCGTGGGCGGCGAGGCCGGGGTCGGCAAGACCCGGCTGGTTCAGGAGTTCCTCGGCCGGGCCGACGCGGGCGGGGCCGTCGTCGCCCTCGGCGGCTGCGTCGAAACCGGCGCCGACGCCCTGCCGTACCACCCTGTCTCCACCGCCCTGCGCTCGCTGCGCCGCCGCCTCGGCGCGGAGCTCGACGCCGCCGTCGCCGGTCAGGAGGGCGAACTCGCCCGACTGCTGCCCGAACTCGGCGAGATGGACCGCGGCCAATCCGAGACCGACAGCCGCGCCCGGCTCTTCGAACTCACCGTCCGCCTCCTGGAGCGTCTCGCCGCGCACCGGACCCTCGTCCTGGTCCTGGAGGACCTGCACTGGGCGGACCGCTCCACCCGGGAGCTGCTCAGCTATCTGCTGCGCGCCCTCACCGACAGCCGCCTGCTCATCGTCACCACGTACCGCTCCGACGACCTGCACCGCCGCCACCCGCTGCGCCCCGCCCTCGCCGAGTACGAGCGGCTGCGCACCGTCACCCGCATCGAACTGCCCGCCTTCGACCGCACCGAGGTCCGCCTCCAGCTCGCCGCCATCCACGGCGAGGACCCGACCGAGCAGGTGCTCGGCCGGGTCTTCGACCGCTCCGAGGGCAACGCGTTCTTCGTCGAGGAGCTGGCGAGCAGCATCCAGGGCGGCTCTCCGAGCGGCATCAGCGACTCCCTGCGCGACCTGTTGCTGGTCCGGGCCGAGGCACTGCCGCACGACGTGCAGCGCGTGGTGCGGATCGCCGCCCAAGGCGGCTCCGAGGTGGAATTCCGGCTCCTGGCCACCGTGACGGGCCTCGCCGATGACGAGCTGATCGAGACCCTGCGTACCGCGGTCGGCGCCGCCGTCCTGCAGCCCTCCGACGAGGGCGAGTCCTTCCGCTTCCGGCACGCCCTGATGCGCGAGGCCGTGGCAGGAGACCTGCTGCCCGGCGAGCGCTCCCGGCTCAGCCGCCGCTACGCCGAGGCGCTGGAGGACGACCCCACACTCGTACGGTCCGGGGAGCGGGCCGGGCGCCTCGCCGGCTACTGGTTCGACGCCCGCGACCCCGCCAGAGCGCTGCCCGCCATGATCGCCGCGGCGGCTGTCGCACGCGGCCGGCACGCGTTCGCCGAGCAGCACCAACTCCTGGAGCGGGCGCTGGAGCTGTGGGACGACACCCCCGAGGAGCTGCGCCACCAGGCGATGCGGCAAGGCGTCGACGACGGCCTGTGGCCGGCCATCTCCCCGGACACACCCGGGGACTTCGTGGACCTGCTCGCCGCGATCACCCTCGCCGCCCGCCTGGCGGGGGAGCGGGAGCGGGCACTCGCCATCAGTAAGCGGGCGCTGCGTCAGCTTGAGGGCGACCCCACAATAAGTGCCTTTCCCATTCCCCGAGTTGTCGGCTCAGCTCAGGTAGGGGACCTGCCCTTGGGCGGGGGAGACGCCATCCGCGCCGCCTGGTTCTGGATCGAGCGCTGCCAACTGATGCGCGACCTCTGCCGCTCCGACGGCTGGGACGAGATCTCCCACGCCCAGAAGCTGGTGAGGGGTCTGCCGCCGTCCGTCGTACATGCCCATGTGCTGACGCATTTGGCGCACTGGTACATCAATCACCAGCCGGGGCCGCTGGCGATCGAGACCGCTCAGCAGGCGGTGGAGCTCTGCCGGTTGACGGGCGCCGAGGTCACCGGCCTCGCCGCGCGGCACATCCTGGCCTGGCTCACCATCCACGCGGGCGACGTCGAGACCGGGCTCGAGCAGGCCCGTGAGGTGTGCGCCCGGAACCTGGAGCCGGGCAATGCCCAGATCCTGCTGCGCGGCTACGGCAACCTGTCCACGGCGCTGCACGGCATCGGCCGCTACGCCGAGGCCGTCGAGGTCGCCGAGGAGGGCAGCGGCCTCGCTGATCGGCACGGGCTGCCGGACATCGCCTCGTTCATCGACGGCAATCTCGCCGAGTCCCTCACCGAGCTCGGTCGCTGGGACGACGCCGACGACGTGCTCGAACGGGCCGGTGACCGCCGCGGGGTGAGTGCCCGTACCCAGGGGCAGCTCGCCGGGCAGGCGGCCGAACTGGCCCTGGCGCGGGGCGCGTACGACGTGGCCCGGCGGTGGCTCGAGGGGCCCGACACGTGGGCCACCGGCAGCTACCCGGAGCCGCAGAACACCCTGCCCATGGCCCGGGTCGCCATCGCGCTGGCGGCCGCCGACGGCCGGATCCTCGACGTCCGCTCCCGGCTGGAGTCGGCGGTCGGCGAGGGTGTCGCGCCCGGCCACCATCGCTACGGCTGGCCGTTGCTGTACGAGGCCGCGGCGGCGGAGGCACGGGCCCGCGGGCTCGCGGTGGCCGAAGTGGGGCGCGAGGCGGCGGTGGAGCGCATCCGCGAGGCCATGAAGGGCATGCCCGAGTTCGTGCCGTTGTGGTCCGCGCAGGCCCTGATGATCCAGGCCGAACTGCTCACCGCCGAAGGCGAGGACGCCACCGCTCGCTGGACGGAAGCCGTCGCAGCCACCGCGCAACTTGAGGCCCCGGTACTGCCGGCCACCGCCCGGCTGCGGCTTGCGGAGGCCCTGATCACTCAAGGCGGCACCGAGGCCCGCGACGCGGCCGGTGAGCTACTGCGGCAGGCCGATGCGGCAGCGCGCGAACTCGGCGCGGAGCCGCTCGCATCGGAGATCACCAAGCTGGCGGGCCGCGCTCGCATCCAGCTCCAGCCGACCGACGCGGAACCGGCCCCGCCCCCGGTGGCGGCGCTGGGGCTGACCACCCGGGAGCGAGAGGTGCTACGGCTGGTGGCCGCCGGGCGGAGCAACCGGAGAATCGCGGAGGAGCTGTTCATCTCCCCGAAGACGGCGAGCGTGCACGTCTCCAACATCCTGGCCAAGCTGGGCGCTTCAGGCCGAGGAGAGGCCGCCGCGATCGCGCACCGGCTGCGGGTCTTCGACGAGTGAGGTCGGCCGGCCGAGGGGTCACCCGCCGCTCACGGGCGCTCCCGAAGGCGGCGGCGGCCCGCCGGAAGCGGTACGGGGTCGATGCCGGGCACCACGGAGACGGCCAGCGTGCCGATGCCCTCCACGGTGAGCGCGACGGTGTCGCCGGGCTTGAGCGGCGGGGGAGTCCGCTCGCCGCGCACGCCCCACAGCTCCGCGAGACAGCCGCCGTTGCCGCAGGTCCCCGACCCGAGCAGATCACCCGGCACGACGCGGGTGCCGCGTGAGGCGTAGGCGGCCATCTCCTCGAACGTCCAGCTCATGTTGGACAGCAGATCGCGGCCGACGACCTCGCCGTTGACCTCGGCGGTCAGGGCCAGGCGCAGGAATCCCTCGCTGTCGCGGTGGGGCTCCAGTTCGTCGGCGGTGACCAGACACGGGCCGATGCTGTTGGCGGTGTCCTTTCCCTTGCAGGGCCCCAGGCCGACGTTCATCTCGGCGGACTGCAGGTCCCGGGCGGACCAGTCGTTGAGGATGGTGTAGCCGACGATGTGGTCGCGGGCCTGCTCGGGAGTGAGGTCACGGCCCTCGCGGCCGATGACGGCAGCCACCTCCAGTTCGAAGTCCAGGACGGCCGAGCCCGGCGGCACCGGAACGGGGTCGTGCGGGCCGAACACCGCATGGGGATTGCTGAAGTAGAACGTCGGCGCCGCGTACCACCGTTCGGGAACGCCGCTGACGCCGTTGACGGACCGGCGTACGCCCTCGACGTGTTCCTCGAAGGTCACGAAGTCGCGCAGTGAAGCGGGCTGGAGCGGTGGCAGCAGCCGGACGTCGGCCACGTTCGGGCCGGGGGGTGCGTCCAGAGCCCGCGCGCCCACGTCGAGCAGGGCGGGAAGGCCGCCGCCGGCCGCGATGACCTCGGTCAAGGACCGCACCCCGGGAAGCGGGAACAAGGCGCCGCCCGCATCGAGGACGGCAACCTGTACGGACTGCCGTACGGGCTGGTGGTGTTGGTAGGTGACGAAGCGCATGGGGCAGCTCCCCTTCGGATTGGCCCGGGGGCCAGGTCGGTCAGACCGGCGGGGCGACGAACACGCCACGGTCGACATCGTTGAACGACTCCTTGGCGACCAGTTCGTTCATGGGGTTGGCCGTGCCCCACTGGTCGGTTACCTCGGGCTGCGAGAAGTCGTAGATGTGCGGGTGCCAGGTGTCCTCGTCCAGGTTTTCCAGCTCGGTGGTGTATTCGACGGTATTGCCGTGCGGGTCGAGGAAGTACGTGAAGGTGTTGTCCCCGGCCATGTGCCGGCCAGGGCCCCAGATCTTGCGGAATCCGGCGCGCATCACGCGGCCCGAGCCGCGCATGTACTCGTCCAGGCCGCGCATCTCGAAGGAGACGTGGTGCAGCGCCGTGTGCGGGCCCTGTGCCAGCGCCATGGAGTGGTGCTGGCTGGAGATGCGCATGAAGTGCATGACCTCGCCCATGTGCGGCGAGCTCAACGTGTCGGACAGGCGGAATCCGAGGTGTTGCTCGTACCACTCGCGAGTGCGGTTCAGGTCGGGGGAGTTGAGGACGACGTGGGAGAGCTTGACCGGGATGGCCTCCTTCTCCTCCACCTTGCGGTGCCTGCGCGCCGCCACGTCGGTGGAGACCTCGATGGTGCGGCCGTCGACGTCGAAGAACCGGAAACCGTAGCCGCCGCCGGGGGTGTCGACCGTGCCCGGCTGCGTGATCAGCTGGACTCCTCCGGAGAGGAGCTGCTCGGCAAGCGTGTCGACGTCCGCCCGGGAGGCGGCGCCGTAGGAGACCAGGTCGAGGCGCTTCTCGTCGGCCTTGCGCAGCCGCACCACGTACTGTTCGGGCGATCCTTCGGCGGCCAGGAACGAGATGCCGGAGTCCTCGGCGACCTTGGTCAGGCCCCAGACGCCGGCGTAGAAGTCGAGTTGCTTGTCGTAGTCGGGCACGGCGAGGTCGACGTGCCGCAGGTGGGTGAGCAGGCGAGAGGTCATGAGGGTCCTCCTTCAGGGAAGGTCGGCTTCTTCAGGGAAGGTCGAGCAGCGCGGCAGCGGTGGCGCCGCGGACGGCTTCGAAGCCGGTGTCGTCCAGGCGGGCGGCGCGCAGGGCCCCGACGGGGTCCGGGGAGCCCATGTCGAAGGGGAAGTCGGAGCCGAGCAGGACTCGGTCCGCGCCCGCCACGCGCACGAGCTCGCGCAGCACATGTGGGTCATGGACGAGGGAGTCGAAGTACAGGCTCCTGAGGTAGCTGCTCGGCGGCTGCGCGCAGCCTGCGCCCGCGTCCGGGCGTACCTGCCAGGCGTGGTCCGCGCGCCCGATGTGTGTGGGCAGGTAGCCACCCCCGTGCGCGGCGATGATCCGTAGGCCGGGGTGGCGGTCGAGGACGCCGGAGAAGATCAGATGGGACAGGGCGACGGCGTTCTCGGTGGGCTGGCCCACCGAGTTGGACAGGTACCACTGGTCAAGGCGCTCATCCAGCGTGCAGCCGAAGGGGTGCAGGAACAGCAGCGCCCCGGTCTGCTCGGCCCGCGCCCACAGGGGCTCAAGGGCGGGGTCGGACAGCTCGCGCCCGGGAGCATGGCTGGAGATCTCCACGCCCAGCAGTCCCGCTTCCAGCGCGTGGTCCAGCGCAGTGACGGCCAGTTGCGGATGCTGCAGCGGTACGAGCCCCAGACCGCGCAGCCGCGACGGGGCAGCCGCACAGTGCGCGGCGATGGCCTCGTGCGCCAGCTGGAACAGCTTCGACGCCAGCTCCTCGCCTGCCCAGTAGTGGTAGTGCGAGGGGGAGGGGCTGACCAGCTGGACGTCGACCTGCTGCTCGTCCATGGCCCCCAGCCGGGCCGTGACGTCGGTCAGCCGGGCGAACCGCTCCCTGATCATCTCCCCGCTGACCTTGAGCGCGGTCGGCCCATTGCGCCGCGCATCCAGCGCCTTGGCCTCATCGAGGCCCGGCTGTCCGGCGACCAGGTGCTCGACCTCGGGCAGCAGTACATGGGCGTGCACATCGACGGTCGGTGTCACGGGCGCTCCTGGAGCCGGGTCATCGTGCGGGCCATCAAGCCGGGTACGTCGGAGTCGCGGACCTGGTCGAGCTGCCACTGGCCCAGTTGTACGGACGCCTCGACGACCGCCCGTACGCGCCCGATACGGCGCTCGTAGTAGGCGCTCAGGAGTGCGTCGTCCCAGGCATCGCCGCCGGTCAGCAGCTCGGCGAGCACCGCGGCGTCCTCCAGGGACATCGCCGCGCCCTGGGCCAGCGTGGGCGGGCAGCAGTGCGCCGCGTCGCCGATGAGCACCACGCGGCCGCGGTGCCAGGAGCCCTCCACCAGCAGCCGGTCGAACCAGGTGTAGTTGACCTGCGCGGGGTCGGTGATGGTCCTGGTGATCTCGGGCCAGTGGCCGCCGTAGGCCGAGGCGAGACGGACCATTTCGTCGGCATAGCGCTCGGGAGGGAGCGTGGCCCGGTCCCGGCAGGCCTCCGCGACGTACGCGTACAGCGTGGTCTCCCCGGTGGGGCAGTAACCGGCGATGTAGGCGGGCCCGCCGTAGGCGAGGTCGGTGCGGGTCACGCCCTCGGGGCGCGGCGCGGCCACGCGCCAGATGGCCATGCCCGTGGGCTCGGGCGCGTCGGTGATGCCGATCGTCGCGCGGGTGGCGGAGCCCAGGCCGTCGGCGGCGACGACGAGGTCGTACCGGGCCTCGTGGCCGTCGCTCAGGCGCACCTGCACGCCGGTGTCGTCCTGATCCACGATGGTCGCGGTGGTGCCCAGACGGACGTCGGCGCCGCTTGCACGGACCGCGTCGATGAGGATCCGCTGCAGCTGCGGGCGCTGCATGCCGACCGTCGCGGGCAGGTCGTCGCCGCCGGTGCGGATGTCGTCCTGGACGTGCAGCACCGTGCCGTCGGGCGCCGTGATGCCGACCGAGCCGAATCCGTAGCCGCGGGCGCGGACCTGCTCCCACACACCCAGGTCGCGCAGCACCCGTAGGGCGTTGCCCTGCAGGGTGATGCCGGATCCGGCGGTGGCGTTCCAGTCCTGCTTCGCCTCGACGAGATCGACCGCGACGCCGGCCCGGCGCAGCAGGATGGTCAGGGCGTTGCCGGCCGGGCCGCCTCCGATCACGAGGACATTGCGCGAGGGGGGCATGGAGAACTCCTTTGTCCCAGTGCTTACTTGATGGCGAGCGGGTTGATCGGCGAACCGACCGCCCCGGTGATGGGCAGCGGTGGCGCCGCCAGGAAGAACTCGTAGACGCCGTCCGCGGCGCAGTCCTCGCCCAGGGCCTCCAGGTCCCACATCTCGCCCACGAGCAGGCCCAGGTGGGGAATGACGACCTGGTGCAGGGGCTGGAAGGCGCCCTCGAACTCGTTGGGGCGGACCTCGAAGCCCCAGGTGTCCGTCGCGATCGCGGCGATCTCACTGCGGTGCAGCCAGTCGGCCGTAGTGAACGACAAACCGGGGGCGGGGCCGCCGGCGTACTCGCCCCAGCCGTCGCGCCGCACCCGGGCCAACTGGCCGGTGCGCACCAGCACGATGTCGCCGCGTTCCACGCTCACGCCCTGAGCGAGCGCGGTCTCCTCGAGATGGGCGGTGGTGATGGCGAACCCGTCCTGGAGCTCGCCGTCATGGCCGATCGCGCGTCCCACGTCCAGCAGCACGCCACGACCCACGATGTGCGCGGCCATGTGCTCGATGCCGGTGACGAGGTCACCGTCTGAGGTGACGGTGGTCGCGGCATCGCGCCCGTTCCACGCCTTGCCGTGGTCGAAGATGTGCCCGAGGCCGTCCCACTGGGTGGAGCACTGCAGCGGCATGGACACCACGTCGTCCGCGCCGCCGATCCCGTGCGGCAGACCCTGTGTGCCCAGCGCGGCATCGGCGCCGGTGTCCAGCATGGTGTGCACCGGGTTGGTACGCCGACGCCAGCCCCGCTGGGGGCCGTTCATGTCGAAGGGCTGGGCCAGCGAGAAGCTCGCACCACGGCGGACGAGGGCCGCACCCTGTACGCGCTTGGCCTCATCGAGGAAGTTCAGTGTGCCCAGGCGGTCGTCCTTGCCCCAACGCCCCCAGTTCGAGCAGGCCTTGGCGGCCTGGGCGACGGCGCCTTCCGGGTCGTGACGGTCGAGCTTCATGCGGACACCTCGGCCACACATCGGGTGCGCTGGGCGCCGAGCCCGGTGATGGACGCGTCCATCACGTCGCCGTCGCGCAGCAATCGGCCCCAGTGCATGCCGTTGCCGGCCGGGCTGCCGGTCAGCACCAGGTCGCCGGGCATCAACCGCACGGTGTCGGATATGTAGCTGATCAGCCGCGCGACCGAGAAGATCATGTCCTTGGTCGACTCGTCCTGCATGGCCTCGCCGTTCAGCTTCAGCGTGACCTGGAGGTCGTCCGGGGTCGCGACCGACTGCGCGGGCACGATCCAGGGACCCAGCGGGGTGAACCCGGGGGCGTTCTTGCTGCGCAGCCAGTCGGTGCCGATCTGCGGCATGTCACGGCGGAAGACGGTGGCCCGGTCGGTGAGGTCGTTGGCGATCGTGTAACCGGCCACGTGCTCCAGCGCCCGCTCGACCGGGACCCGGAAGGCGGGCCGACCGATGACGGCGGCCAACTCCAGCTCCCAGTCGGGCTTCTCGGCCCAGGCGGGCAGCACGACATCGTCGAAGGGCCCGGTGATCGCACTCGGCAGCCCCATGAAGACGTACGGCAGGTCGTCGGCGGCACGCCGGTCCATGATCCGAGCGGCTTCGGCGCGCGCCTCCTCCTCGCTCAGTCCGTCCGAGCCGTCCCGGTGCGCCACATGCAGATCGATGACGTGCCGCCGGTAGTTGGCGCCGGACTGCAGCACCTGCCGGGGTGCGATCGGCGCGTGCACCCGGAACTCGCTCACGAGCGGGTCACCACCGGAGGGGCGGTCGGCCAACTCGGCGAAGGTGGCCGACAGTCGGTCCCAGTCCTCCAAGGCGCCGAGCATCGTCAGCCCCGCGTCGCCGAGGGCCCGGCGCAGATCGACCACGGATCCGTCACGGCGGACCAGCGCGGGAAACGCGTCCTGGCCGGGGGCCGAGACGGTTGCCAGGGCGTATGGGCCGGAGAAGAGGTGGGGGCTGGAGAGGTCGGTGCCGGAGAAGTGCGCGGGCACGGCTTCAGGTTTCACGAACAAGTCCTCCTGATTGCGGTGTGACCAATCTGGCCCCCACACCCCTGATCAGGGAAATCGATTCTGTGGATAGTCTTCATCCAGCAGACGAATACCACTGGTGCCGTGCCCGAAGAACCGCCGAAGAAGGCCCCGTGAACCTCTCCAGCCTCGACCTCAACCTCGTCGTCGCCCTGCGCGCCCTGCTCGAAGAACGCAACGTCACCCGCGCCGGCCAGCGCGTGGGCCTGTCCCAGCCCGCGATGAGCGCCGCGCTGTCCCGCCTGCGCCGCCACTTCGACGACGACCTGCTGGCCCGCACCGGCGGCCACTACGAACTGACCGCCCTGGGGCAGATCCTCCTGGAACGCACCTCCACCGCCTGCGACCTCCTGGAGCGCCTGTTCAGCAGCCAGGCCGACTTCGACCCGGCGACCGAGAGCCGCACCTTCACGCTGATGGCCTCCGACTACGCGGTGGCCGTCTTCGGTGCCGCCCTCGGCCGCCTCGTACATGCCGAGGCCCCCCACGTCAGACTCCGCTTCACCCAGACACCGACGACCGTCGTGGAGGACCTCGGTGTCCTGCTCAGCACGACCGACGGCCTGTTGATGCCTCACGGCGTGGTCGGCGACGTGCCCCGCACCGACCTCTTCCGCGACGAGTGGGTCTTCCTGGTCGCGGAATCCAACACCGAAGTGGGCGACCACCTCACCCGGACCCAGCTGGCCGAGCTGCCCTGGGTCACCTACCAGCGCACCTACGACGCGCCCGCCGTACGGCAGTTGAGCATGCTCGGCATCGAACCCCGCGTGGAGGTCTCGGTCGACAGCTTCGCCATGCTGCCCTTCATGGTGGCCGGCACCCATCGGATCGCCCTGGTCCAAAGGCGCCTGGCCGAGCTGATGCACGACCTCTCGGCAGTACGCCTCCTGCCACCGCCCTACGAGGCCGTGCCGCTCCAGGAAGCCTTGTGGTGGCACCCCCTCCACACGCACGACTCCACCCACATCTGGCTCAGGCACGCCGCCTTGCGCGTCGCCGCGGAGCTGGACGACGCCTGAAACGGTAAGCCAGTCGTCAGGCAGGGAGTGAGACCGTCGGCGCGAAGGCCGTGATCGCGTCGACGAGGTCGGCCGGAGCTTCCAGCGGGATCAGGTGACCCGTGCCCGGGATCACCACGAAGTCGGCTCCGGAAAGGTAGGGCACCAGGTTGTTCACGAGCACGTCGACCGGCTCGACATGGTCGTTCTCGCCGGCGACGACAAGGGCGGGGACGCTGATCATGCGGGTGTGCTCGGAGACGTCCTCCGCGATACCGCGCAGCGGCCACTGCGTGCGGGCGGCGTCGGCGCCGGACCGCGAATCGGACACGATCTGCGTCTTGATGGATTCGGGCAGCGCGGTCGCGGTGAGAACGTTGTCCCGTGCGCCGGCGACGGACTCGTCGGAGTCGTAGGCGTGGGAGAGGCCCTCTCGGTACTCGGCGGTGATCTCCGCGGCGGGCTTCGCCGGACCGGAACCGACGAGGACGATCCCGCGGAGGCCGACGGGCCTGGTCGCCGCGACCAGTTGCGCGACCTTGCCGCCCATGGAGTGTCCGACGAGGACGTAGTCGGTGACGCCCGCGTCGGCGATCAAGGCGAGCGTGTCGTCGGCGAGTTGGCGGAGGGTGTACGGGCCGGACATGCCGATCGAGCGGCTCCACCCGCGGAAGTCGACCGTGAGCATGTCGCGCCCCGCGAGGCGGTCCACGACCAGGTCCCAGGTGCGGGCGGAACCACCCCAGTAGTGCAGGAACACCAGGGTCGGCCCGGCTCCCGGCCGATGGTCGTAAGCGGGCAGGTGCGGCTGCCGGGTGGCGTTCATCGTGGCTCTCTCCAAAATCAATGCGGGGCGGTTTCCCTGTGCGTCCATTGAAACTTTCGCGCCGTGGTGAGGCATCGGCGTGACTGGTCGCCCGATGGTGGAAACTGGACACATGACCGCGATCCGGCAGATGACCTACCAGCCTGTCGGGCCTCTCGGACACGGCGCCGCCGCCGTCGAAACAATGACGTTCGACCGCCTTCGCGAGCTGAACGACGGCGGGACGCAGCGTGCCGACTTCCACGTCCTCGCCGTCGTCGATGCCGGCCACGGGGCCGTCACCGTGGACTTCCTCCGACACCCGATCCGGAAGCGGTCCGCGGTGTGGGTCGCTCCCGGAGCGGTGCACCGGTGGGACGACATCGCCGATGTGGGGGGGGCATGTCGTGCTGTTCGTGCCGACCGCGCCGGTCACCCACGCCACCCGGGAGCTCGTCGCGTCCCCTGACCTGGTCGCGCACCGGAGCATTCCCGACGCGGACTGGCCGTTCGTCGACGCCGCGCGCAACCATCTCCTCCTCGAAGCGTCCGCCCCAGCCGCGGACACCTCGACGGAGCTGCCCGAGATCCTGCTCTCGGCGCTCATCGCCCGGCTCCGCCCACCGCACACCGAAGCGCGGTCGACGAATCCGGTGTTCCGGCTGTTCCGGTCCAGCGTCGAAGCGCACTTCCGGGCACACCACGACGCCGGCCACTACGCCCGGGCACTGGGATACGCGCCCCGCACCCTCTCCAGAGCGGTGCAGCAGGTCACCGGCCGCACCGCGAAGGCGTACATCGTCGATCGGCTCGTCCTGGAAGCCAAACGGCTCCTCGCACACGACCACCTCACCGCGGCCCAATGCGCCGGCACTCTCGGCTTCCCCGACGCGTCCAACTTCTCGGTGTTCTTCCGGAACGCCACGGGCATGCGCCCTGGCGCATGGCAGGCGACGGCGGCTCGCCAGGACACTCCAGGATGACCGGCGTCGCGTCCGTGAAGCCGCCGTCCTGGCCCGCCTTCGGGCCGCCTACTCAGGTGCGTGGAGCCGGGTCAGCCGCCTGTAGGGCCTACTTGCCAGGCGCGCAGACGGCCCGCTCCCGTTCAAATGCCGTTCAGCGCACAACCATCAGCCGTTTCCGCGTGTCTGGCAGATGAATCACATCCACGCGCACGCGTCTCGACACCGCTCGCGCCTTGAGGAGGAACCGTGGGCATCCGCAGACCCGCCATATCGACCGCCGTGGCCGCCGCTCTGATCGGGTCGCTCGGCGTGCCGATCGTCGCGAGCACCGCATCCGCGCAGGACGGCGCCACCACCGTCCGAGAGGACTTCGACGGCGACGGGTACCAGGACGTCGCCGTCGCCGCCCCCGGTGCGAAGATCGGCGGCCACACCTCGGCCGGATACATCACGATCAGCTACGGCTCGGCGCACGGCATCGACCCCGAGCGCACCACGGTCATCAGCCAGGACACCCCCGGCGTGCCCGGAGACTCCCGTGACAACGGGGTGTTCGGCTACGCGATGGTCTCCCGCGACCTGGACGGCGACGGCCTGACCGACCTGGCCGTGGTCACCCGGGACTACCGGCCGGAGGAGAACGCCAACGGATCAGTGATCGTCCTGTGGGGCCGCAAGACCGGCATGACCGGCCAGGACGCCGTCCGCATCGCCGCACCGGCGAACGCCCAGGTCGGCGACGACCTCACCGCGGGCGACTTCGACGGTGACGGGCACACGGATCTGTTCATGCGCAACGGCGACGACTACGACTACCACGACGTGCTCTACGGCCCCTTCAGCCGGGCCGGCGCCCCCGCCCGCGAGCAGCAGGTGCAGGTGTACAGCACCGACAACTCCATCAACTCCACCGCCACGGGCGACTTCAACGGCGACGGCATCGAGGATCTCGCGACCTTCTACGTCTACGAGAACCATGCCGAGGGCGGCAAGCTGTGGCTCGGCACCAAGTCCGGCCTGTCCACCGTCCCGCAGCGGCTGAGCTCCGCCTCCAGCACCGCCGTCGCCGACTTCGACCAGGACGGCTACGCCGACCTCGCCACCCGGATCTTCCCCGGCGGCGACACCGAGGGCACCGAGGAGGACCCGGGCACCGTCAAGATCTACTACGGTTCGGCGTCCGGCCCCAGCCAGACCCGTACGCAGACGGTCACCCAGAACACGGCGGGCGTGCCCGGGGCGAACGAGAAGGGTGACCAGTTCGGCGGACGGCTCAACGCGGGCGACGCGAACGGCGACGGATACCCGGACCTGGCCGTCGGCGTCCCCGGCGAGGCGATCGGCTCGAAGGCGAAGGCCGGCGCCGTGGTGCTGCTCAAGGGTGGCAAGGACGGGCTCACCGGCAAGGGCGCGCAGGCGTTCCACCAGGACACGGCGGGCGTGCCGGGTGCCGCGGAGTCCGGCGACGTGTTCGGCGGGTCGGTACGACTGCTCGACGCGACGGGTGACGGCAAGGCGGACCTGATCGCGGGCGCGCCGGGCGAGAACCTGGGCACCGTAGTGAACGGCGGCGCGGTGTGGCTGCTGCGCGGCAGCGCCTCCGGCCTGACGGCCTCGCAGTCGGTCGCGGAGAACCCCGTGGACATCGGGGCACCGGCGCCGAAGGCGCTGTTCGGCGAGAACCTGAGCGGCGACAACGGCTCCGGAACGGTGATCCCCTAGCGCGGCTGCCGCAAAGGGCCGTTACCGGCCTGCTCGGCAAGGATGAGCCCCAGGACGACCTGGGGCCCATCCTTGCCTCTGCCCCTACTGCTACCTCTGCCTGCTGGTCACGCCCGACGCAGTGCGGAGCGGCCCGCGAAGCGCGCCATGTCGCCCAACTCCTCCTCGATCCGGATGAGTTGGTTGTACTTCGCCGTGCGGTCGGAGCGGGAGAGCGAGCCCGTCTTGATCTGACCGCAGTGGGTCGCCACCGCAAGGTCCGCGATGGTGGTGTCCTCCGTCTCGCCCGAGCGGTGCGACATGACGGCCGTCCAGCCCGCCTGGTGGGCCGTGGCCACCGCGGTCAGTGCCTCGGTCAGGGTCCCGATCTGATTGACCTTGACCAGGATCGAGTTGCCGACGCCCGTGCGGATGCCCTCGCGCAGCAGCGTCTCGTTGGTGCAGAACACGTCGTCGCCGGTGAGCTGACAGCGGTCGCCGACGCGGGCGGTCAGCTCGCGCCAGCCGTCCAGGTCGTTCTCCGCCATCGGGTCCTCGATGGAGACGACCGGGTACGAGTCGATGAGCTTGGCCAGGTAGTCGGCGTGCTCGGACGGGGTGCGGCGCACCCCCTCGCCCGTGTAGTCGTACATGCCGTCGCGGAAGAACTCCGACGACGCCGGGTCCATGACCAGGCCGATGTCCGTGCCGGGGCGGTAGCCGGTGCGCTCGACGGCGGCCGTCACGAAGTCGAGCGCCTCCTCGGCGGTACGCAGCGCGGGCGCGAAGCCGCCCTCGTCGCCGACGCCTGTGGAGTGCCCGGCGGCCAGCAGATCGCGGCGCAGGGTGTGGAAGACCTCGCTGCCCATGCGTACGGCTTCGGCGAAGGTGTCCGCGCCGACGGGAGCGATCATGAACTCCTGGAAGTCCAGCGGATTGTCGGCGTGGGCGCCGCCGTTGACGATGTTCATCATCGGCAGCGGCAGGAGGTGGGCGTCGGCGCCGCCGAGGTAGCGATAGAGAGGCTGGCGGTGGGCCGCCGCGGCGGCCTTGGCGGCGGCGAGGGAGACGCCGAGGATCGCGTTGGCACCGAGCCTGGACTTCGTGGCGGTGCCGTCGAGGCCGACCAGGGAGGCGTCGAGACCCGCCTGGTCCGCCGCGTCCCGGCCGCGCACGCATGCCGCGATCTCCCCGTTGACGTGGGCCACCGCGCGGTCGACGCCCTTGCCGTGCCAGCGTGCGGCGTCTCCGTCGCGCAGCTCCACGGCCTCACGGGCGCCGGTGGAGGCGCCGGAGGGGACAGCCGCACGCCCCAGGGACCCGTCCGTCAGGACGACGTCGACCTCCACCGTGGGGTTCCCGCGGCTGTCGATGATCCGGCGGGCGGTGACGGTCTCGATGGTGGCGTCGACGGTTCCGACTGCCTTTGCGGACATGGGAGGTCCTTCCCTTTGTCATGTGCCGTGGCCCCGGCTGCGACAGCGCTGGCGCTGAGCCCGGCAAGGCCAAACACTACAGCAATGCTGCTCAGTTTTGCTGTACAGCATTGCTGTGCAGGTCGGGTGCGCAGCAATGCTGATCAACGGGGTAAAGTGCCCTATGCCCACCTCGGAAGCCGCCGCCATCGCCGCCGAACTGCGCACTGCGATGGGCAAGCTCACCCGACGCGTCAAGCACGAGGACCGCATCCCGCTGGGTCAGGTCGCCGTGCTCGGTGCACTCGACCGCGACGGCGCCATGACCACCAGCGACCTCGCCACCGATCAGCGCGTACGTCCCCAGTCGATGGCCCGGGCGGTCGGGCTGCTCATGGAACAGAACCTGATCACGCGTCGGGCGCACCCCACGGACGGCCGCAAGTCACTGGTCGAACTGTCGGACGCGGGCCGGGCCGCGCTGGAGGCGGAGCGCGGCCGCAGGGTCGGCTGGCTCGCGCAGGCCATCGAGGCCGAACTCACTGATGAGGAGCGGGAGTTGCTCGGGCGGAGCGCGGCCCTGCTGGAGCGGCTCGCCACACGCTAGATCGGCGCGACGCGTTCTCGTTCTGCCGGGCCCGGGTTGTGTCGGTGATCGTCCCGGCGTCCGGGGCCTCGCCACGGGTGAAGGTTCCGGCGGCGATCGCCGCGAAGACCGGGGAAGTCGGTCATGCCGAAGAAGGCGGCACACCGGAAGAAACTCCAACGAGGGAGGGGCTCGGACTCATTGAGCGGATTCGCCCGTCCAACGGGCCGCGCACCTGCTGGTCCCGAGCAGCCAGGGTGAAGATCCCGTCTATGACTGGCCCGTCTTGACAGCAGTGGCGGAAGAGGTGAAAGGGATGACCCCGCAGGTCTACGACCTGCACCTGGGCGTGGCACTGGCCGGCCCCGAGGAGCTTTCCAAGGTCTCATTCCAGGTCCGCAAAGGCGTAGGAGTCACTGGAGAAGCCCGCCGCTTAGAAATGATGGGGCAGGTTCGAGTCAACCGCAGGGAGCGAGACGCACAGCCAGGCGTTCGGCGTGCAGTGCCTTGAGGCCGTCGACGGTGACCAGGACGTCCGCGATGAGTGTCGGGTACGGGTGCGTGACCAGGTGCGAGGCGAAGACCTCGTACGTCACCCGGTTCGAGGCCGGGGTCACTTGGCCCCGGAAGCGCACCACGAACGGGTGGCCCGGGACCGCTTCGAAGCGCCAGTGGTCCTTGCCGATGGTGAAGCCCGAAGCGGCCAGGTGGAAGCTCATGGCCTGCAGGCAGCCGTCCAGTGTCAGGTTGCCGGGCATGACCGGGTCGTGATGGAAGTGGGCGGCGAAATACCAGGCGTTCGGGTGGACGAGGGTCTCGGCCCGGAGATAGCCGCGTGCCCAGGGGCCTCCGGAGGGGGCGAATTCCGTGACGTCGCCGAGGAGCAGCATGTCACCGGACGGCAGCCGCGGTGAGCCGGACGGTGGCCATTCGGGGCCGAAGCAGTGGGCGGCCCTGCCGTCCGCGAACGCCCGGACCAGGGTGGGGCCGAACGCGCGCGAGCGGGGGCTGACGGCGCTGGGAGCCGCTCGCCCCGGGGGCGGGGCGGACCGGCTCGGGGTCCACCGCACTCCGGGGGCGGCAGAGAGCTCCTGATAGGAGAAGTAACCGGCCTGGGCGTTGCGGATGGTGAGCCGCAGCTCGTCGGCTACCCGGCAGTCCGCCTCGAAGAAGACGATCAGGGACTGGTCCTGCCGGGCGTGGTCGAGGATGCGGACTTCCGCGACCGAGGTCTCGCCTGCCACAGGGGCACCGGCACCGTGGAAGGTCGCCTCGTACCCCAGGAGCCGGAAGACCCGCTGTGCGTCGTTGTCCAGGTCCGCGCCCAGCCAGCTGAGCAGTACGAGCAGAGACTGTGTGCTCTCGATCGTCAGGCCGGGGTACATGCGGGCCGTGTGGTCGACGAAGCTGCGGTCCGGCCGCACGAAGGTCCGGGTCCGGATCGAGCCCCGACACGGTGTCCCGGACGTCCCCAGCGTGCCCGGGGTGCCCTCAAGGCCGGTGACCTCGTCGATGAGGAGCAGCGGGGGCTTGGGCGGACGGGTCTGGCGTGCCCTGTCGTCCTGGATTGCATAGCGGGGGCCGAACACCTGGGAGACCGGGGCGTGGGAGAGCTCTTCGAGCTGGTCCCTGGCGAAGACGCGGTCGGGGGTGGTCATCAAGGCCTCAGGACGAGTTCGAGATCCCGGATGTCGGCGAGCAGCCCCTCGTCGTCGGTCAGCGTCAAATGGCACTGGGCGTGGGAGGTTTGCGGGGGCACGGCTCGCAGTACGCAGGTGACCGGGCCCCGCGCGGGACCCAGGCGCGGGGCGTGGAACTCTCCGATGGCCATCGGCAGGGTCGCGTCCCCGAAGAGGTCCTCCGCCCAGGCCACGGCGAGCTGCAGTGCGCCGTCGACCGCTGCCGGGTCGGTCTGCCAGGTCTCGCCGGACCAGCCCATCTCCCGCAGCCCGGTGAGTGTTGCCCGAGCGCCGGTGAGGGAGATGCCTTCGATCGTGGCCAGCGACTGGAACAGCGGCCCGTGGAAGAGCGTGTGACCGTCGTAGAGGGGGTTTCGACGGGAGGGTTCGAGTTCGACGGGCGGCACGATGCCGGTGATCTCGTGAGGGGCCGCGGCGATTCGTGCCCTGCAGTGGGGTGTGCTCCCGGCGCCGTGCAACTCGACGCTCAGCGCGTGCATGTCGCTCCGGTCGGCCCGCAAGGTGAACCGGGCGCCGTCCGTGTCGAGTTGGTCCGGGACGGCCCGCCTCAGGACGCGTACGTCTCGTAGAAGAACCCTCGGCGACGTCGGGCGCCAGGAGCGTGCGGCGGCGGTGAACCATTCCAGGGTCTGGGCGAGAGGAAGCACCGGGTCGCCCGCGATGACGTGGTCGGCCAGCTGCGGATGGCTCCGTGCGGTCACCGTGACCTGTGCCGCAGCGGGTTCGGACACGGCGGCCAGTGGCCACGGGGCCGCGGCGGCGCCGGGTGAGCCGGTGATGACGGCGTGGGGTGCGCGCGATTCCAGCTCGGCCACGAAGGCCTCGGCGCCGGTGTCGAGGGGGAGCAACGGTGTGCCGTGGCGGTCGAAGTGGGCGGCGAGTTCGGGCGTGACCATTCCGCCGCGCCAGGGCCCCCAGATCAGTGATTTCACCCGGCAGTCGGGACGCCGCGCGGACTCGGCGGCCATCACCTGGGTGAGGGTCTCGTTCGCCATGGCGTAGTCGCACTGGCCGGGATTGCCGAACGTCGCCGCGACGGACGAGAACACACTGATCAGCTTCAGTGGATCCTCGGCGGTCGCGTCCAGCAAGGCACGCAGTCCGGTGGCCTTGGTACGCATGACCTGGGTGAACTGCTCGTCGGTCTTGTCGGCGACGAGCCTGTCGGCCAGTACGCCGGCGGCGTGCACGATGGCGGTGACCGGCCCCCAGTCGTCGCGGATCCGCTCCAGGCAGCGGGGGAGGGCTGCCATGTCGCCCACGTCCACCGTCTCGTAGCGCACCTGAGATCCGGCTTCCTCGATCGCGGCAAGGGTCGCCCGCACCTCGCGGACGGCCATGATCTGCCGTACGTCGGCGGCGAGTTCGGAGGGGCTTGACCCGGCGCCCCGTCCCCGCAGTGAGGCGAGCGCGCGCGTCACCTCTTCTGCGCTGCCAGTCGGCAGGCCCGGCGGCTCCTCGGTCAGGCGGGTCCGCCCCAACAGTGCGAGCCGGGGGCGCCGGGCCCGCGCCAGGGCGACCAGCCCGGCAGCGGTGACACCACGAGCGCCACCCGTCACGACGACAACGGAGTCGGGCCCGATGCGGGTGCCCGCGCCGTCGCGGATTGGGGGCACGGCGCAAGGGTGTGGTGTGACCCTGGTGCGGTCCGCTCGCAGTCCGACGTCCAACAGGGGGCCACCGGACAGGAGTTCCTCGGCGATCGTGTCCACCTGCTCGCGCGGCCCACGGCCCGTTAGTTCGCAGTCCATCGCCTTGACCGAGGCGCTGGGCCACTCCTTGGCCACGGTACGGGCCAAAGCGGCCAGGCCACCGAGCCAGGCCCGCTCGCCTTGCCGACCGCTCAGTCCGAAGTCGCCGCCGGTGTCCTGGACGGTCACGAACACACCGCAGCCCTTCTCCCCGCGACCATTCACACCGTCGTTGTCCGTGAGCCGTCGTGCCAACCGCCGCGCAACGCGGAAGGCCTCATACTGCAGATCCAGGGCCCTCTGGACGCCCTGTGTGCCTTGTGCGCCTTGTGCGTCTTCCACCGGTGCGAGCCCGGTGAGCAGGACGACGTTCTGGGCGTCGGGGGGAAGTTCAGTGCCGGTGGCGACCCACCGTGCGTCGACTCCGTGGTGGCCGAGCCGGTCGGCGAGCGGTTCGGCCAGGTGTGCGCCGTCGTCGACGATGTACAGGGGTCCGTCCCACAGCCCGGCCATGGCGAGGCCCGTCGCCGGTGCGGGAAGAACGGTGAGTTCCATTCGTACGAGATGGGGTTCGGGAGGTGGCCCGGCCGCCCTGGTCCGGGTGGCCGGGCCTAGCGGAAATTTCCCTGGAGCCTGTCAGTGATCTGCTGCAGTGTTCGGCACGAAGCCAACTCCTCTGCGGGCACGCCCAGTTCACCGAGGGTCCTGCGGAGCATCGACATGATCTCGACCCGTTTGATCGAGTCGATTCCGAGTTCCTTCTCCAACTCCATGTCGAGGTTGAGGAGTTCCTTCGGATAGCCGGTACGTTCGGACACCGCGCTCAGGAGTGCCTCTTCCACCGGGGTGCCGCCTGCGGGCGCACCCGCAGAAGCGTCGGCGGGAATTGCGGTGGGGGCGGTCGAGTCCGCAGGCTGGGCCGGTGACGGGACAGGGAAAGGCTCCGCAGGCGCGGCCTGCGCCTGCGGCGGCGGAACGGAAGTCGGCACGGCCACCGGGAGTTCCTCGGAGTAGGCGCCACCGCCAGACCGTTCCCGCAGGCCCACCAACGACTCCCGGGTGAGGCGCAGGAAGGCCAGATGTGCCTCGGCCATGTACCGCTGGTAGTCGGCGTGGGCCTCGGCTGCCCGGCGCTGTACTTCGTCGTGCACGTGTTGCTGAGCGGGCCCCGCGGGCATGTCATCACTCTCCACGATCTCTTGCCGCCCCATGGCGGGGCTTTCCGGATTGGGTGCGGGCAACGCCGCGGCGCCGCCCTCGGGCGGGTAGGGGCGGCCCTGATTGCTGCCGTCGACGCCGATCGAGAAACCGGGTTCAGTGGCAGCCTGACGGGGCGGCCCGTACGGCAGCCAATGCGCCGGCCATTCCATCTCCACACCGCGTACGGCCAGTTGTCCCAGTGCCTCGAAGAGGGCGACGGTTCCGTCCTTGCCTCGCCCGTCGGTCGCGACCGCCAGATGCGGGCGCCCCTCCAGGACGCGATCCACCAGGCCGGTGAGGGTTCCCGCCGGGCCCACCTCCATGAACGTGCGCACCCCCGCCTCGTACATGGCCTCGATCTCCTCGACGAACCGCACTGGTGTCGAGAGGTGCTCACTGATCCGGTTGCGTACCACGTCGGGATCGGCCGAACGGGGATAGCGCGCAGCGTCCGCGTTTCCGTAGACCTCGATGGCCGGGGGCTCGATGGGGCATTCGGCGAGAAAGTCCGCCAAGGGGCGGCAGGCGGAGGAGACAAGGGGGCTGTGGAACGCCGCCGAGGCCTGCAGTCGCTTGGCCGTGATTCCTGAGGCGCGAAGGCGGTCGGCCAGAGCGTCCAGTGCTTCGGCCGTGCCGGAGAGGACGGTCTGCTCGGGCGCGTTGTCGTTCGCCACCCAGACTTGGTCCTGCCCCTCGGACTCCAGGAACGCCTCGGCCCAGGCCCGGGAGGCGCTGACGGCGAGCATGCCACTGGGCGTGGACGCCGCGTCCCGCATGAGTTCGCCGCGCCGCCGGGCAAGGCGCATCAACGTATCCGCCCCGAAGGAACCAGCGGCGTGCAACGCGATCAGCTCGCCGAAGCTGTGACCCGCCACGCATGCGGGTTCGAGGCCCAGCTCGGTCAGCATCGCGAGGACGGCCAGGCTGTGCGCCGCGAGTGCCGGCTGAGCCCACTCGGTCACCGTCAGACGGTCCTGCTGAGCGGTCCGCTCCTCCTCGGTGAAGACGGGAGGAGGGAAAACCACCTGGTGCAACGGCTGTACGCCGAAGTCCAGGGCGCCCACCTGATCCCATACGCGCTGCGCCGGAGGGTGTTGGGTCGCCAGCTCCGAGCCCATGCCCACGTACTGGGCGCCCTGCCCAGGGAAGAGGAACGCCAGGGGCCCCTCTTCGGTGGCTCCGCGAGCGTAGTAGGTGCCGTTCGGCGTGGAAAAGCCGTCTTCCCCCGCCCTGTCGAGCAGGTCCACTGCCTGGGCGAGCCTGGTCGCGAGCTCATCGGGGTGCTCGACCACCAGGGCGAGCCGGTGTTCTGCCCCGGCCTCGAACCGTGTCTGCGAGGTGCGGGCCAGTTCTGGGAGGGGGAGGGGCGAGTCTTCGGCCCTGCCGACCCCGTCGCGCATCTCGTCGAGAGTGGCCCCGCTGAACAGCAGCAGCTCGGCCGCCGCCGAACGCAGCCGACGGGCGGGCCGCGCCGATCCCTCCGCGGAGGGGACGAACTCCTCCACCGCGACATGGAAGTTGGTGCCGCCGAAACCGAAGCTGGAGACCGACGCGCGCCGTGGCCGGTCCGCGCCCACCCACGGTCGTGCGCGGGTGTTCACGTAGAAGGGGCTGGTCGCGAACGCGAGATCCGGGTTGGGACGCTCCACCTTGATGGTCGGCGGAAGAACTCGGTGGTGCAGGGCAAGGACCGTCTTCAAGAGGCCCGCCGCGCCCGCTGCCCCCTTGGTATGGCCGATCTGCGACTTGATCGACCCGAGCGCGCACCAGGGAGCCCCGGTGCGCCCCGCGGAGCCGAACACCGAGGCCAGTGCCTCGAATTCGGCGCGGTCGCCTGCCTTGGTCCCAGTCCCGTGCGCCTCGACCAGTTCTACGGTATCGGGGCCGTAGCCCGCCGCTTCGTACGCCCGGCGCAGTGCCCGTTCCTGACCGGCGGGCAGTGGGGCGTAGATGGCGTTGCCCTTGCCGTCGGACGAGGCACCGACACCCCGGATCACCGCGTAGACCTGGTCGGCGTCGCGCTCCGCGTCTGCCAGGCGTTTGAGGGCGAACATCACCACGCCCTCACCGAGGAGTGTGCCGTCGGCGTGGTCGGAGAAGGGCCGGCAGTCCCCGGTGGGCGACAGCGCCGGAGTCTGGCTGAAGCAGGTGAACATCAGCTCGTCGTTGACCGTGTCCGTCCCGCCGGTCACGGCCAGATCGCACCGCCTGAGCGTCAGCGCGTCGATCGCGGTCGTCAGTGCCGCGAACGAGCTGGCGCAGGCGGCGTCGGTGGTGTGGTTGGTGCCGTGCAGGTCGAACCGGTTGGCGATCCGGCCTGCCGCCACATTGGGCAGCAGCCCGGGGAAGGTGGCCTCCTGCCAGGGCACCATGTGCTCCAGGATGCGCTCACACAGCTCCTGCGCCCGGCTCTCGGGCAGCCCGGCCTCCCGGAACGCCTTCAGCCAGATCGGCCGGCCCGTACGCATGGCCATGTGCGCGGCCAGCGGCAGATAGCCCGTCACCCCGAGGATGACGCTCACCTTGTCGCGGTCGAGGACATCGAGCTTCCCATGGGTGGCATCGCAGAGGACCTGGTCCGCGACGAGCAGGGAGAGCAGTTGGGCGGAGTCGGTGGCGGGCAGCGACCGCGGCGGCATTCCGTAGGCCACGGGATCGAAGTCGACGCGGGGCAGGAAGCCACCCCGTGAGACGTACGCCCCGTCCGGCTGGTCGTCGGCGAGGAGATCCTGTGCCAGCCAGCGGTCGGCGGGCACCTCGGTGATGAGGTCCTGGCGGCCCACGATCATCCGCCAGCTCTGCTCGGCGTCTCGCGCCCCGGGCAGCAGGGCTCCGATACCCACCACGGCGATGGGCACGGACTGGGCGTGGTCGTTCATGGTCTCGCTCCTTTCGTTCCTTTCGCTCCTCTCGCGGTCCGCGCGGCAGTGCCTAGGCCAGCGGTCGGGCGGGGAACGCGAAGGCCGCGGCGGGTACCTCGACCCCGCAGCCGCGCAGCTGGTGAGCGCGGGTGACGGCGGCGGCGCCGGTGAGCAGGTTCCGGGCGATCTGCACCACCGAGCGGTTGGCCGGGTCGGCCAGGAATCCGTCGGCGGCCCACTCGTTGAAGGCGCCCATCGCCGGGCCGCACCAGATCTGGTAGTCGGTGCGCCGGGCGGTCTCGCCCTGGACGGCCCAGCGGCTGGACATGCCCAGGTACCAGCGGAAGACCAGCGCCATCCGGTGCCGCGGATCGCGCTCGGCCCGCTCCACCTGGCCGGGCTCGCGCTCCATCCAGTACGTACGCGCCCCGGCCCACACCTGCTCGTACGGGGCCCGCAGAACGTCTCGTTCGATCTTTGCGCGGTCGGCTTCCGGTACGGCACTCCATGACGGGTATGCGCTGTAGACCTGGTAGAGGTGCTCGGCCCGCCCGGCGAACATGGTTCCTCTGCGGAGCACTTGAAGGCGGACACCGAGCTCGAACATGTCGCCGGCCGGAGCCATGGCCACGTCCGCGAGGCCGGCCTGGGAGAGCATGGCCTTGGCGTCGGCGGACAACCCGGACTCCACGGAGGCCTGGTTGACCGAGCCGGTGACCACGTACGACGCACCGAGAGCGAACGCCGCGGCCGTGGCGCCCGGGGTGCCGATGCCCCCTGCGGCGCCGATCCGGATCGGACGGCTGTAGCCGTGCCGTTCGGTCAGGGTGTCACGCAGGGCCAGCATCACCGGGAGGAGCACCGTCAGGGGGCGGTTGTCCGTGTGGCCGCCGCTGTCGGCCTCCACGGTGATGTCCTCGGCGACCGGCACCGTGGCGGCCAGTTCGGCCTCGCCCGGGGTGAGTAGTCCCCTTTCGACGAGCGGGCGCAGGAGTTCGGCCGGGGCGGGCGCCATGAACTGGGCGGCCACCTCGGGCCGGGAGACCTTGGCGAAGAGGTGTGTCGTGCGCCGCACCGCGCCCTGGACGTCCCGGGTCAGACCATGAGCGGCCACCCGGACCACGGCCGGCGTCAGCTGCATGAACGCCGAGGCGGAGACGGCGGGCACACGGTGGGCCAGCAGCAACTCCGCCGTGCGCTCCTCGGCGGCGGGCTCCGAGGGCGCGTGCAGCAGGTTGACGCCCCAGTTCCGGTGGCCGGGCAGGGCGGCCGTGAGCTCGGCCACGGCCGCGGCGACCCGTTCACGGGGCAGTCCACCCGCGCCGAAGAAGCCCATCATGCCGGCCCGGGCCATGGCGATGACCATGCGAGGCGTGGCGATACCGCCCGCCATCTCCCCGGCGACGTAGGGGAGACGCGCTCCGTGTGCCGTGCAGAAGGACCGGTCGCCAAGGCGCTCCGGGGGAAACGGGGGAAGGACTCCTGCGACGCCCCGCGCCGGCGAGTTCTTCCCCAGGGTGAAACCGGCGTCGGACTCGATGACGTGGAGAGGCTCGTCGAGCCGAGCGATCGCCTGGACGACTGCGTCCTGGCGGCACTGGGCGAGCTCATCCGGGATGCGCTGACCGCGTGGACCGCCCGGTCGCGTGTCAGCGTTCAGCGGACGGGTGTCAAGATCGATGTGGTTCATGTGAGGCCTCTGTCTCTCGCTCGCCAGCGCCCTGGATCTCCTGGATCTCCTGGGTCTTCTAGGTCCCTTGGACGAACGCATCGATGAAGTCGGCCAGGCGCTCCCGGGACATCGATACGTTGAGGATGTCGCGGCCGATGAGCTGCTCGACGGAGTCCAGGTCGAACTCGCGGGTGCCGTTGGTGTAGTGGCGGTAGAACGTGCAGAGCCGGTCGGCCTTGAGGTCGACCAGGGCCAGGTCGGACTCGTCCGCGACACAGGTCGGGCCGGGCAGGCCGAGGGCATCGAAGACCGCCTTGAGCATGGCGTGCACGGGGAGTTGCTCGGCGTTGGCCAGATGGTAGATACCGGACCGGTCGCTCGCGCGGGCCACACCTACCGCGGCCGCGGCGACCCGGTCCACCGGGATGTAGTTGGTGAGCGAGTCCGCGGTCATCCGGAGGCGCAGCGGCCGGGTCGCCATCACGTCGCCGAGTGATTCCGTGAGTTCGGCGCGGTACTGCGTGAGTGCGGAGATGAATCCGTAGAGTCCGCTGCTGCTGGTCGTGCCCGCGCTCTCGCTGTGCCCGATCACGACGCTCGGCCGGAAGATCCGCAAACAGTCGAACCCCGCTGTGGTGACGACGTGTTCGGCCGCCACCTTGCTGCGCTCGTACCAGTTGTTGCAGTCATCGTCGTGGGAGACGGGGTCGGGAGCGATCCGGCCTGTTCTGCTGCCCGACACGTAGGCGGTGCTGACATGGTTGAAGACGCAGACGCCGAACCGTTTCGCCAGCGTGACCGCGTGCCGGGTGCCCTGCACGTTCTGGTTGAGGATCTCGTCCTTGCCCGAGTCCTCGAAGGCGAGGGACGCGGCCACGTGCCAGATCTGGTCGACGGGGCCAAGGCTTGCAGTGACTCCCAGGTCGGGCAGGGTGAGGTCACCGGCGATGCCGCGGCAACGTGCGTCGATCTCGCCCACCAGATCCGCTCGCCCGTACACCTGAGCGGCACGATGAAGCGCTCCCTTGAGCCGCTCGGTGGCCATCTCATCCCCTCGCGCTCTGACCACGCACGAGAGGACCGCGTCGGTCCGCTCCAGGAGTTCCAGGACGGTGGCTCCCCCGACGAACCCTGTGGCACCCGTCATCAGGTAGTGCTCGGCAGCCACGTGTCCTCCTTGATGAGAGAGGTCTGCGATGGACTTCCATACCCTGCCCATCGGTCACACGCTTACCGCGGCGCACTTCTGGACGCTGACGTACTGACGATCTACGAAGTGCGCGGTGGCGCACTGAGCCCCGGGGGTGCCCGACGCCGGCTTCAATGACCGCCTCCGGCGTGGACGTGCCAGGTACGCGCGGGGCGTGCGCGCCCACTCACGACCAGAGTGGTGAATCGGGCCACTGCTACCGCTCGCCTACCCTGTGGGTCATGAGTCGTTGGGAAGAGCTGACCGGTGGGACGTCCGGGGAGGATTACGCCGCCCGGTTCGCGGCCCTGGCCGACAGTGGCAAAGACATGCACGGTGAGGCGGGGTTGTGTGCCGCGCTGGTGCCCGCCGGGGCGCGGGTGCTGGATGCCGGGTGCGGTACCGGCCGGGTCATGATCCGGTTGGCGGAGCTCGGGTATGACTGTGTCGGGGTCGACCGGGACGCCTCCATGCTGGCCGTGGCGCGCAGGCAGGCGCCGGAACTGCCATGGATCCAGGCCGACCTGGCCACGTTCGACCCGGCCGAGCTGCATGATGGGGCGGGCTTCGACCTCGTGGTCGCTGCCGGCAACATCTTCCCGCTCCTTGCCGCTGGTACCGAGGCGGCGGTGGCAAGCCGCTTGGCGGGGGCTCTGCGCCCGGGCGGCCTCATGGTCGCCGGATTCGGCCTGGACGCAGCCCATCTGCCGGTCCCGCCCGGCATCACCCTGCCGGAGTACGACGCCTGCTGCGCCGCGGCCGGCCTCACCTTCGCCGACCGCTTCGCGACGTGGGACGGCCGCCCCTACGAGGGCGGCGGCTATGCCGTCAGCGTCCATCGGCTGCCTCGCGGTTGACGGTGTCTGTCCCCGCGTCGGCGTGGTACAGGGGGCGCGGTCAACCGGGCGGCGACAGAAGCGACGAGGCTGAACGCCAGACCGCAGCGTTCCGCGACTTCCTGGACCGACAGATCGGGCAGCGACCAGCCGATCATGACCTCGAACGGGGCGGGCAGGAACTGTGCGGAGACGTTGGGGAGTTGCCCGGTCGGCAGGCTGGCCGGGGCACGCGCTCCCTGTGCGTGCACTGCGACAAGTGCATGCCGACCATTTTCACCGGCACACACTGCGTCCTCGCGGACGCGTCCGATACGGTCGCCCGCCCTGCGCGAGAAGCGAACGGGAAGCCAACGTCCGCACCGTGAACACGGACCCTTCACCGGTCGTGACGGGCTGTCAGGAGGCCACTCCGGCAAGCAGCTCCGACCTCGGGACCTGCCACGCCGGTGGGCGTGCCATCCAGGAGCTCGACCGTGCTTTCCGCTTTGTCCTCTGGCTCAGGCGCGTGGATCCGGGCACCATCTTCTTACTCCACCTGCACCACAGCCGTCCCATCGTCAGCACGGTCATCAGCAGGAAGGAACCACCATGCGCATCCGCTCCGCTCTCACCGCGCTCGCGCTCACCACCGGCGCCCTGATCGCCCCCGGCTTCGGCGTCCTGACCACGGCCACCGACGCCTTCGCCGCCACCAAGATCAGCCATGCCACCGCAACCTCGATGTTCCGTGAGGTCGGCATCACCTGGTCGTCCTCCGGCGGCTGCTCGGACCGTAACAACCCGACGTGTACGTCCTTCGAGCAACTCAACCTTGCCACCGCGCAGGGTGCCCAGACCCTCAAGCGCGCCAGCGGGTGCGCCCTCAACATCACGGGTGGCACGGAGACCGGCCACGCGAGCGGCACGTACTCGCACTGGAACGGATACAAGCTCGACTACGGCAAGAACACCTGCGTCACGAGCTACGTCAAGAACACCTTCACCTACATCGGCCTGCGCGGTGACGGTGCCCCGCAGTACAAGTCCGGCTCCGGCAACATCTACGCGGACGAGGGCAACCACTGGGACGTCCTCTACTACAACTGCGGCGGCTGCTGACCCTCCGCGAGACCTGGCGGGCCGGGCGCGGCGTCGGCGTCACCTCTGAGCCGACACAGCCGACACACTCCTGCAGGGCCCTGGTTCCCGCCATCGCCGGTGCGACACTTGCGCGGTGACGGACAGTGAACGGACAGCGGACCGGCGCCTGGAGCGAGCCATCCTGGATCTGCTGGAGCAGCGTGGCCCGACCTCGACGATCTGCCCCTCCGACGCCGCGCGGGCGGTATACGAGGGGGACGGCGACGGCTGGCGCGAGCTCATGGAACCGGCCCGCCGCGCGGCCCGGCGCCTGGTCGCGGCCGGCGAAGTGGAGATCACCCAGGGCGGCCGCCCCGTCGATCCGACGAAGGCCCGCGGTCCGATCCGCATCCGCCGCGCCCGCTGACACGTTCGAAAGCCGGCACCGGCCGGGGCGGGCAGCGCTCCTGTCGGCCCCGGCAGGGAACCCGGAACGTGCAGCCCAACTGCCTGACACCTCAGGGGGGTTGGGTGGCGCCCATTGCTAGGATGACGCCCATGCGGATAGGCGTGAACGTCCCCAACTTCGGGCCCGGGGCGAATCCGGATCACCTAGCCCGGTGGGCCGCGACCGTGGAGGGGCTCGGCTTCGATCTGCTGATGATGTCCGATCACGTGGCGATCACGCCGGATGTGGCCGAGCAATATCCCGCACCCTTCTACGAGCCTTTCACCACGCTCGCCTGGATGGCCGGAATCACGACCGGGATCCACCTGGGGACGACCGTTCTCATCACCCCCTACCGGCACCCGCTGCTCGTCGCCCGCATGGCCGCCAACCTGCAACAGCTCAGCGGCGGCCGACTGGTGCTGGGCGTCGGGGTCGGCTGGGCCCGGGAGGAGTTCGAGGCACTCGGCGTCCCCTTCGAACGCCGTGGCGTGCTGACCGACGAACACCTGCGGACGATGCGCGCCGCATGGGACAACGACGCCGACTACCGATCCGGACAGGTGCCGATCTGGATCGGTGGCAACAGCGACGCGGCGATACGCCGTGCCCTGCGTTTCGGAGCTCCCTGGCATCCGCTGCGGTTCACGATGCCTTGGTTCAGGGACGCGCTCGTGCGGCTGAAGGGGATTTCCGCGCAACTCGGTCAGCCCACGCCGGGTCTGGCGCCGCGGATCCGTCTCCGACTCACGGAAGAACCGGTGGACCACCCGGATCGCCGAGCAGGAGAGGGAACCATCGAACAGTTCCTGGAGGACGTCGAGGAACTGCGCCTGGCCGGTGCCGACACCGTGCTTCTCGATCCGTACCACGGGGATCCCGATGAGACCCTGCGGCCCGAGACGGCCTGGCACGCCCTGGCCACCGTGGCCGCACACCGAACCTAGCCCGCATCTCGCCGGCCACCCTGGTGAGCAAGCCAAGGCAAGCCGAGCCGAGCCAAGTCAAGACGCGACAGATTGAGGGATGAAGCAGCAGTGGCACCTCACGATCACGACCTTTCTGGGACCGGCGCCGCTCCCGCCGCCGTCACCGAGACCGACCTGGTCCATCTGCGGCGCTGCGTGGCACTGGCGGCCGAGGCGCTCGACGCCGGTGACCTGCCGTTCGGGTCCGTGCTCGTCGACGCGGACGGCAAGGTCAGGGCGGAGGACCGCAACCGCGAGTCGACCACCAAGGACCCGACATCACACCCGGAGCTGGCACTGGCCCAGTGGGCCGCGGCTCACATGGCCCCCGAGGAACGGGCCACGGCGACCGTGTACACCTCGGGCGAGCACTGCCCGATGTGCGCCGCCGCTCACGGGTGGGTCGGCCTCGGTCGCATCGTGTACGCGAGTTCCTCCCGCCAGGCCCGGGACTGGAAGGCCGAGTGGGGCGTGCCCAACACGTCACCCTTGAGCCCGCTGACCATCCAGGACGTGGTGCCCGCTCTGGAGGTGGCCGGGCCGGTACCTGAACTCGCCGACGAGGTACGTGAGTTGCAGTGGCGCTTCCGTAACAGGAAGAGCGCGATCGGCTGACAGCCGGGCAGGCCGGCCGATGACGGCCCGGTCCCGTACATCAGGTCCCGCACATTCTTGCCGTTCGCTCCGGTCACTCATCACTCAGGACGCGCATGAAGCACACGCCTTCTGGTCCATGGAGAAGCCTCGCAGGGGGAGGCGGGCATCCGGGAAAAGCCACGGAGCCGGCGGGCGACGCGGCGCGGCAGACCGAGCGGGCCCGGGGGATTCGGCGGGTCGGCCGGTGAGGAGAGGGGCGCTGACCTCGACGAACAGTGAACGGTCTGCAGTCTGGTTGCCAGGCCGGCTAGTTGGACCGCCGGCTAGGGGGAGCGTCTGCTTTACTCGCCGCTCACGTTCGACCGCACGCCGTGACGTCGCCCACGGCTACGTGATGCACCGACCCGCCCGATCGAGCCAGCCCGAATCAGGTACTGAGCCTGCCTGAACCAGGTACGGATTCGGCCCGAACCGGGTATTGAGGGGGTACTGAGCCGGTGAGCCGCTAGGCACGGCCATCCTCACGTTCCATCAAAACGGCTCAACGGTGTCTGTCCGTATGCGTGCTCCCGTGCAGTGCCCTGCCGAGTTGGGCGAGGTCGACGTTGGGCTCGGGGCCGCCGTACCTACCAGTACGTACGCGTGATCTTGTCAGGCAGCTGCCCCTGCCCCTGCCGCTTCGCCTCCTGGAAGATCACTGATGCCGCAAGCAGGAAGGCGTGGCGGACTTTCGGGTCCGGGTCGGGGTTTTCCACAGTCGCGACGTTCTTGTCGAGAAGCATGTGGCCGAGGGGTGTGCCCTCCGGTGTGCAGGGCCGGGCGACTGATCCCTCCGGGTCGATCAGGACGTTTCCGGTAGCACCTGCCGCAGACTCCCATACGTAGACGAATCCCGTCTCGAGAGAAAGACACTTCCTGCACATCAGTGACGCAGGCACGGGACCTCTCCACCTCCCACACGCTCGCGGCGGCCGTCCCACCGGCCTCCATCAACAAGGTGCCCCGAGCGAAGTGGTGCCCCGCCCGCGCATGGGTCGGCGGCAGAGGGGCACACGGAGCTAGCACGGCAACGACCCAGCAGCCGCACAGTTCGCGGGTGACAGGTTCCCACCTGTTCAGGGCTGTGCAGAGGGCGGGAACTGCAGGTCGGACAGAAGGCCGCGCGTACCACCGAGACTAGACGTTAGGAAGAATCATGATTGTCCTTGGTGTCATCTTGCTCATCATCGGCCTGCTGGTCGGTGTCTCGTTGCTGACGACGGTCGGCGGCATACTCGTCGTGGTCGGCGCCGTCCTGTGGGTCCTGGGCGCGAGCGGGCGTGCGGTGGGTGGACGTAAACACTACTTCTAGAAGAAATGTCCATCGGTGTTCGTGCCCCCTTACCCGGCATACGAGCTTCTGCGTTGTGCCGGGGCCTTGGCCTTTGGGCGAGAGGCTCCGTGGCATCCGGCCGCGGAGCCTCCGCGAAAACCCGTTGGCGAGCCACGGTGGCCACTGCTACTTTGCCGGAGGCCGTGCGAGAGAACGAGGAGGTGGTACCCGTGAACGCAGTATCGACATGGGTGCTCCCCTCCGGGGTCACGGTCGGGCGATAGGTCGTCCGGGAGCGCCGTTCCAGTGCTCTCCCGAAAGGCACGACCATGCATTTCACTTCTGAACAGCGTCTCGACGACGGAGTCCTCGAGCGCGAGTTCACCCTCGGCGAGATCCCCGGCACCCTGTGGACGCCGGAATCCGCCGCACCAGCCGCACCGGCCCCGCTGATCCTGATGGCTCACAACAACGGCCTGCCCAAGGCGGAACCCCGGCTGGTGGCCCGGGCCCGGCACACCGCGGCGCGCGGCTACGCGGTGGCCACCATCGACGCCGCCGGATGCGGTGGCCGGCCCCGTTCCGCCGCCGATGAGCAGGCACGCGCCGACCTCCGCCGGGCGATGCAGGCCGGCGAGCCGGTCGACGAGATCTTCGAGTCCTTCATCGGCCCGCTGGTCGAAAAGGCGGTCCCGGAATGGCGGACCACCCTGGACACCCTCCTTGCGCTGCCCGAGATCGGCGGCCCGGTCGGGTACTCGGGGTGGACCGCCCTCGGCATCCGCCTGGCGGTGGTCGAACCGCGCATCGCGGCCGTCGGCTTCTTCGCCGGGGGTTTCGTGCCCAGCGCTCAGCGCGAGGAGGCTCGGCAGGTCACGGTTCCGCTGCTGTTCCTGCTGCAGTGGGATGACGAGGGAAACCCTCGGCAGCGGGCCCTGGACCTGTTCGACGCCTTCGGCACCAAGGAGAAGACGCTGCATGCCAATCTGGGCGGGCACACCGGTACCCCGTGGTTCGAGGTGGAGGACGGGGGCCGGTTCTTCGACCGGCACCTGAAGTGAGGCCGGTCCGTCTGACCAGCAGTAGTCGACGTTAGACGGCGTCGGCCGGTACCCGCTCATCAAGGACGGGCCCCAACCCTCCTCGATGGCGGTGGCCGGCAGATCCACAAGCCGCCTCGATCGCGGCGGTACCTGCCATCACCGGTACCGGCCGATCGGGGTGGCGCTCGACCCGAACTACGACTCGACTACTTGCCGGCCCTGCGGTGCCAGGGTGCGCAGGACGCAGAACTCGTTGCCCTCGGGGTCGGCCATGACCACCCAGCCGCAGTGCGGGCCCTGACCCACATCGGTCCTGGCGGCGCCGAGGCCGAGCAGTCTGGTCACTTCGTCGTCGGTGCTGTTGTCGATCGGGCTGATGTCGAAGTGAAGCCGGTTCTTTACAGTCCTGGCCTCGGGCACCCGGATGAACAGCAGGGTGGGCGGCATCTGGCGTGCCCGGACATCCTCGATGGTCGGTACCCACGAGCCGATCTCGACCTTGCCCTCGCTCCGGTCGATCACCTTGAAGTCCAGGACCTGGCACCAGAAGGCCGCGAGCCTCTCCGGATCGTGGCAGTCAACGGCCAACTCGGTGAACCTGCTTGTCATGTCACTCCCAGATAGTGCGGACGGGGCTCAGGGTATTGGCTCGTGCCGCCCGCCCGCCCGCCCGCCCGCCCGGCAAGGCCGAAGCGCTACGTCGGTCGCCGTCGCACGGCGTCGGCGACAACCGCTGTCACGAGCTTGTTGACGGCCGCCGAGGTCGGCGGGCCGGGGTCGCGGTCCGCGAACAGGAGATGCCCGCCCCCCACCAGGGACAGGGTGAGTGAGTCGATGTCGGCGTCGGCCGCTATGCGACCGAGTTCACGCTCGTCGGCCAGATATGCGGAGACCGCGGTCGTGGCCTCGGCGAGGATCGCGATCCCGCCTCCGGGCCTGGCTTGCCGCAGTCGCGCGCGCAGCTCGTCCCGGAAGGTGATGAGCGGGATGATCGCCACCGGTACCGGCCCGAACAGGGTGGTCAGCGCGCTGGTGAGGTTGCCGGCCACTGTGCCGGTTCCGGCGGACTCGCGCAGCGCGATCGCCTGCGTCTCGAGCTGCGCGGCCCGGTCGAGCACGAGGTCGGTGAGCAAGGCGTCGAAGTCGGTGAAGTGCCGGTGCAGTACGCCCTTGGCGCAGCCCGCCTCTTCGGTGACGGCCCGGCTGGTCATCCCGTTGGGTCCGTCCCGCAGGAGCACGCGTTCGGCAGCGTCGAACAGATGCTGACGAGCGTCGCGAAGGTGTACCCCAGTCGGCATCCACAGGTCCTCTCGTGCGTCAACTCGCTGCCAACGATGGCGTAGTGGGCATGCGCCCACTAAGGTGGGCGCATGCCCACCTTACCGCGAGAGCAACCAGATCCATCCCGGTCGGAACCGCACAAGGCCCGTCGGATGGCCGAGTCATTCGGCGCTGACGCGCAACGCTACGACCAGGCCCGGCCCAACTACCCTGATGAGTTGGTGGCCCGAATCGTCGCCGGAAGCCCGGGAGTTGACGTGCTCGACGTCGGCTGTGGCACCGGTATCGCAGCCCGCCAGTTCCAGGCCGTCGGCTGCGCCGTGCTCGGCGTGGAGCCTGATGCGCGGATGGCCGACTTCGCCCGAGCTCGTGGCGTGCAGGTCGAGGTGGCGGACTTTGAAGCCTGGGAGTCGGGCGGGCGGACATTCGACGCGGTCATTGCCGCCCAGTCGTGGCACTGGGTGGATCCCGCCATCGGTGCCGTGAAGGCGGCGCATGTGCTGCGGCCGGGCGGTCGGTTGGCGATCTTCGGGCACGTGTACGAGCCGCCTGCCGAGGTGGCCGAACCGTTCGCCGCTGCCTACCGGCGGGTGGCGCCCGACTCCCCGCTCAACGGCCAACCGGCCCGACGTCCACTCGACCTCTACAAGGCGGCCTACGCGAAGATCGCCGACAAGATCCGCGAGACCGAACAGTTCGACGAGCCCGAACAGTGGCGATTCGACTGGGAACAGTCCTACACGCGTGACCAATGGCTGGACCTGCTCCCCACCACCGGCGGCCTCACCCAACTCCGTCCCGATCAGCTGGCCGAGGTGCTGGACGCGGTGGGGGGAGCCATCGATTCCCTGGGCGGACGCTTCACGATGAACTACACCACCTTGGCAACGACCGCCGTACGCGCCGGTACCTCTTGAGCGGATCAGCCAAGTCGCCACGGTCTATGGTCGCGATCGCCCCGTCGCCGAGGTAGTGGATTCGCCGCCCGGCTGGGGCTCAGATGTCGAGGAAGCGGACGTCCTTGGCGTTGCGTTGGATGGAGCGGCGCGCTTCGACGACCTCTTCACCCATGAGAACGGAGAAGAGGTCGTCGGCGACGGCGGCGTCGTCCAGGCTCACCTGGCCCAGGACGCGGTGGTCGATGTCCATGGTGGTGATGCGCAGTTCCTCGGCGTTCATCTCGCCCAAGCCCTGGAAGCGCTGGATGGAGTCGTCCTTGATGCGCGCCGCCCCTGTCGGCGGCCCTGTTATATGAGGGCGTCGCGTTCCCGGTCGGAGAAGGCGTACTCGGCGTGCTCCCGGCTCCACTTGACCTTGTACAGCGGCGGCCGGGAGAGGTAGACGTGACCGTGCTCGATCAGCGGCCGCATGGAGCGGAACAGGAACGTCAGGAGCAGGGTGTTGATGTGCTGGCCGTCGACGTCGGCGTCCGCCATCAGAATGCCCTTGTGATAGCGGAGCTTGGCGAGGTCGAAGTCCTCGTGGAGGCCGGTGCCGAAGGCCGAGATGAGGGCCTGGATCTCCTGGTTGTGCAGGATCTTGTCGATGCGTGCCTTCTCGACGCTCAGGATCTTGCCGCGGATCGGCAGGATCGCCTGGAACTCGGGATTGCGGCCGGACTTGGCGGAACTTCACAGCGGGGGAGCCGCGGTCAGAGAAGCACCTCAAGGCCACGAGAGCGACCGAATCCGCCACCTCACCGACCCGGCGGACGCAGACCGGCGGCCTGTTCTGCTCTGTTCTGGTCTGCGTTCCTTACGTCGAGGTGATGCAGGCGCCAAAGGATGAGACCAACAGCGGTCACATCTGGCGGCCGGCCGCGTCCCCGCCGGGGTCGTCGGCCAGCACGACGGACGCCGTGATCTGCTTGCCCACCGGCTCCCGGTGAACGGCGAAGCTCTGGCAGACGGCCATGACGATCTCCAAGCCGTGCTGCCCGATCCGGCCCGGGTCGGCCGTCAGGACGGCCGGAAGGGTCGTGTTGCTGTCCCACACGCTCACCTGGACGGCGCCACCTTGGATCTCCAGCGTCAGCAGACACGGACCGGGGGCGTACTTGCGGGCGTTGGTCACCAGTTCGCTGACCACCAGTTGCACCATGTCCATCGCCCGCCTGGACACCGGCAGCCCATGGAGGGCCTGCACTTCGGTCAGGAAGGAACGGGCCAGGTCACGGGCTTCCGCGATCTCTTCGCTGCCCTCGAACGCAGCGGAAACCGACTCCGATCCGCCGAACAGCGACTGTCGGCCATCGGCCCCCGCGTGGTCCATACAGTCCGCCCCGGTATCCGTAATGCCACCCGTCATGCGGACCGTCTACCCGCAAAACGCCGACAAACGCAGTACGCACCCCCCGGAAATCGGCGTACCCAGAAGACACCGACACCTCGGCATCCTCCGAGCACGGCGCAGCGCAGGGCTGTCGTCGAAGCGTGTCTTCCTCCTCTTCCCTTCCTCTCTTCCCCCTCGGCTTCTGGCGTGCTCAGGCCGTGGTGAATCCGTCAGCCACCGTCGAGGTCGGGACGTTGAGGATCGCGTCGAACGCCTCGACGACGGGGACGTGCAGATAGGCGCCTTGTATCCGGGTGCGGTCGGGGGCCGTGGTGAGGCCCGTACTGTCACCGGCATCCGCGCGTGCCTGGCGGAGAGGGGCGATGGCGAGGCCGGGCCCTGCCTCGGCGAAGGCCGCTTCGACGCTTCCCGGCTCGGGCGGCTGCAGCGCGGTCGGGACGACGGTGAAACCGAAGGGTGCGTCCTCGTCGGGGCGCATGTCAGCGGTGTGCCCACTGGTGCTCGTCAGGCCGAGCGCGAAGTAGTCGTCACCCAGGGCGTTGCGCAGGTACTGGCCCATGGGGAACCCGGTGAGATTGCCGTTGAAGGACACCGGTGTCGTCTGGATGTGGGCGTTGTGGGCCATCAGCACGCAGCGAGCGCCGGCCTCGGTGCGCTGCAGATGCCACAGAACCGACTCGGCCATGTAGGCGTCCCTGGCGGAGGTGTCGGCGGTGAGCCCATTCCCGGCGAAGAGACCGGCCATGGCACGGAAGGTGTGGTCGCCCTGGCAGGCGGCCTGAAGACGTCGCAAGGCGATGTCGTAGCTGTGCTGATCACTGCGGGAGACGTACAGCGGCCGGACGGCGTGGAAGCGGGTGAGCAGGCGCGCCAGGGTGGCGGTGAGGGCGTCCTGTTCCGCGGTGGGCAGGCGGGCCCACGCGGGCGCGGCGTCGGCTGCGGAGCCTCCGGCGAACGACTTGGAGATGCGTGTCGCCGTCTCGATCGCCGGCAGGGTTTCGGGGTCGACGCGGCGCAGGTAGTCGGTGACCGGAGTCAGGGCGGGAAGCAGCGACCCGCCGGCCGCCGGGATGTCGATGCCGGCGAAACGCACCGGTGGTGATGCCGTGCGGTTGTGTCGGCGTATCCAGCGCAGCGGCTCGTCGACTCCCACGGGGATCGTTGCGGCGAGGTGGGCCGAGAGCTCGCTTTCGGGGCCTTCGCCCTGGGCCCATGCGTCGAGGGGGAAGCCTTCGCTGAGGCCGTACTCGAAGGCCAGGATGGTGAAGCCGCAGCGTTCGACGAGGTAGCGCAGGATGCGCTGTCGAAGGTGCGCGAACTCGTTGATGAAGTGAGAGTTCTCGCCGATCGCGACGACGCGCGCGTCGCCGATGAGGGCTTCCAGTGGCTTCAGGTCGTCGATAGACGCTTCGGGGTCGAGGTGGGTGAGCGGTACGGAGTGAGCGCGAAGCCAGTCGGCGAAGGGGCTGTGATGGGGCGAAGTGGGCATTGCTGAGTACTCGTCTCTCGTCTCTCGGTCCTGGGTGCGGGGCGGCTGCCTTGGAGCCAACCATTGTCTGCTGGAATTACTCAACCACCGCCGTGGCAGGGTGAGTCGCCGGGTTGTGAGACGGCCTGACTGAGTGCCCTGGCGCCGCGCTCTCCAGGTCCTCGACGCTGCCGGACATGATGGTTCGCAGGTGCTCGGTGGTGCAGGCGATGGGCCAGTACTCGGCCCACGAGCCGCCCATGGTGGGGAAGAGGGGGAGAGACGGCCCGTCCATCCGGCGGTTGGCACCGTTCATGAGGAACCGCACCCCGCTGCCCAGCGCGCAGAATTTCCCGATGACGAGCTTCTCGGGTCGGCCGCGGAGGTTTGAACATCGGCAGGCAGGTGATCACCCACAGAGCGAGCGGGCTCCGGGGCTGTCGCCCTTGAAGCGCTGGCCCGCGGCGATCTCCTCGCCGACCATTGCCCAGACGGATTCGTCGTCCTGGAAGGGCAGCGGGTCAAGGCTGCTCGTCTCCTGACGGATACGCTCGACCTCGCGATCCAGCCGTTCGAAGTCGGCTTCCTCGTCGCCGTCGTCACCGTTGCTGCCGCTGAAGGTGAACTCCTCGAGCAGGCGCTGGAATCGGAGGGTGACCTGGACGAGGGAGGAGACGTCCGCGTGGAGTTCCTGCACGGTCTCCTCGTCGGCGTCGAAGGCGTGCACCTTGCCGGAACGCGGGTCGAGGGCTAGATGGGCGTTGAGCAGCCAGCCGATGACGGGCCACTGGCCCGCATCCGCAGGGGCGTCCTCGAAGTCTTCGGCGTCGACGACGTCCTGGACGAGGGGCAGCACACCGGCGTCTGCGTCGACCTCGCGGAGCCAGAGCGTCCCGGTGGGGACGCCGATGGTCTGCAGGAGACGGGCGCCCTCGGTGTCCGCTGCGGAGGGCGGAAAGGCGCTGGCGGGCAGGGTCGCGAGCCGGTCCTCGCCGAAGATGTCCGCGAGTTCGCTGCGGGTGACGTCGAAAAGCACTGCCGAAACTCCGAACTCGGCGCAGGCACGGGCGCCGTGGGACTCTGGATGGACGGAAGCGGTCACCACCCCAGCTGGGCGGATCGAGGCGCTTCCGGCGATTCCGATTCTGCCCCACGGGCCACCCCGCCCTCTCACGGCACGAGCTAACGATCCGACGGCTGCCCGCGTCAGGCGGATCCAACTGGCCGCGGACCGGGGGGATGAGGCCCGGCGATGGCCCGTGGCTGCCGGTAGCCTGCGGCGGGTGATGGTGGGCACTGAGAACACGAGACTCGTCGTCCTGCGGGGCAATAGCGCCTCGGGCAAGTCGTCCGTCGCGGCCGGTATCCGTGACCGCTTCGGCCGCGGCTTGGCCTGGGTGGAGCAGGACAACCTGCGCAGGATCGTGCTCCGCGAGCGGGACCGGCCCGGCGCGGCGAACATCGGCCTGATCGATCTGACCGCCCGCTACGCCCTGGACGCCGGGTATCACGTGGTGGTCGAAGGGATCTTGTACGCCGACCATTACGGCGAAATGCTCGCCCGGCTGCGCGCGGACCACCGCGGCCCGTCGCACGGCTACTACCTGCATGTGCCGTTCGAGCAGACACTGGCGCGCCACGCCACCAAGCCCATCGCGCACGAGGTCGGTGAGCCACAACTGAGGGACTGGTACCGGGAGCTGGATCTGCTGTCCTGCGGGGTCGAGACGGTCGTCGAGGCCGACAGCACCCTCACCGACACAGTTGACCGCATCATGCTCGACACCGGCCTGGCCGGCCTTCCCGCAATGGAGAACTGACAGCGTGGCGTACCTCAAGGCACGCTCTGCCCCGCGTAAATGGAGTGCTGTGCGCCTGTCAGAACAGCGTTAGGGGAGACTGCAGCCCATGAGACTGACAGGCATGGGCATGGGCATCGGCTCACGGACGGGGCAGCATTCGTGAGCGTCGGCCTGCCCTTCTTCCGCTATCACCCCGACCCTCTCGCCAGCGGATCCATCCGCGCGAGCGCCGATAAGTGCGTCTGCTGCGACCGCAGCACCGGGTGGATCTACACCGCGAGCTTCTACACCGCCCAAGAGATCAACGGGAACCTCTGCCCCTGGTGCATCGCTGACGGCAGCGCCGCTGAACGATTCGAAGGCGAGTTCTCCGATTCGTACGGGCTCGACGGCGTCAGCGAAGCGACCCTGCACGAGGTCACCCGCCGCACCCCCGGATTCCACGCCTGGCAAGATCCGCACTGGCTCGTCCACTGCCACGACGCGGCCGCCTTCATCGGCGAGGTCGGCTACACCGAGCTGGCAACGCACCCCGAGGCACTCGAGCAACTCCGGCTCGACCTGCGCATGAGCGGCTGGCACGACGCCGCCCAACTCGAGCGCTTCCTGACACACCTTGGCGAAGCGGCAACCGTCATGCTCTTCCGCTGCACCGTCTGCGCCACCCACCTCGCCTACACCGACGCCTCTTGACTCAACACTCCGCTGGAGGTCCTTCTACCTCCCCAGGCGTCACAGCCCTCCCCTTCCACCTCGTACTGGGTGCCCATCCGCGCCGGGTTCAACCGGGACGGGCATCAGTGATCGGTCATACCTGTGGCGGGGCCACGGGCGTGTGTGGCGGCTGCGAACAGGTCCAGGCCGAGAGGTGTGCAGGAGTGCCAGAGGGCTTTGCCGTCACGGATGGATGCGCGGGCGGCAGCGCTGTAGCTCGGGGGCTGGTCCGCCGGTCACGAGTTCGTCGGCGATGAGTCGTCCGGCGGTGGGCGCAAGAGTGATGGCGGAGTGCATGACGGCGATGTAGAGGGATCGACCCCGCTTGCACGCTGGGTGCGCCGCTCAACCGTGACGACAACGGGATGTCTCGGCAACAACCGATGTCGGCACCGCTTCGGGGGCCACCCCCGGTCCACAACGGCGACCGGGAATCGCCCTGGCCGAGCCGCTCATGTGGATTTACCTTGCGCCTATGAATGAGCTGCGCAAACGCAAGTACGAGCGATGGTTCCGCGCCGCGGACGTCGACGGTGACGGTGCGATATCGCGGCGGGATGTCGTCATGATGGGCGAACGCTACGTCCAGGCCAGGGGCATTCCCTCCGACTCCCCGCAGGCGCGGCAGATGTACGACACCATGCACGGATTCTGGGAGTCCGTGATCGCCCCCGCCGACGCCGACAAGAACGACAGGGTGAGCTCAGCGGAGCTGGCTCAGGCGTTCGCCGCCACCTTTACCGATCGCGCTCGCTATCCCGAGGAGCTCGCGCCGGTAGCCGACCGCTTCTTCGACCTGGCCGACAGCGACGGCGATGGCGCCATCAGTCTCGCCGAGTTCACCCACATCTTCGGAAGCACGGGACGGGCCGCCAACGCGGAGTGCGCCGAGGTGTTCCACGCGCTCGACCTCGACGCCTCTGGAGCCCTGTCGCGGGCCGAGTATCACCAAGCCGCGTCCGAGTTCTTCTATGGAGACGATCCCGACTCGCCTGCCGTCCACATCTTCGGCCGTCTCGAATAGCTCGAATAGGGGGAGAGGCGCCCCCAAGCACCTCTACGCCACTGTTCCCCCCTGGCGGTGGCTCGCAGGGCCGGGTCCAACAGCCACCGCCCGGAGGCCTTTGGTCACCAGCAGTCGGGTCCTTCGGCGTGGGGTCTGTGGAGGACGGTGGCGAAGACTGGGTTCCTGGCTCAACCTACGGTTCCGTAGGTTGCGGAGCGCGAGGAACGAGGTGGGGCATGTCGATGGCCACGACGAGCGGGGAACTGCCCAAGGTCATCCAGGGAGGGATGGGCGTGGGTGTCTCCGGCTGGCGCCTGGCCCGAGCCGTCGGCCGTGCCGGGCAGCTCGGCGTCGTGTCGGGCACGGCTCTCGATGCCCTCCTGACGCGCCGGCTCCAGATCGGCGACCCGGGCGGAGACGTGCGCCGCGCCCTCGCGGCCTTCCCCGTACCGGAGTTGGCGACCGCGGTCCTGGACCGCTTCTATGTCGAAGGCGGTGTCGCGGCGGGAGAGCGTTTTCGTGCTCAGCCGATGCTGCGGGCCGAGCGCGGGGAGCTGGCCGAACTGCTCACCGTGCTCGGGAACTTCGTCGAGGTGTGGCTCGCCAAGGAGGGGCACCGGGCTCCGGTCGGGATCAACTACCTAGAGAAGATACAACTGGGCCTCGCTCCGGGCCTGTTCGGAGCGATCCTCGCGGGGGTGGACTGCGTCCTGGTGGGCGCGGGCGTTCCGGGGCACGTCCCCGAAATGACGCGCCGACTGGCGCGGATGCAGCCGGTGAGCACGCACATCCGGCTCGACGGGGCCCAGGAGGACTACGTCCACTCCTTCGACCCGGCCGCCCTGCTGGGCCGTACGGCCCTCGGGGCGGAGCAGGGCTGCCAGTGCGAGGGCGAGGACGGGGGAGGGGGTGAGGAGGCCGGATGCCGCCGAAAGCTGCCTGCGGACGGGCAGCGGCAGGTGCAGGACGTGCGGATCGAGTCCCTCGTTCCCGCCGTACGTTCGTCCACCACCCCCAATCCCCCTGCCACCCGAGCCATGGGTCTCGCCGGACCGCTGCGGTGCCCTCACGTCCTCGCCATCGTCTCGCTGCCTCTCCTGGCCTCGTACCTGGCCCGCGACGAAGCCACCACGCCCGATGGGTTCGTGATCGAGACCCATGGCGCGGGCGGTCACAGCGCCCCGCCCCGCGGTGCTCTGCAGCTCGATGCGGAGGGCGAACCCGTGTACGGACCGCGGGATCACCCCGACCTGGCAAAGATGGCGAAGATCGGCATTCCCTTCTGGCTCGCGGGCGGCGCCGCCCACCCCGAACGGCTCGCGGCGGCCCGAGCCCTGGGCGCGGCCGGTGTACAGGTCGGCAGCGCGTTCGCGCTCTGCGAGGAGTCCGGCCTGGAGCCCGGCCTGCGCCTGGCGCTGAGGGCCCGGGCCCACGCCAAAGAGCTGAAGGTGCGCAACGATCCGTTGGCATCGCCCACCGCATTCCCCTTCAAGGTCGCCGAGCTGCCGGGCACCCTCTCCGACCCCGCCGTGCGCACAGCCCGTCGCCGTGTCTGCGACCTCGGCTACCTACGCGCTCCCTATCGCACCGCCGGCGGTGCGATCGGCTATCGCTGCTCCGCCGAACCCGAGGCCGCCTATCGCCGCAAGGGTGGCTCGGACGCCGACACCGAGGACCGCCTGTGCCTGTGCAACGGCCTGCTCGCCACCGTCGGGCTCGGCCAGCGCCACCCCCGCGGGCAGGACGAGCCGCCGGTCCTCACCTTGGGGCAGGACCTGGACTTCCTCTCGGACCTGAGTCCGGACGGCGGGCCCTACCGGGCGGTCGAGGTAGTGGAGTGGATGACGGGCGGGCGCGCAGCTGCGACCGCAGGGTAATGCCGAGGTGCCGCGGCCCCCTCGCGGTGTCGTCCCAGCGCCCCCCCGCTTGACATGCAACCAAATGGTTGCCAATTTGGTGGGGAGGGGGTTGGATGACATGGACGAGGTGTTCAAGGCACTCGCGGACGCCAGTCGCAGGCAACTGCTTGACCGGCTGAACGAACGGACCGGGCAGAGCCTGCGCGAGCTGTGCGCGGAGCTGGACATGAGCAGGCAGGCGGTGTCCAAGCACCTGTCGGTGCTGGAGGGCGCGGGCCTGGTCACAGTGGTCCGGCATGGCCGGGAGCGGCTGCACTACCTCAACCCCGTCCCCATCCACGACATTGCCGACCGCTGGATCGGCCAGTACGAGCGGGGCCGGATGGCCGCGCTCAGCAACCTGAAGCACGCCCTGGAGGGAACGGCCATGACCAAGCCCGAGTTCGTCTACACGATCTACATCCGCACCACGCCCGAGAAGCTCTGGGAGGGACTGACCAGCCCGGAGTTCCTGAAGCAGTACCACGGAGGCTATGCACCCTCCTCCGACTGGAAGGTCGGCTCGAAGGTGCTGTGGCCGGTCGAGGACGGCGGCGAGCCGCAGGACCTCGGCCAGGTCGTCACCGAGTCGGAGCCCGGCAAGCGGCTCGCCTACACCTGGCACACGCTCCAGCCGATGCATGCGGAGATGTTCGGCATGAGCGACGAGGAGTTCGCCGAGGCTGCCAAGGAGCGCTCGAAGGTCACCTTCGACATCGAGCCGGCCGAGGAGCCGGAGTTGGGCGTGAAGCTGACCCTCACCCACGACGGCTTCACCTCGGCCGACTCCAAGATGCTCGAGGGCGTCAGCGGCGGCTGGACCATGATGATGTCGCACCTGAAGACGCTGCTCGAGCAGGCCTGACCCGCGTCTCGATGGGCCGCTGTCAGCGGATCGGCCGCCGCCCGTTCCTGCCTCTGCGGGGATCAGCCCGTTCTGACGGAGCGTCGTGCTGGTGACCTTGGCCTTCGGCCCGTGCGGAGCAGTCGTGTCCGCCGCCGGGCAGTCCCGCGACGTGCAGCACGGGCTCTTCGCCTTCGGGGATCCGGAAAGTGAAGTTCGCTCCAGAGGGGATTGCCGCGAGGGAGCACTGGTCGCCGAAGGTCAGCCGGGCGTGGGGCTGCCAGGGGCAGGCGGCCTAGTCCAGGGCGGACACCACATCCGCATGCGTGATCCGTGCGGGGAACGTCCCCGTCCCCCGACAATCGACGGTGGGAGGTCGACGGCGTCACGCCAAGTCTGGAGGTAGATGAGAGCGACCTTGCGGCAGTGGCAGACACTCAGCTCAAGGTCTCCGTAGGCGTAGAGCCGGGGCCGCTTTCTGTTCCGGCTCGTCGTTCCGATTTCCCAGCGTTCGCCGAGCGCTTCGGTCACATCGTTCCAGTCGGCTCCGCTGAACACCGGGCCCAGACGGCCCGCCCTGGCCATGCCGGTCAGGACATCAAGTAGCTGCACGAGGCGTAGCCCGGCAGGCTCCCTGACCAGCAGTCCAGTGCCTTGGTGGGGCCGCCCGCAGCATCCGAGCGCTCGCCAACCGGGGTCGACCGGACGCGTGTCCCGTCAGCCCCGGCACCCAACCCGCTTCAGATCGCCTGCACATCGCCATGGGTCGAGGAAGCGACCGTGTCGCGATGGGCGAAGTCGCCGGGTGGGATGCCGGGGTGGTGGCTGGGCCGTGGTTCCGGTGCGGTCGCGGCCGGGCCGAGGGTGAGCCGGGAGACGATGCGGTAGCGGTCGCCGCGGTACAGCGAGTGGACGTACTCGACCGGGCAGTCGGAATGGTCCGAGGTGAGCCGCTCGACCAGCAGGGCGGGGGAGAGCTCGGGCACATCGAGCACGTCGGCCTCGGCCCGGGTCACCACCGTCGGCTCGATGGTCTGGATCGCTTCGCGGACGTGAACGTCATGATGCTCGCTCAAGTGCTCGTACAGATCGCCGTTCTCCAGTTCCTGCGCGGAGAGGCCGGGCACCAGATCGGCACGGATGTGCAGGTGCTCGATGGCCATCGGGGCGCCGTCGACGAGCCGCAGCCGGGCCACGTAGACGATCCGGGCGGCGGGGGAGAGGCGCAGCTTGCGGCCGACGCGGGCGCCGGCCTGGATGGTGGTGAACTCCAGGAGCCGGCTGGACCAGGCGCCCCCAGCGCGCGGCACCTTCAACCCATGCGCAGGTGAGATCAGCTCCTGGGTGATCTTCTCCGGCGCGACGAACATGCCACGCCCGTGTTCGCGGACGAGAACACCCGCCGCGACCAGTTCATCCACGGCCGCGCGCAGGGTGGGGCGCGAGACGCCCAGGTCCGCGCAGAGCGCACGCTCGGAGGGGATGGGATCGCCGGGGCGCTGTGACTCGACGAGTTGCAGGAGGTGGTCACGGACCCGCTCCCGTTTGAGCACCGCTCCCGAGGAGCGCCGCCCGACCCCCGCCTTTGCCGTCCCGTCCGCGTCGTTCGCGTCGGTGGTCACCTTCCGCCCCCTCTTGCCGTACGACCAGCTGTCTGACCAGTGCACCACGAATGCATGGAGATCGACAACCAAATCATTAACTCCCGTGGTTGCAGCGGGGGTTGACGCATCCAATGGTCTATGCCAGCTTTCTCCCTCACCAGAGGTCACCTGACCAGTTAGAAGCTGGTCAGGCCCGGCACCCCAGAGGTGAACCGTGAAGTTCCGTTTCCTTGCCGGTGTGTCCGCGCTCGTCGCGGTCGCCGGGCTCAGCGCCTGCTCGTCCGGCTCCGGTGACGGGGACTCCGCCGGCGGCGGGAAGAGCGCGATCGATGTGTGGCTGATGCGCGACAGCGTCTCGTCCGCCTTCCAGAAGGACTTCGAGAAGGGCTTCGAAGCCGCGCACCCGGACATCGACGTCCGCATCCAGATCCAGGAGTGGGACGGTATCGGCGAGAAGGTCACCGCCGCGCTGGCCAGCAACGACGCCCCCGACGTCATCGAGACGGGCAACACCCAGGTCGCCCAGTTCGCGCAGAGCGGCGGCCTGCTGGACCTGAGCGACAAGGTCGACGACCTCGGCGGCGACGCCTGGCTCAAGGGACTCGCCGAGCCGGGAGCCTGGGAGGGCAAGCAGTATGGCGTCCCGTACTACGCGGCGAACCGCGTCGTCATCTACCGCAAGGACCTCTTCGAGAAGGCCGGCGTCGACGCCTTCTCCATCAAGACCCGCGACCAGTGGACGGCCGCGACGAAGAAGCTCAACAAGGGCTCGCAGCAAGGCATTTACCTGCCCGGGCAGAACTGGTACACCTACGCAGGCTTCGTCTGGGACGAGGGCGGCGACCTCGCCACCGAGTCGGGCGGCACCTGGAAGGGCTCGCTGGACAGCCCCCAGGCGCTGCGCGCCATGACCTTCTACAAGAAGCTGCAGGCCCTGGGCAAGGGGCCCAAGGACTCCGACGAGGCGCAGCCGCCGCAGGCCGAGGTCATGGCCAAGGGCCAGGTCGCGCAGATCATCAGCACGCCGGGCGGAGCCAACGTCGTCACGCAGAACAACCCCGAACTCAAGGACAAGCTGGGCTTCTTCCCGATCCCTGGCAAGACGGCCGACGAACCGGGCGCCGTCTTCACCGGCGGCTCCGACCTGGTGATCCCGACGGTGTCGCAGCACCACGACGCCGCGTACACCTTCGTCAAGGAGCTGACCGGCGACGCCTGGCAGAAGAAGCTCGCCGTCGCCATGAGCTACGTCCCCAACAAGACCACGCTCGCCGGCGCGGTCGCCTCCGACCCGGGCGCCTCCGCCATGGCGCAGGGAGCGGCCGTGGGGCACGCGACGCCGAACACGCCGGGCTGGGCCGCCGTCGAGGCCAAGAACCCCATCAAGGACTACCTGACCGCCGTCCTCACGGGAGGCGATCCGAAGCACAAGGCCGCCGAGGCGTCCGACGCCATCACCAACGCCATGAAGTCCGGCTCCTGACCCGCCCGTTGACTGCCCCCGCCCGTCGACCGCCCTCGCGCTGAAGCGACTGCCTCCGCGCTGAAGTGCCTGCCTCCCGCACTGACGTGCCGCCCCCGCACCGAGAGGAGTGCGCCGTGACGATCGTCCGTGACCCGATGGACCCGGTAGTGTCCCGACAGCCTCGGCGTACGCCGATCACCAGCCGCCGCGCCACGACATCCGGAATCTGGCCGTACCTGCTCGTGACGCCCGCGGTCCTCGGAATGCTGTACCTGCTCGTCTACCCGCTGGCGCGGGCCGTCCTGATCTCCTTCCAGGACTTCGGTCTGCGCCAGCTCATCCTCGGTGACGCGCACTACACCGGATTCGACAACTACACGCAACTGCTGTCCGACCCCCGGTTCTGGACCGTGGTGCGCCGCACCTTCCTCTTCATGGCCGTCAACGTCGTGCTGATCATGGTCCTGTCGACACTCGTGGCCCTGATGGTGGAGCGGCTCGGGCGGTTCGGCCGCACGGCCGTGCTCAGCGCGCTCGTGCTCACCTGGGCGATGCCCGTGGTCGCGGCGACCACCGTGTTCCAGTGGCTCTTCCACTCCGAGTTCGGGATCGTCAACCACGCCCTCACCGGCCTCGGTTTCAGCAGTTTCGAAGGCTATCCGTGGCTGGCGCACGGACCGGCGGCGTTCGCCATCCTGGTCACCCTGGTCGTGTGGCAGTCGGTGCCGTTCGCCGCGATCACGCTGTACTCGGCACTCACCACCGTGCCCACCGAGCTCTACGAGGCCGCGCGCATCGACGGCGCATCCGGGTTCCGCATCTTCCGCTCCGTCACCCTGCCGATCGTACGGCCGATCTTCATGCTGGTCCTCTCCCTCGAAGTCATCTGGACGTTCAAGGCGTTCGTGCAGATCTGGGTGATGACCCGCGGCGGCCCCGGCGACGCCACGACGATCCTGCCGGTCTACGCCGTGCAGACCGCACTGGCCCAGCAGCGCTACGACCTGGGATCGGCCGCGTCGATGCTGACCGTGCTGCTCATGTCCGGCGTACTGATCGCGTACTTCCGCCAGATGTTCCGACAGGAGAACGAGCTGTGACGACCTCGCGCGCACTGCGCCGCCTGCCGCTCGACATCGCCGCGACCGTGACGGTCGTCGTCTGCCTCTTCCCCGTCTACTGGATGGTCACCACCGCCTTCAAACCGGCACGCGACATCCAGTCCGACAGCCCTCAACTGCTCCCGCAGAGCTGGACCTTCGACCACTTCCACCGGGCCATCGACGCGGACGGATTCGGCCTGTTCTGGCGCAACAGCGTGCTCGTCACCCTGGGCGCCGTCGCCCTCGCCCTGCTCGTCGCGCTCGGAGCCTCGTTCGCCGTGGCCCGGATGCGCTGGCGCGGACGCCGCCAGTTCATGCTCATGGTGTTCATCGCGCAGATGGCACCGTGGGAGTCCCTGATCATCCCCGTCTACATCATCTCCCGGGACACCGGGATGCTCGACCGGCTGCCGACACTGACCCTCGTCTACTTCATGATGACGCTGCCCTTCACCGTCGTCGTGCTGCGCGGATTCATCGCGACGATCCCGGCGGAGCTCGAGGAGTCGGCGCAGGTCGACGGCTGCACCCGGCTCGGCGCGTTCCGGCACGTGGCGCTCCCGCTGCTCGCGCCCGGCCTGATGGCCACGTCGCTGTTCGGCTACATCACGGCGTGGAACGAATTCGCCTACGCCAACTTCCTGATCATCAAGCAGCAGGACCACCGGACGCTGCCGGTGTGGCTGTCCTCGTTCCACAACACCTTCGGCACCGACTGGGGCGCCACCATGGCCGCCTCGACCCTGTTCGCGCTGCCCGCGCTGGCGATCTTCCTGCTGTTGCAGCGACACGTGACATCCGGGTTCGCCGCCGGCGCCGTCAAGGGCTGACCCCTCCACCGCGCCCGCCCCTCCACCGTGTGTGACCCGCTACAGCGCCCGTCCCGCATCCCTCCCGCCCGCACCGGAGGTCCGCCGTGCCCGCGTCCCGCCCCGCACTCGTACCCGCGCCCACCCAACTGACCCACCGACCGGGCCACTTCACGCTCAACCCCGACACCACACTGCGCGTCACGCCAGGCGCCGAACCCGCCGCCACCCTGCTGCGCACCCTCATCGCACCCGCCACCGGACTACCGCTGAGCCCCGCCCCCGACGGTCCGTTCGTCCTCGCACTCGACCCAGGACTCGGCGGACTGGGCGCGGAAGGCTACGGCCTGACGATCTCGTCCGACGCCGTGCTGCTGCGAGCCGCCCACCTCACCGGTCTGCTGCGCGGCATCCAGACGATACGTCAGCTGCTCCCCACCCAAGCCCTGGCGAACCGGGCCCGGCCGGGCGTGCCCTGGCACCTGCCCTGCGTCGAGATCACGGACGTACCACGGCACGCGTGGCGTGGGTTCATGCTCGACGTTGCACGCCACTTCCAGCCGGTGGCATTCCTGCGCCGCTACGTCGATCTGCTCGCGTTGCACAAACTGAACGTGCTGCATCTGCACCTCACCGACGACCAGGGCTGGCGGCTGCCGGTCGCCGACTATCCGCTGCTGACCGAGGTGGGCGGACGGCGTGCCCAGTCGATGGTGGGCCCCGCCGGGTCCGACGTCCTCGACGGCATACCGCACGAAGGGGCCTACACAGAAAGGGAATTGCGCGACCTCGTCACCTACGCCACCGCCCGCGGCGTCACGATCGTGCCCGAAGTGGAGATGCCCGGCCACGCCCGCGCGGCCCTGGCCGCCTATCCCGAACTCGGCACCGTCCCGGGCCGCCGGCTCGACGTATGGACCCGCTGGGGCGTGTGCGACACGGTCCTCGGCGTCCACGAGCCCGTCCTCGACTTCTGCCGCGCCGTCCTCGACACCGTGCTGGACATCTTTCCCTCCCCGCACGTGCACGTCGGCGGAGACGAATGCCCCACGACCGAGTGGGCCGCAAGCCCCGCCGCACACGAGCGCATCAAGGCCGAAGGTCTGTCAGGGCCGGGCGAGTTACGCGGATGGTTCCTCGGCCAGGTCGGCAACCACCTCCTTGGGCGCGGCCGGATCCCGACCGCGTGGGCCGAGACGGGGGAGGGCCTGCCGCCCGAGTTCACCGTCATGACCTGGCGCGATCCCGAGCACACCCGCATCGCCCTCAAACGCGGCCACAACGTGGTCAGCAGCCAGCACAGCGCCGCCTACCTCGACTACGCCCAGTCCGCCTCCCCGGCCGAACCACCCGCCCAGCCCGGCATCGTGGTCGATCTCCGCAGCGTTCACGACCACGACCCTCCCGAGAGCCCCGCCTCGGGAGGTGAACTCATCGGCGTACAGGCCCAGTTGTGGACCGAGTTCGCCCCCACCGCGGTCCACATCGACTACCTGGCCTTCCCCCGGCTCGCCGCGTTCGCCGACCGGGCCTGGCACGGCGCCTCCCCCTGGCCCCTGGCGCGCGCACGCCTGATCGCGCACGGCGACAGACTCGCCGCACTTGGCGTGCGGCACGGACCGTTCGACCCGTACGTCCCCGTCCCCCACCGTTTCGGAGAGGAATCGACATGAGTCCAGCACGAAAGCCCTCCCGCCTCGCACTCACGAGATCGGCACGCTTAGCCCTCGTCGCCCTGATGGGCTGCACCAGCCTGGCCGCGCTGCCCGCCACCGAGGCCGGCGCCGCCGCGGGTAGCGTGTCGGTGCAGCACCACACCGGCTCCACCGGCAGCGACCAGGCCGAACCGTGGCTGAAGGTGAAGAACACCGGCACGTCCTCCGTGGCACTGAGCGGCGTGAAGCTGCGCTACTACTTCAAGGCCGACTCGGCGAGCGCCACCTACCGCTTCGCCTGTTCATGGGCCGTGAAGGGCTGCGGCAACATCACCGGTACCTTCGGCACGCTCGCCCACCCGACCGCCAACGCCGACCGCTACCTGGAGATCGGCTTCACCTCGGGCGCCGGTTCCCTCCCCGCCGGAGCCGACAGCGGCGACCTCCAGCTCCGCTTCTACCGCTCCGACTGGCAGTCCCTGAACCAGCGGGACGACTACTCCTTCAGCGCCGCGCAGAGCTCCTACGCGAACTGGTCGAAGGTCACCGCCCAACTGGACGGAGCGACGGTCTGGGGCACCGCCCCCGAGGGCAACGACCCCACAGATCCGACCGATCCCACCGACCCGACCGATCCGCCAGGCCCCGGCGGGACCCTCTTCGACGACTTCACCTACACCAAGTACGACGACCCGGCCATCTCCGCACACGGCTGGAACGTGCGCTCCAACTCCGGCGGTCCCGGAGTGCCGGGTGCGACCTGGGCGCCGCAGAACGTGACGTTCTCCTCCTCCGGCGGTAACTCCGTGATGAACCTGGAGACGTCGACAGCGGGCACGGGCGAGAGCACCAAGCAGACCGAAGTGCTCACCAAGGCCCTGAAGTTCAAGAACGGGACGTACGCGGCGCGCGTGAAGTTCAGCGACGCCCCGAAGAGCGGACCGGACGGGGACCACCTGGTGCAGACGTTCTTCACCATCAACGACCTCAAGGCGCCGATGGCGGACGACTACGCCGAGTACGACTTCGAGTACCTGCCCAACGGCGGCTGGGGCGAGCCGTCGAACATCCTCTACACGACGTCCTGGGAGACCTACAACCCAGACCCCTGGCAGGCTGTCAACCAGCACACCGAGAGCCGGCAGAGCTACGCGGGATGGCACGACCTGATCGTCACGATCGACAACAACTCCATCCGCTACTACGTCGACGGGCAGCAGTTCGGCACGCACGACGCCGCATATCTGCCGGAGCGGCCCATGTCGATCAACTTCAACCAGTGGCTGATCGACCTCGCCGGACAGACCAGCACCAGCCCGCGCGCGTACGACCAGCAGGTGGACTACGTCCTGCACGTCAAGGACCAGGTCCTGACCCCCGCGCAGGTTGCCGCCAAGCTGGCCGCGTACCGCAGCGCGGGCACCGCCTTCGAGGACACGGTGCCGTCCTCGTGAAGTGAAAGCAGGTCATCGACAGCCGGTGCCCGCACATCTGCGTCATGGTGCGGGCACCCGCGCGACCGCGCCTCCGACATCGTTGTCGAAGGCGCGGCCTGCACGGTTCGCGGCCCTACGGGATGCGGCAGACCCCGGGGGAACGGCGTGCGACGGGACCTACCGCTGCCTTACGGCGTGTAGACGGCGCCACTGCCGTACAGCTCCCTGGTGAACGCGGAGACGTCGGCGCTGCGATCGGTGCCGTCGAGGTTGTACGTCAGATAGACGCCGTATCCCTCGCTGACGGTACGACGGGCGAGGCTGGCGGACGTGCTCTGCGAGGTCCCGCCGATCTCGACGGCCGCCGGCGACAGCTTCGACTTGGGCAGTGCGATGCGGGGGACCTGCCAGGTGCCGTAGTACGGGTTCCAGGCGTAGTTGAACTTGGAGGAGATGTCGACGCCGCCGTAGGAAAGGCGTGACGCGGCCGGGCCGATGTTGTAGAGGCTGATGATCTTGTTCGGCATGTTCGCGCGCAGTGCCGTCACCAGGTACACGAACGAGCTGGCGTTGGGCTGGCCGGTGCCGTTGTTGCCGTACTCGGCGTATTCGTCGTCGAAGTCGATGCCGTCGAGTCCGTACTTGGTCACGGTGTCCGACAGCTGCTTCGCGAACGCCGCGGACGCCTGCTGGGACGGGAAGTTGGCGAACCCGGCGCCCTGGTGGTTGCCGAGCACCGAGAGGACGACCTTGATGCCCTTCTGCTGCAAGGGCCGTATCTCCGTGACAGCGTTGTCGAGGACGCGCTGCACGTTCTCGTTGAAGTGCAGATACGCCGCCTTCTTGCTCGTGTCGTAGTTGATGTTCGCCGCGAAGATCACCGCGACGTCGAAGACGTTGCCACCGCCGTTGGCGAGGGTGTACTTGCCGACATTCCGCATGCTGTTGTTGTTCACCTCGACGTACGCCACCGAGGTTGGCCCCTGTTTCGCGGCGGGAGCGGGAGCGGGGGTGGCAGCGGGGGCCGCTGCCGCGCCGGTCGTGGCGGTCGTGCCGAAGGCGAGGGCCGCGACGGCCGAGAGCGCGAGCGCGGCCACCCGCACTCTGCTCCGTACCAGAGTGAACATCGTTGATCGGTCTCCCATCGTGTGGTCGGCGCCGGGTTGTTCGGAAGCGCCGAGTGAAGCCTCCGAGTTTTCTGCGCCTGTGACTGAATCCTGAGAATCATGCGCGAACTCTTCACGGCTTACACATGCGCCTCACGACAACCTGGCGCCCGGGTCGATGGGAGGTGATGAGAGGTAGTGCCTTATACGGTTTCAGGCGTCAGGGTGGAGACGGCTGAGCCGTCTCCACCCTGACGCCTGAAGTGGTTGGTTTATGAGCAAGAAGTCAGATGCGTCCATGCGTCAGCCGAGTCAGCGGTCCGCCCTGGATCTTCGCTGTCCGGCGCCCGGCGGTGAAGGAAACACCGACCACACTGACCAGACCTGCGGCGGCACCTGCGGCAATGGCCTTGCGGTTCTTCACCAGCGTCCAGCCGGCGACTGCCGTCGAGGTGACCTTGCCGGTGGCCGATGCGACTGTCTTGCTGCCAGTCTCGATGCCCGCGGCTGCCACCTGCTTCGCACGCTGCGTCGCGTGGCCGAGTGCATGCGCACCAGAGCTGGCGGCGTCGGCGGCCTCCCCGGCGGACCCCTTCGCCTTCTCGGCAGCCTCAGCGGATTCCTGCTTGGCCTTCTGTGCGGTGGTGTTCACCTTGCGCGCCCCTGTACTCGTAGTGGACCGCCCCTTGGCGGCCGTGGTCCTCGTGCTGTGCCGAGAGTTTCCGGCGCCGTCATCAGATCTTCTTCTCTCTTCAGCCATGCAGTCCGTGTTGCCACTCAACGCCTCGTGAAACTTGTAGTGTTCGGCTCCGCTTCGTCGACCGGCAGCAGGGACCCGAGTGGCGTCAGGTGCGCTGGGCCTTCACGGGGAGGAAGTGGCCCTGATGTGGTGTCACACCCCTGGATCCGCCTCGACCGGCCCGGGCTTCAGGGCCCGCGCCGCCTCCAGCTGGGCCGCGAAGGACAGACCCAGGAACAGGGCGATCGAGGTCAGATAGGCCCACAGCAGCAAGGACATGAAGGCGCTGAGCGGGCCGTAGACAGTGTCGAAGGAGCCGCTGACCGAGAGGTACAGGCTCAGGAGGCCGGTCAGGCCCGTCCACAGGATGAGGTAGACCGCCGCACCGAAAGCCAGCCATGTGTAACCGGGCTGGCGCCGTCGGGGCGCGCGCCGGAAGATGATGCTCGCCGAGACGAGTGCCAGCACGAAGCCCAAAGGCCAGCGAACCACCCCGAACACGGTGCTCACCTGGTGCCCGACGCCGAAGACCGTCACCGCCGCTGCCGCCAAGTCACGGCCCGCCACCATGATGACGAAGCCCAGTCCCAGGGGCAGGCCCGCGGTGACGGCCATGGCCAGGCCACGCAGGTACTTCCGGTGGAAGGGGCGGTCACGTTCGTTGCCGTAGATCCGGTTGGCGCCGCGTTCGATCTGGCACATCGCCGTCGTGACGTTGGCCAGCGAGAAGGCGAGGCCGAACCAGAGAGCGACCTGCGTGCCACCGCCCGCTGTCCGGCGGCTGCGGGTCAGCGCCTCGTCGACGACATCCGCGCTCGGCCCTCGTGCCATACGGTGGATGACCACCTCCGCGAAACGGCCGACGTCCTGCGTGTGCAGCACGCTCGACAGGCCGACGAACACGATCGCGAGCGGGATGACCGCGAGGACCGTCTGCAGGGCCAGCGCCCGAGAGTGGCTGAACCCGTCGGCGTAGCGGAACCGCATGAAGGCGTCGCGCAGCAGCCGCCAGCCTCCGTAGTGACGCAACGCCACGAAACCCTCATCGCCGGAGAGCTCCTCGCCCTTCATGTCCCGCGTCTGTGGAACCGTCGTCGCCGTGCCCATACCCCGCCCCGATCCGTCGGCTGTACGCAGACAGAACGTTCCTGCGTGTCAGTACCCCGTGCCCAGGGTGCCGGTACGCAATCCGGCGGTGGGTGACGCGATGGGGGCGGGAACGGTCGAGGAAGTAGGACGCCGAGTGTTTTCGCTACTCGACGTTCCGCGCCAGAATCCCGAGGGTCGCGCGAAGGGCCGCCTCGGGGATCACGGGGAAGATGCCCGCGTCCCGGTACCGTTCCTCGACCTCGCTCCAGTCGTAGTACGACGTGGCCAGAGTGCCGCCCTCGCGGGCCTGGAGCCGGTATCCGTAGAGGTGTCGGATGGGAGGCTGCACCTGGCCGGAGATCGTCCATTCGATCAGGGCGTCCTGCTCAAACTTCGTGATGATCACGGTGACGTCGTACTTGCCCATCGGGTAGTCGTTCAACGCCTCACGGTCCATGTGGACGACAAATGTGTCGCCGACCCCGCGGGCAGGCTTGCCCTCGGCGGACTGCAGCATTCCTGAGCTGTCGATGGCCACATGTCCGGCCGGGTCGCACAGCAAGGCGAAGATTTTGTCCGGGGACGCGGCAATCTGGCGCTGCACTTCGAATCGCTCTGTTGTCATGTGATCCACCCTTGCACGATCACGGAACCCGGGGCCAGCAGAAGTCGGTGCGCGCGCTGGCGGGAGTATCGGCGGCGAGGAGAGCTTGACCCGCCGCTTGACCGCCCGCCGAGCGGCCCGGTTCACGAGGCGGCATGCAGCCAGCACGCGGCCGGGCCGAAGTCAGGCTCCCGCACCCGGCAGATGTCCATCGCGTGCGGGCAGCGGGGGTGGAAGCGGCACCCCGGAGGCGGGTCGGCCGGGTCGGGGACGTCGCCTGCGAGCTCGGCCGGCAGGGTCCCGAGGCCATCGGGGTGCGGAATGGCGCGCAAAAGGGCCTGAGTGTAGGGGTGTTGGGGGGAGTTCCAGACGGAGGCGGTCTCGCCGACCTCGACGATCCTGCCGAGGTACATGACCGCGATCCGGTCGGCTATCAACCGGACCACTGACAGGTCATGGCTGATGAAGAGCAGGCCGGCGCCCGCCTCCACGGCCAGGTCGCGCATGAGAGCGGCGACCTGGGACTGGGCGGAGGCGTCGAGGGCGGAGATGGGTTCGTCGCCGATGAGCAGGCGGGGGCGGGCGGCCAGGGCACGGGCGATGGCGACGCGCTGGCGTTGCCCGCCGGAGAGCTCGTGCGGATGGCGGGTGGCGAACGAGCGGGGCAGGCCGACGCGTTCGAGCAGGTCGGCCGGGGTGTCGGAGTCGCCGCGGACGCGCAGGCCGTCGGCGATCTGGTCTCCGGCACGGCGCCGCGGGTTCAGGGAGGCGTAGGGATCCTGGAAGACCATCTGGATGCCGGTCAGCTCCCTGCGCCGCAGGCCGAGCGGGGTGACCGGCCGGCCGTCGAACGTGATGGAGCCGCCCGCCGCCGCGTGCAGCCCGCAGACGGCGCGGGCCAGCGTCGACTTGCCGCACCCCGACTCGCCCACCAGGCCCACGACTTCGCCCTTGGCGACCGTGAGGCCGGCCCCGGCGACGGCTCGGACGGCGGGCCGGCCGGGGGAGCGGTGCTCGACGACGAGGTCGGTGATGCTGAGCAGGGTCACGGCAGGGCCTCCAGCAGGGAGCGGGTGTAGGGGTGCGAGGGCTTGCGCAGTACGGAGTCCCGCGGGCCCGATTCCACGACGAGGCCGTCACGCAGCACGCTCACCTCGTCTGCGATCGCCGACATGACGCCGAGGTCGTGGGTGATGAGCAGGACGGCTAGGCCGAGTTCGTCGCACAGACCGCGCAGCAGTCGCAGGATCCCGGCCTGCACGGTCACGTCGAGGGCGGTGGTGGGCTCGTCGGCGATGAGTACCTGCGGATCGCAGGCCAGCGCCACCGCGACGGCGATGCGCTGGCGCATGCCGCCCGAGAACTGGTGCGGGTAGCGCGTGAACGCCTGCTCGGGGGCGGGGATGCGGACCTTGGCGAGGAGCTCCATGGCGCGCTCGCGAGCTTCGGCCCGGCCGATGCCCAGGTGCAGGCGCATGTGCTCGGTCAGTTGCCTGCCCACGCTCAGCATGGGGTGCAGGCTGGTGGACGGATCCTGGAAGACCATCGCGATGTCGTTGCCGCGTACCCGGTTGAGCTCCTTGTCCGGGAGCCCGAGCAGGTCGCGCCCCGCAAGCTCGATCCGGCCGCTCGCCCTAGCCCCGGGCGGCAGGAGTCCCAGCACGGCGAAGCCCGTCATGGTCTTGCCCGACCCGCTCTCGCCCGCAAGGCCGTGCACCTTTCCCTTGTGCAGGGCGAGGTCGACACCGGACAGGATCTGTGTCCCACGGATCGTCACCCGCAGCTCGGTGATCGTGAGGGTCACAGGGCACGCTCCTTGACCTTGCGGGCAGTTCGGGGGTCCAGGGCGTCGCGCAGCGTGTCACCGAGGAAGTTGAACGCGAGGACCACCGTCAGGATCGCGAGGCCCGGGAACGTTGCCACCCACCAGCTATCGAACACCTCCACGCCCGACGCCACCATCGCCCCCCATTCCGCGGACGGCGGCTTGGCGCCCAGGCCGAGGAACGACAGACCGGAGAGCAGCAGCAGCGCCGTACCGATGTCGAGCGTGGCGAGCACCAGGACCGGTCCGACCACGTTGGGCAGTACGTCCACCCGCAGCGAGCGCCACACCGAGAAGCCGAGCAGCCGCCCGCTGAGCACGTACTCCTGCTCGCGCACGGCAAGCACCAGGCCGCGGCTGACGCGTGCGTACGTCGCCCAGGCCACGACGAGCACGGCAAGGACCGCGTTGGTGAGGCTGGCGCCGAGCGCGGCCGCCACCACCATGGCCAGGATGATCGTCGGGAAGGCGAAGACGAGGTCGGCAAGGCGCATGATCGCTTCGTCCGCCCACCTGCCGAAATAGCCGGCGACGGCACCGAGGAACCCGCCGATCAGGACGGAGAGGGCGACCAGGAGCAGGGTGAGCGTGATCGACACGCGTGCGCCGTACAGGACCCGGCTGAGGATGTCGCGGCCGAGCTGGTCGGTGCCGAACCAGTGCCCGGGGCCCGGTCCGGTGAGGCGGGGCAGCTCCTGGGCGAGGGGGTCGTGCGGTGCGAGGAGGGGCGCGGCGGCGGCGATCACCAGCCAGGCGAGCACCACCGCGGCTCCTATGACGGCCTGCGGTCGCCGCCACGCGTCGGGCAGTCGCCTGAGGGTGCTCAGTACAGCGGTCGGTACGGCAGTCAGTACAGCGGTCGGTCGGCTCATCGCAGCCTCACCCGGGGGTCGATCACGCCGTACAGGACGTCCACGATCAGGTTGATGGCCAGGTAGACGCCGCTCACCACCAGGCCGACGCCCATGATGGCCGGCAGGTCCAGGGCGGTGGCGCTCTTGTAGGCGTACTGGCCGACCCCCTGCCAGGCGAAGATCGCCTCGACCAGGACGGTGCCCGACAGGAGGCTGCCGAACGCGAGGCCCGCCACCGTGATGATCGGCACCAGCGCGGAGCGCAGTACGTACCGGAAGAGGATCACCCGCCCCGGCAGCCCCTTGGCCCGGCCCGCACGCACGTAGTCCTGGCCGAGCACCTCCAGGACGGCGCTGCGGGTGAAGCGGGTCAGCAGCCCGATGGTGTAGAGCGAGAGCACCAGTGCGGGCATGATCAGGTGGCCGAGTGCGCTGCCGAAGATGTCCCATCGGCCGGACAGGGCGGCGTCCAGCGTATGCAGGCCGGTGAGGTGTTGCGGGGCGCCGAGAGCGGGATCGACGCGGCCGCTGCCGGGGGTGAGCCGCAGACGGTAGAAGAAGACGTAGAACGCGAGGAGTGCCAGCCAGAAGGTCGGTACCGAGACGCCGATCAGGCTCAGCATCCGCAGGACGTGATCCGCCGTGCGGTCCCGGCGCAGCGCCGCGATCAGGCCGAAGGCCACGCCGAGCACCAGCGACACCATGATGGCCGCGCCTGCCAGCTCCAGCGTCGCGGGCACGAACTCCGCGAGGTCCTCGCTGACCGGTCGGTGGGACTGCTGACTCGTGCCCAGGTCGCCGTGGAGCAGCCCCTGAAGGAACAGCAAGTACTGCTGCGGGAGTGACTTGTCGAGTCCGTGGTCGGCCCGCCACTGCGCCACGGCTGTCGGGTCGCCGAGCGCCTGCTGCCCCAGATTCGCGGCGGCCGGGTCGCCCGGAACCATGTTCGTCAGCACGAACGTCACGAGCGTGATGCCCCAGGCGAGCAGGAGCGCGATGAGGATCCTGCGGACGAGGAACCTGGCGAGCGGCCGGTTTCGGCGCCGCACGCGATCGTGAAGGGTGGTCATGTCACTTCACGCCCAGGTCGGCGACGTCGACGGTCCACACCGGGTGGTACTTGAGACCGGTCACCGAGGTGGCCGTCACGATGTTCTGGCTGGGCTGAAGGAGCGGGACGTACGGGCCCGATGCGTTCAGCTTGTTCTGTACGTCGGCGTAGGCCTTCTCGCGCGCGTCATCGCCGATCTCGGTGGCCGCCTTCTCGCCGGCTGCCTCAAGCTTCTTGTCCGCACCCGCCTTCCAGCCGAGGCGCAGACCCACGAGCTTGCCGGGCAGGAACACCAGGTAGCCGCTGGGGTCCGGGTGATCGGGCCCCCAGTACCAAAGGCCCATCTCCTCCTTGCCGTTGCGGTAGTTGTCCGCCGCGGTGGAGAGGGGAGCGGGCGCGAGGTCGACGGTGATGCCGACCTCCTTGAGGTTGGCCTGGACGCGCTCGGCCAGTGGCTTGAGGGACAGGCCGTTGACGGTGAGTTCGCTCGGATACTCCAGCTTGACCGTCGGGTTCTTCAGCCCGCTCGCCGCAAGCGCCGCCTTGGCGCCCGCCACGTCCCGCTCGGGTGCCTGCTCCGGCGGGAATGCGCCGAGCAGTTGCGACGGGATGATGCCCGGCGCCTGCTCCGATCCCTCACCGGCCAGTTCGAGGAGCCCCTGGTAGTCGACGCCCTTGCGTACCGCTTCGACGAACTTCGGATTCGAGGTCGTCTTGCTGATCGCCTTGTTCCGCGTGGCGAGCAGGAAGATCACGTTGGCCGACGCGGTCCGCGTCACCCGCAGATTGGCGGGCATGCTCTTGGCCTGGTCGCCGGAGAGGTTCAGGGCCACCTGGCTGTCACCGCGCTGCACGTTGAGCTTCTGCGTCGCTGCTTCGACGTTGCGTATGACGACCTTGTCGTACGCGGGTGGGGAGCCGTAGTACTTCTTGTTGGCCCGCAGCACCACCTGGTTGCTGACGTTGAAGGAGTCGATCACGTACGGGCCCGACCCGGCCGACGCGGAGTTGAGGTACTGCTCCGCCTTGTCCTTGGCATCGGTCGTCGCGCCGTGCGCCTGGGCGACCTTGCTGTTGAGGATCCCGAGCACGGGGTTGGGCAGGATGTACGGCAGTGCGGGGTTGGGCTTCTTCGACGTCAGCGTGACGGTGGAATCATCGGTCTTGGCCACCTTCACCCCGTCGAGGAGGAACGACGGGTTGCCCTTCATGTCGCGCAAGCGGGTCAGCGAGAAGACCACGTCGTCGGCGGTGAGCGGGGAGCCGTCGCTGAACTTGGCCCCCGAACGGAGCTTGAGTGTCAGGACCTTGCCGTCGTCCGAGAGCTTGAACGACCTGGCCAGAGCCGGTACCGGCTTCGTCACATCGCCGCCCTCGAAGGTGAGCAGCGTGTCGTACACCGCCTTCCCGATGAAGAGGCCGGTCGCCTCGTACATCCGTCCCGGGTCGGCCGTCTTGAGGTCGAAGGACGTGTCGATGACCAGAGTCCGGTCACCGGCGGCCGGTGTGCGCGATCCGCCGCCGGAGCAGGCGGTCAGGGCGAATGCGGACGCGAGCAGCAGGGCCGTCAAATGCGTGCGGGGCGTCATGAATGGACCTCCAGGTCGTACGGCAGCGCGAGGCAGTCGAGGTCGTGGGGGTGGGGGTAGTGCAGGCAGTGCGGGTCGCGCAGGTCGTGTCGGGGTGACAGCGAACGGTAGGGCAGCTGCGGGGACGCCTCTTCGGACCGCTGCACGAACGGGAGTGCACTCGTATGTGCCGTCGGACAAAGGTCATTTGGCGGGTGCGGGTGCGGGTGCGGGTGCGGATGCGGGTGCGGATGCGGCTGTGCCCCGGTTGGTTTGTGCTGCGGCACCATTCGGTGCACGGGATTTGGGCCTGCAGCCCTTAGCCAGGGGGTGCCGGAGCTGGGGACGATGTCGGCTCCCGGGAGGCATTGCCCGGGAGTACGTATCTGCCAGCCTCGCTACGAAAGGAAGCCCCCATGTTCCGTCGTTCCAGAGCTGTCCTCATCGCGAGCATCGCGGCAATGGTCATGGCCGCTGTACCGGCTGTGTCAGTGGCCGAGTCCGCATCCGCGTCCGCGGAGCCCGCCCAGGGGAACGACGCCGTCCAGCGTGCGCTCGACCGAGCGGTGCGCGAGGGAGGGGCTCCCGGCATTCTCGCCGAGGTCCAGGACGGCAAGAGCAAGTGGTTCGGATCCGCCGGCGTCGCCGACACCGCGACCGGCCGCAAGCCACAGGCCGTGAACCGGTTCCGGATCGGCAGCACGACCAAGACGTTCACCGCCACCGTGCTGCTGCAGCTGGTGGGGGAGGGACGGCTTCGCCTCGACGACAGCGTCGAGAAGTGGCTGCCGGGCGTGGTGCAGGGCAACGGGCACGACGGCAGCAAGATCACCGTACGGCAGCTGCTCAACCACACCAGCGGCATCTTCAACTACACGAACGATCCGGAGGTCGTGGCCAAACTGGTCGGTCCGGGTTTCCTCGAGCACCGCTTCGACAGCGTCCGACCCGAGCAACTCGTCAAGACGGCGATGAGCCATGCGCCGGACTTCGCACCGGGCACCTCGTGGGCCTACTCCAACACCAACTTCATCCTCGCCGGGATGATCGCGGAGAAGGTGACGGGGCGCCCGCTCGCGAGTGAGGTGACCCGGAGGATCATCGCGCCGCTCGGCCTGGCCAACACGTATCTGCCGGGTCAGAGCACCAGCATCTACGGGCCGCACGGCAAGGCCTACTCCAAGCTCCTGCTCCCCGACCCCACGGCCCCGGTCCATGACGTGACCGAACTGAACGCCTCGTGGGCCGGCTCGGCCGGGGACATGATCTCCACGTCCGGCGACATCACCCGGTTCTACACGGCCCTGCTCAGCGGCAAGTTGCTGCGTCCCGCCGAACAGAAGGCCATGTTCACCGCCGTACCGACCGTGAACTGGATCCCGAACACCGGGTACGGCCTCGGCATGATCACCCAGAAGCTGTCATGCGGAGTGCAGGTATGGGGACACGGCGGCACGATCCACGGCTCGCTGTCGTGGTCGATGGGCCTGCGCGACGGCTCGAAGTTCGCCAGCACTCACATGAACGGTGACTGGGTCGACCAGGGCGGCATCTCGGTCGACGTGATGCAGGCGGTCTTCTGCCCCGACTCTGGCTCCGCTTCCGGTGGCGATCCCGAGGGCACGACCGCACGCCCGACGGCTCGTCCCCTGCAACTGTTCTGACCCGCCCCGCAGTGAGCCCCCGCCCCGCCTCTGCCCGGAGCATCCGGAGATCGGATCGCCCCGGGCGGAGTCGGGCGCGGGCGGCGTGCACGCAACGGCTCCCGATGCCGGCGTTCGGGAGCACCACCACTGATCACCACCACCGAGGAGTCGACGGGATGAGTTCGTGGGAGTTCCAGCGTCGCCCGCGCCACCGAACATCGGCGAGGCGACCGTGATTGAGCACATCAGGCAGGAGACAACCCTCGCCGCCGGCGACGAGCACGGCTCGCACACCTTCCGCACCCTGACCCGGTCCGAGACCTGCCGGACCACGCTACTCGCCTTTCTCGTAGGAGAGTTGATCGGAGAGCAGGCGTGAGTGAACTCATCGAGGCGTCCGTGACGGCGTCCGACCTGGCTCAGCGACGGTCCGGCGTGGTCATCAGGGAGCTGTCGCAGGAGGTGGAGTTCCGGGCCGCCTGCGTCCTGCTCGACAGAGTCTGGCGCCCTCCGGCGGGCAACCCGCTGATCACCACGGCGCTGCTGCGGGCCTTCCAGCACTCGGGCAGCTATGTGGCAGGCGCCTACGAGACCGACCGGCTGACCGGTGTGTGCGTCGGCTTCCTCGCGGAGGCCGGGCTGCACTCGCACATCGCGGGCGTCGACGCGCGGGCCCGTGGCCGGAACATCGGGTTCGCGTTGAAGGTCCACCAGCGGGCCTGGGCGCTGGAACGCTCCATCACCAAAGTGACGTGGACGTACGACCCGTTGGTCAGCCGCAACGCCTACTTCAACCTCGCCAAGCTGGGCGCGGTCGCCGGGCAGTACCTGCCGGATTTCTACGGCGTGATGGACGACGGCATGAACAAGGGCCAGGGATCCGACCGGTTACTCGTCGCCTGGCACCTGGCCGACCCGGCCGTCGCCGAGGCCTGCGTCCGACCGCGGGACCAGGCGGCTGTACCTCCGGATGCTGCGTTAGGCCTTGATGCGGATGCCGAGGGGCTGCCGGTGCTTGGTTCCCTCGGCGGCCCCTGCGTCACCGTAAAAATCCCCTCCGACATCGAGGCACTGCGCGGGGAGCGACCGGAGGCCGCCTACGCATGGCGGGCGGCGTTGCGCAGTACCCTCGGCGGGCTCCTCGCCGAGGGCGCGGCCGTCACCGGGTTCACCCGCGACGGCCGGTATCTCGTCGAACGCAAGGCGGAGGGATGAGGATCTGCGGCGCGACACGGCGCCGGGGCGTGGTACTTCAGGTACCGGGCGCTATGAAATCGGGCGGGCCTGGAGGGTGCACCGCACGGTCCGATTCGTTCAAGACCGCGATGGCACCGGCCGCTAACGTCATCGTCATGATCAGTACCGACAAGGAATCACGGCACCTCAGTGTCCGCATCGACCGCACCGCCGCGGACGTCTACGCCTTCGCGTCGGACCCCGCCAACCTCCCCGCCTGGGCCCACGGCCTGGGAGACAGCGTCGAACAGCGGGGAGGTGAGTGGGTAGCGGAGTCGTCCCCGATGGGTCGGGTCGTGGTCAGCTTCGTGCCCCGCAACGACCTGGGCGTGCTCGACCACAATGTGACACTGCCGTCGGGGCAGACGGTGTACAACCCGGTCCGCGTGATCGCTGATGGCAAGGCGTGCGAGGTGGTGTTCACCATCCGCCGGCAGCCGGAGGCGAGCGACGCGGAATTCGAGCTCGACGCAAGCACGGTCGTCGCCGACCTGACGCGGCTCAAGGGGCTGCTGGAATCCGCGTAGGACCAATGGCGCAAGGCGGCGTCTTGACCACACTGCGCACCGCGCCCGCTGCGGTGCGCGGGCACCGGCTGCACGGCCGTGGACTTTTCAAGCAGCCTCACGGAGGCTGTTCACGTGGACTCGCCGCTGACCACCTATCTGCTGCCTGCCGTCCTCGCCGTGATCATGTTCGGTCTCGGACTCGGCCTGTCCGTAGTCGACTTCCGCAGGGTCGCGGCGTACCCGCGGACTGTGGCCGTCGCGCTCACCTGCCAGCTGGTGCTGCTGCCCGCCGCCTGTCTGGGCCTGGTCATGGCCTTCGACCTGGGCCCCGCGCTGGCCGTCGGCATGATGCTGCTCGCGGCCTCTCCCGGCGGCACGATGGCCAATATCTTCAGCCATCTCTTCGGCGGTGACGTCGCCCTCAACGTCACGTTGACCGCCATCAATTCGGTGATTGCCGTCGTCACGCTGCCGATCGTCGTGAATCTCTCGCTCGATCACTTCATGACCGGAACGGACGACGCGCTAGGACTGCGCTTCGACAAGACGCTGCAGGTCTTCCTCGTCGTGCTGGTTCCGGTCGCTGCGGGAATGGGGGTCCGACACCGCAATCCAGATCTTGCGGAGCGTTCCACTCAGGTGGTCAAGGTGACGGCGGTCACCGCGCTCGTCGGCATTGTCATCGCCGCGGTCGCTGCCGAGCGGGAGAACGTGCTCGGCTATCTCGCCGACATCGGGATCGTCGTGTTCCTCTTCGGCGCGATCTCCCTGATCCTCGGCTACGGTGCGACTCGGCTGGGCCGGGGCGACCACCGCCAGTCGGTCGCCACCTGTTTCGAGATCGGCATGCACAACACCACGCTGTCGATGGCCATCGCCCTCAGTCCCTCGCTGCTGGACAGCACCCGGATGGCGATTCCCTCGGCGGTGTACGCGGTGGTGATGTTCCCCATGGCCCTGACCGCCGGCTTCCTGCTGCGTCGCATCGCCCCGAGCGAGAACGCCGCCGACGGCGCGGGGGCGCCTGCGGCGTCCGCTTCTACGGGCCGGAGGCGGGGGAAGGGGGCGGGCCCATGGCCAGCATGGAAGCGGCCCGCGCCCGGCGGAAGGAAACCTGACCCCAGCGACCGGGCCCGCCGGGAGCCTTGAGCCATGGCTTGGCCGCGCCGATCACAGATCCCCGATCACGGATCACCAAGTCCGCCGAAGCAGTAAAGCAGTGGACAGTCCTCCCGTGCTGGGTGACCATCGCCGCGATGAACAACGAACCTCTCTCCCTCCCCAAACGCGTCCGCTTCGTCGAACTCAGCGCACAGGCGCTGCGGGCGCTCGCCGACGGTGACCTCGCCGGCGGCAGCGCCGAGGCCGGGGTCGCCCTCGACGAACACTTCGTTGGTGACCGGGCTCGCTGGATCTTCGGTTACCGCGCCGACCAGCTGGCCAAGGACCCCTCTGCCGCGCCCTGGATCACGCGGGCCGCGGTATCCGTACCGGACGGGGTCGTCGTCGGCGACGCGGGGTTTCACGGGCCGCCGGACGAGGCCGGCCTGGTCGAGGTCGGCTACACCGTCGTGCCCGGGTACCGGCGCCAGGGCTATGCCCGCGCCATGCTGAGGGAACTGCTCGTCAGGGCCGCCGCTGACCCCTGTGTCAGGACCGTGCGCGCCAGGATCGGATCCGACAACATCGCCTCCCTGGCCTCCATCGAGGGCTTCGGCTTCACGCGCGTCGGAGAGCAGGGGAACGAGCGCGACGGACTCACAATCGTCTTCGAGGTTCCGGCAGACGCAATACGGGTCGGGTGACTTACGACTGGCGGAGCCGCTCAGCGGCCCATGAGCCGCAACAAGCGGGCCTGCCGGGACTCCGGAGCAAGGGGCGGGGCCTCTGGGGCGGCGAAGAAGCGGTGAGCGGTGTTGGCGGAGACAGGTGACTCCGCCAAGCCGGCGTAGATGTCGGTGAGGTGGTCCACGATCCAGGCGACGAGCCCGGGGTCGAGTTCCTCGGGGGCGTTGATGGCCTGGGCCAGGTCCCACGTGTGAATGGTCGCGTCCGTGGTGCGGACGGCGAGGGCCTGTTTTCCGGTCACCGGGCCAAGGGGGTAATCCAGGATCTGATCGAGGGCACCGGGCCTGCGGAACGCCGCGGCGCACTCCCGCACCGACCGCACGTAGGCGCCCAGCGGATCGCCGCCCAGGGCGTCGCTGTCTCGGAGCCGGATGAATTCGGCGGCCGAGCCGCCGTCCAGCAGGGAGACGTAGTTGAGGTTTCCCCGGGTCATGTGGTTGACGAGGTGGTGTACGTCCCACTCTGCGCAAGGGGTCGGCGCCGTCCATTCCTCGGGCCCTACCGCGTGCAACCTGCGCGTGAACTCGGAACTGGCGAGCAGATAGCGGTCGATGATGCCGGCGAAGGGGGATGACATAGCCGCAGCGTAGGAGTGCCGAGGGGCGACGTGCTGGCGGAAATCAGACACCGAGCCCCCTGGAGGCGCGCTTGCGGCCTGGATCGGCGGATGCCTGCGCAAGAACAGCGCGCCGACGTCGGGTAGTTGGGGGTGGTGGTGCAGGTCGTCAGGTCAGCAGACGCCGTCCGTCGGCTTCGGGTTGCCCAGGCCGAACAACGGGCGAAGGCGCAAGCCGGCCCAGGTGCCGAGGATGGCCACGATGGCCCAGATCCACCCGTGAAGGGACCCGGAGGCGATACCGGCAAGGTAGGCACCGATGTTGCAGCCGCCCGCGAGGCGGGCACCGACGCCCATCAGGATGCCGCCGATGACAGCGGCGAGCGCCGTGCGGGCGGGGATGTTGCGGTGCAGCTGCCACACGCCACCGGCGGCCGCGGCGACGGCCGCGCCGACCATGATGCCGATGTCGGTGAGGCTGTTCTTGTCGGCAAGCACCGGCCCCGACAGCTGGGCGGCGCTGCCGGGCTGCTGCCAGAACGCCCAGGTCTCCGGCGAGCCGCCGAGCGCGCTCACGACCTTCGAGCCCCACAGGGCGAACGCGCTGGTGATGCCCCAGGCGCCGCCCGAGACGAGCAGTACACCCGCGCCGAGCAGGGCCAGCACGACGGCTCCCGCGGCCAGCGGCCAAGAACCCCGCACCGTACGGCGCAGGGCGCCGCGCGCGGATGGCGGGTTACCGACCGGCGGGGGAGTGCGGCGAGCCTGCACGGCACGGGCGATGAACCAGATCGCGGCGAGCGCCACGATCGTCACCGCCCAGGAACCGAACCAGCCGATGTGGTCGGACATCACGTAAGGGTCGAGCGCGGGCAGCTTGTTCCAGAGGCCGAACTGCCAGGCGGCGAGGGTGGAGCCGGTGATGAAGCCGAAGAGGGTGAGCACGATGGTGCCCTGGCCGGAGCCGACGGCGAAGAGGGTCCCCGAGGCGCAGGCGCCGCCGAGCTGCATGCCGACGGCGAAGAGGAACGCGCCGATGAGCAGCGCCACTCCGATCGGCCCTGCGCTGGGCGCGGGCACGGAACCGAACAGGCCGCTGCCGCTGCCGATGATCAGGGCGAAGAGGGTAGCGGTGGTCCCGAGCAGCAGGGTGTGGGCACGCAGCCCGGTGCCGTTGCCGACGGCCACCAGCTGCCGCCAGGCGGAGGTGAAGCCGAACCGGGAGTGGAACAGGGCGAACCCGAGGCCGATGCCGAGCAGCAGCAGGACGCCGGGCTTGGCCCCGTGCTCCGCGAAGACATACCCGGCGAGGGCGACCCCGATGGCACCGGCGACCGCCAGCGGCACTCGCCGGACCGGCGGCGCGGCCTCGGTCGCTGGGGAGGGAGCGGAGGTGGGAGCAGGGGTGAGCAGGGCGGTCCGGGACGGCACCCCGGCAGCGGGAGCGGTGGTCAAGGAGGTCTCCGGGAACGGGAGGGGATCGGACAGGCGGTGATCGCGTGAGCGCAGAGCGCGAGACGTCAGCGGCGACAGAGCGCGTCGTCAACGCTCCACGGCGTGGCCGCGAAGAGCGCGAGAGCAAGCTGACGGGCGGGTCCGAACATGCGCACCACCATAGGCATCCCCGCAGAGATCCCGGAGCGCCGTCTCACATAGAGAACACGACAATGAGACGGCGGTATCGATCCACCCGGTAGGCGGGCTGCGCTCCAGCTCCCGCTGTCGGGGCGGGCGCCGGAACGAGCAGGCCGGGGGCCATCCGGTCAGTGGGCGAAGCCTCAGTCGAGCATCTTGGTGGCGTCGTCGAAGCGGTCCTTGTCGGCTTCGATGATCGCGCCGACCAGGGTGCGGTTGTCCCGCTCGGCGGCGAAGACGAGGGAGTGGCCGGCCTCCGCGCCGCTGCCGGTCCTGATGCCCAGGGCGCCGTCGTATGTGCTCAGCAGTTCGTTGGTGTTGTCCCAGGTGTAGTACCGGGTGTGGCCGTTGGCCGCTGGAGCCTCGGCCTTGAACTGCTTGTTCTTCACGACGTCGGCGAACACCGGCTGCAGCATCGCTCGCTGGCCGAGCTTGGCCAGGTCGCGGGCGGTGCTGCGGTTGTCGCCGTGCGAGATGCCGTCGAAGGAGTCGAAGTGCGTGCCGGTCATGCCCAGCTGCTGCGCTTCGGTGTTCATCTGGTTCTCGAAGTCGGCGATCCGCGCCTCCGTGGTGTTCCCGGAGCCGAAGTTGTCGGCCAGGGCCATCGCGGCGTCCGCCCCGGACGGGATCAGCATGGCGTGCAGCAACTGCTTGACGGTCAGTTTGTCGCCGGTCTGGAGGTCGGCCGTACTGGCGCCGGTCTCCGTTACGTAGTCTCGGTACTCCTGTTTCACCGTGATCTGCCGGTCCAGCCACTCCGGATGCTTGAGCACCACCAAGGCAGTCATGACCTTGGTGGTACTGGCCATCGACACACTCTCGTCAGCCCCGGCCCACATCTCCCGCTCCTGGCTGCCGTGGTGTCGGCGAGGGAGTTGAGGACCTGGACGGCTGCGCCGCGCTCGGTCAGCCACAGTTCGAGCGCGAGGCCGGCCAGCTCGTGCCGGGTGCCGTCCGGGGCGGTGGCATGGGCAGGCCCGAAGACGGTGCCGCTCATACCGGCCACGCGCGTCTCGTCGTCGAGGGTGGCCTGGAAGCTGGTGTCCGCGACGGAGACGTCGGTCAAGTCGGCGCCTTCCAGGCGGGTGTTGCCGAGCAGCGACGCACCGTTCAGCCGGGCCGCGCGGAAGCGGGCTCCGCGCGCGTCGACGTCGTACAGTTCCGCGCTGCCCAGGTTGGCGCCGGTCAGATCCGCGTCGCGCAGGATGGTCTCGGTGAGCTCGGCCTTGACCAGCACAGCCCGCGTCAGATCCGCGCCTTCCATATCGGCCCACCCGAGGTTCGCCCGGTACAGGTCCGCGTCCCGCAGACGGATGCCGCGCGCCACGGATGGGCAGAACAGGGTCAGGCCGAGATCGGTGCCGGAGAGATCGGCGCCCGAGAGGTCCAGGTAAGTGGCGTCCAGGGTGCTCTCGTTCGTGGCGGCAGCCCAGGTACTCAGGGCGGCGGCTGCCTTTCGGTCCACCGGCAGTCGGTGGATCCGGCGAGCGTCCTGCTCGTCGACAGTCATGACCGCGGTACGCCCTCGACTGTGTCGCTCGCAGGGGTGTCAGCCATGCCTGGATGCTAATGCAGAGTTACGGGAGGTACGCGCCGTCACGCCCCCGGCGCCTGGCTCGCGGTGAACTCCGCAAGGAGCACTTCGAGCCGCTGCGTCATGAAGGCGTAGTACTCGACCATCCGCCGCACGCGCTGCTGCTGCTCAGGTGGGAGTCCCTCGGCCCGCCCTTGGGCCCGCTCGGCCAGGGCACGCAGTTGAGCGGTCTGTTCGAGCTGATGCTGCAAGCAGCCCACCCAGGCGTCGTCGCGCCAGCGGAAGACGAACTGGCGTGACCCCGCGGGCTTGTACCGCTCCACCGTGCCGTTGGTGATGAGCAGGCGCGTCGTCTCCGACATCGAGCCCTTGCTGGCGCCGAGCGCGTCCATGAGCTGCGCGAGCGTCAGAGGGGTCTCGCTCGTCATCAGGACTCCCGCGGTGCGCCCGGCCATCCGGGGCCACCCCATGGCCTGGCCGATGTGCAGGCCGAAGTCCTCGATGAGTGCGGCCGCGCCACCGGATCCCGCGTCCCCCGCTGCCGACACCTGCGCCTCCTCGGATCGATGGTCCACGGATCGGTCGTCGATGGATCGATGAGATCGGTCCACTCCATCGATCAATGTGGATCGAACGTTCACTCTTGACTGAACTTTGAGCTGGTTGCAGTCTACCTTTCACGGCGATCCGAGTCTGTCGCGGATCTCGCTCATCTGACTGCCGGAGGTGCCGTATGCCCGAAACAGGCTGGGATCTGATTGTCGTGGGTGCCGGGTCGGCGGGGGCCGTGCTGGCCGCCCGGTCGGCCGCCGCCGGGCGGCGCGTGCTGCTGCTCGAGGCGGGATCCGACTACCGCTCCGCCGCGATGCCGGAGGTCTGGCGCTCCCCGAATCCGGTCCGGGCCCTTCTTGACCCGACCGCCGCGCAGGACCTGGTGTGGCCCGGCCTGAACGCCACCAGGACCGACCGGCAACCGCAGATCCCGTACTGGCGCGGCCGCGGCGTCGGCGGGAGTTCGTCGGTCAACGGGCAGATCGCGATTCGCCCGCCGATGGAGGACTTCGACGACTGGGCCGCCGCGGGCTGCACCGGCTGGTCCCGCGAAGACGTGCTGCCGTACTTCGCGAAACTGGAGAACGACGCGGAGTTCGGCTCCGAGACGTACCACGGGCAGGACGGGCCCACCCCTATCTTCCGTACGCCGCAAGCCCGTTGGGGCGGCGCTGACCGCGTACTCCACCAGGCGGCACGCGCCGCGGGGCACGCCTGGGCACCGGATGTGAACGCCCCCGGCGCGACGGGGGTATCGCCCTACCCGATCAACTCCCGGGCCGGGCGCCGGGTCTCGGTCAACGATGCCTATCTGGAGCCCGCCCGCGACCTCGCGACCCTGACGGTCCGCGGCGGATCCCTGGTGGACCGCGTCGTGTTCTCGGGCAACCGCGCGGTCGGGGTCCGCGTACTGGCCGACGGGGCGACGGTGACCGAGTACGCCGACGAGATCGTGCTGAGCGCCGGGGTGATCCACTCTCCCGCCGTGCTGTTGCGCTCCGGCGTCGGCCCGTCCGCCCGGCTGCGTGCGCTGGACATCGCCGTACGGGCTGACCTGCCCGTCGGCAGCGGTCTGCAGGACCACCCCATGATCGTCGTGGAACTTCCGCTCACCCGGGAAGCTGCCATCAAGACGCCCGACGACCGGCACACCAACGTCTGCGTCCGCTACACGAGCGGGCCCGGCGCGCACGTGAACGACATGATGTTCGTGTCACTCAACCAGAACGTGCTGTCCATGGCCGCGGCCGACACCGACCTGCCCGCGGGCGGGGTCGGGGTGTGGCTGAACCAGACGTTCTCCCGCGGTCACCTCGGGCTCGTCTCCGCAGACCCCACCGTGCAGCCCCTGGTCCACGAGCGCATGCTGTCCGACCCTCGTGATCTGACTCGACTGCGCGAAGGAGTACGGGAGTTGGCGGCGCTCGCCGCAGGCACGGAAGTGGCGTCGGTCGTCCGGGCCCCCGTCCCGGAGCACAACGCCGCCTTGTTCGCCGCGCTCGACGACGACGGACGTCTGGACGACCACCTGCTGACCCATGTGGTCGACGCGCAACACGGTACGAGCACGTGCCGCATGGGATCCGCGGATGACGCGACGACGGTGGTCGATCCGGCCTGCCGCGTTCACGGCCTCGAAGGGCTGCGCGTGGTCGACGCCTCCATCTTCCCGTCCGTCCCCCGGGCCAACACGAACCTCGCCGCGATCATGGTTGGGGAACTCATGGCGGGCCGCCTCGCCTGACCGCCTCCACCGACCTCCTCGACGGCTCACGAAGGAGCACCAGTTCCATGCGGACCTTGCAGAACCTGATAGCGGGAACGTGGCAGGAATCGGCCGACAAGACCCTCCACGCGCTCATCGATCCCGCCACTGAAGAGCTCGTCGCCCACCGGCCCGGTGGATCGGCCAAGGACGTCGACGACGCCGTGCGCGCCGCCGTCGACGCGCAGCCCAAGTGGGTCGCGCGGGCACTGTCCGAACGGACCGAACTGCTGCACCGCTGGGCCGACACGATCACCGAACACGCCCTCGAACTCGCCGAGTTGGAGTGCCGGGAGATGGGCAAGCCGGTCGGTCTCGGCCGGACGTTCATCGAGGGCGCGGCCCTTGGACTGCGCGCCGCCGCCGACCAGGCCCACTCCTACGCGTTCGAGCAGAGCGTCCCGGGTCCCGGCGGGAGCACCACCCGGATCGTGCGGCGGCCGCTCGGCGCCGCCGCTGTGATCACCCCGTGGAACTTCCCCGTGCCGATGGTGCTCGGCGCGATCGGCCCCCTGCTGGCCGCGGGCAACACGGTGGTGGTCAAGCCGTCGGAGCGCGCCCCGCTGTCCGTGGTCCGACTGTGCGAGCTGCTCGATCCACCACCGGGCGTGCTGAACCTGGTCCTCGGCGACGCCCGTGCCGGGATCCCGCTGGCCGAGCACGAGGACGTACACCTCGTGCACTTCACCGGCTCCGTCGCGGCCGGACGTGCCGTCGGTGCCGCCGCCGGCGCTCGGCTGCATCGCAGCGTCCTCGAACTCGGCGGCAAGGACCCGGTCGTGATCGACGCCGACGTCGACCCGGTAGGGACCGCGGTGGCGGTCGCCTTCGGCGCGTTCGTCAACTCCGGCCAGATCTGCACGTCCATGGAGCGCATCTACGTCCACCGCGCCATCGCGGAACCCTTCATCGAGGCTCTTGTAGCGCAGGCCGCAGGACACGTGCTCGGCGACGGCCGCGACGAGAGGACCACGCTGGGCCCGCTGGTCGACCGACGCCAGCGCGACCTCGTGCACGGGCACGTCGTCGACGCCGTGGCACGCGGCGCCACCATCCGTACGGGCGGCACCGTCCCTGAAGGCCCCGGCTTCTTCTATCCGGCCACCGTGCTGACCGGCGTGGACGAATCGATGGCCGTACTGAGCGAGGAGACCTTCGGCCCGCTCGCCCCGGTCGTCGTGGTCGACTCCTTCGAAGAGGGCCTCGACCGCGCCGCCCGGTCCCGGTTCGGCCTGGCCGCCACGGTCTATACCGAGAACGCCGACCACATAGCGGCAGCCGAACGGCTGCCCGTGGGCGTGGTGTGGGTGAACCAGTGGCAGGGCGGCGGCCCTGAGCGGCTGTACGAACCGGCGGGCATCAGCGGCATGGGCGCCACCGGGGCCCACGCTGCCTACGACGCCGCCACCCGTCCCGCTTCCGTACACATCGCCGAGGCCGTCTGATGGCCGCTGCGCTCACGCCGACCAAGGACCACGTGGGGACCCAGATCCAAAGCCGCAGCGCGGAGTTGGTGTCCCTGTCCCACCGCATCCACGCCCATCCCGAGCTCGCCTTCGAGGAGACCCTGGCCAGCCGGTGGGTCGCCGAGGCACTGGACGGCGCGGGTTTCGAGGTCCGGCACGGCTGCTACGACCTGCCCACCGCCGTGCACGCGACGATCGGCAGCGGCCCGGTCCACGTGGGGATCTGCGCGGAGTACGACGCCCTGCCAGAGATCGGCCACGCCTGCGGGCACAACATCATCGCCGCCGCGGCCGTCGGCGCCGCCGTGGGCCTTGCCGACGTGGCGGACGACCTCGGACTCACCGTCTCCGTGTTCGGTACGCCCGCCGAGGAAGGCGGCGGTGGCAAGGTCCTCATGCTGGAGCGCGGCGCCTTCGACGGCCTGGACGCCGCGATGATGGTCCACCCCGCGGCCACCGAGATGGCGGCCATGCCCGGCCTGGCCGTCTCCCAGTTCGACATCTCCTACCAAGGCCGACCCGCCCATGCCGGGGCCTGGCCCGAGGAGGGGGTCAACGCACTCGACGCGCTGACACTCGCCCAGGTCGGCATCGGACTGCTGCGCCAGCAGACGCGCGCCGACGACCGCATCCACGGCATCGTCACCGACGGCGGCAGCGCGGCGAACATCATCCCCGACCGCACCGGCGGCCGGTGGATCGTGCGCTCCGCGACCCGGGAGGCCCTGGACCGGCTGACCCCGCGCGTCCACCGCTGCTTCGAGGCGGGCGCACTCGCCACGGGATGCGACCTGACCATCCGCTCCGGCGGCCCCGACTACGCGGACCTGCGCCCCGATCCAGCACTGCTCTCGCTGTACCGGGCCAACGCCGAGGCGCTCGGCCGCAGCTTCCCGCCGCTCCCGCCGGGTGGCGCCGTCGGCGCCGCGACCGACATGGGCAACGTGTCCCACGTCGTGCCGAGCATCCACCCCATGCTCGGCCTCGACTGCCCCGGCACCGTCAACCACCAGCCCGGGTTCACCGCCGCCTGCATCACCCCCGCGGCCGACCGGGCGGTACTCGACGGGGCGACGGCACTGGCCTGGACGGCCGCGGATCTGGCCACGGGGAGGCGCTAGGTGGGCTGGTGACGGGTGACATGACCCATGTCCTACGAACTGGACTCACCCCAGACCGCCATTGCTCTGGAGAAGCTGGCCGTTGATCCACCCGCCCTCTGCTGAACAGAGAAACGAGACGAGATTCGCGCAGTCCTGCGGCACACCGAGGCGCCCCAGGGGCGTGAAGCGGATCATGTCCGCCTTCTGCTCCTCAGTCATCCACCCGGTGTCGGTCGGTCCGGGATTGACCGCATTGCAGGTCACTCCCAGGTGGGCGAGCTCATGGGCGGCGGCCAACGTGATCCGGTCCATCGCTCCCTTGCTCGCCCCGTACGGGAGATTGCCCGCGGTGTGATCGCTGGTCAGGCTGACGATGCGCCCGCTGCCATGCTGTCCGCGAAACCGCAGCCCGTACTCCCGGATCAGCAGCCAGGTCGCCCGCGCATTGACCGCGAAGTGCAGGTCGAAGCTCTCCACCGTGGTGTCCAGCAGACCGGAGTCGACCGACTCGCAGTGGCAGAGCACCAGCGCGGTGACGTTCCCCAGCGCACGCTCGACACCGTCGAAGAGCTGAGCCGGAACGGCCGGGTCGCTCAGGTCCGCCTCGACCGCAAGCGTGCTCGACCCAAGGGAAGCCACCTGCTTCCGCAACTCTTCGGGCGCACCCGCCTCCTTCCCCCACTGCATGCGCGCGTCATACGGAGTCCAGTACGTGAAGGCCACGTCCCAACCGGCCCGGGCCAGCTCCAGCACCACGGACGCCGCGATCCCCGCAGACCGTCCCGCCCCCGTGACCAAGGCAAGCGGTCGCCCCGCCCCTCCCACGTCCTGTCGACTCCCCACGCCCGTCTCACCAGTCATGTTCCTCATCCTGGGGGTCAGCCCGTCACAAGGCACCCGGTTTTCCCGGGCCCTGCCACGTTCACACCCCTTGAGACATACGCACCCTTCCGCGAGGCGGACGCCCGAGTCCGAGGACGAAGACACCGCGGTGCTGATCGCCTGAGGAATCAGCGGGCGACAAGCTCCCGGCTCAGGACGTGTTCGACCAGGGAGATCAGGACCTCCTTGCCGGACTCCCGGTCACGCACGTCGCAGAGCAGGACGGGCGTGTCCCGGTTCAGGTCGAGCGCGCGGGCCACTGCCTGCGGGGTGTGGCTGCGGATCCCGTCGAAGCAGTTCACCGCGACGATGAAGGGGATGCCGCGGCTCTCGAAGTAGTCCACGGCCGGGAAGGAGTCCGCGAGCCGGCGGGTGTCGGCGAGAACGACCGCGCCGAGCGACCCCGTGGCCAACTCGTCCCAGACGAACCAGAACCGGTCCTGGCCGGGCGTACCGAACAGGTACAGGGCGAGGTCGTCGCGCAGGGTGATGCGGCCGAAGTCCATGGCGACCGTGGTCGTGGACTTGGTGGCCACTCCCTGCAGGCTGTCCACCGGGCGTGACGCCTCGGTGAGGGGTTCTTCGGTGCGCAGAGGACGGATCTCGCTGACCGACTCCACCAGCGTGGTCTTCCCGACGCCGAAGCCGCCGGCGATCAGGAGCTTGAGCGCGGTGAAGTCGGCGGGCGCCGAATGCCGCGTGCGGTCAGAGTGCGCGGAGGCCATTGATCACTTCTCGCAGGAGGTGGGCGGGCGGACGTTGTTTCCCGGTGCCGGCATCGGTTGAGGCACCTGTTGCGGTGAACTCGGGCGGGCTGATGTGGATCAGGCCCTGCGCCGTGAGGTCGCCGAGCAGGACCCGGACAACACCAAGGGGCAGCCCCGAGTCCGACGCGAGGTCCGCGACAGGGCGCGCCCCATGGGCACACAAGGCGAGCAGTGCGCGCCGCTCGGGCGGGAGCGGGCCGCGAGGGGTGGCCGCGGTGGGCCGGACGATCGCCATCAGGTCGACGCGCTCGGCGCCGTTGTCCGTACGGGCGCGGCCGGCGGTCATGGCGTAGAGCCTGACCAGAGGCCCGGCCTCTTCGTCGTAGCGGTCGGTCCAGGCCTCGGCGGAGCGGGCGTCCGGGCCGCCGGGGTGGCGGTTGGGTGGCCGGTCCGTCATGAGTCCTCGCCGTCGTCCGGCGCCTGCGCGGCGTCCGTCCGCACGGGCACACTGAGGTGTTCGCGCACCCGGTCCACCAGCAGGGCCATCTCGTACGCCACCAGGCCGATGTCGGCGTGGCCGTCGGTGAACACGGCGATGCAGGAGCCGTCACCGGCGGCGACCACGAAAAGGAAGCCGCCCTGCAGCTCGACCATCGTCTGCACGACGCCGCCCGCCTCGAAGTGCCGGCCCGCCCCCTTGGCGAGGGAGTGGAAGCCGGAGGCGATGGCGGCGAAGCGCTCGGACTCGTCGCGGCCCATCCCGCGCGAGGCGCCGACGCACAGACCGTCGGTGGACAGCATGACCGCGTACCGCACTTCCGCGACGCGGTCCACGAGGTCGTCGAGGAGCCAGTCGATGCGGCCTGCGCCGTGGTCGTCGCTCTGGTTGCCCAGGGTGGTGACGGAGTAGGTCGGCGTCATCGGTCTTGGGACCCTTCGTCGTTCGCTGTGTGGTGGCCGGGCGGGGTGTCGGGGGCGCCGGGTGCGGCGGCTGGCTCGTCGCGGGTGGGGGAGGTCCGGGTGGGGGAGTCGCGGGTGGAGGAGGCGCGGCGCCGGCCGGAGCGCAGCGACGCCATCGTGGCGCGGGCGGCTTCGGGGGAGCGGATGGCCGGACCCTGGGCAGGGTGCGGGCCGCCCGCGCTCGCGTCTTCGTCGTTGCGCAGTTCGGGCGCGAGGCTGGCCTGGCGCACCCGGCGCGGCAGGCCGTCTTCTTCGTCCGGTACGGGCGTGGGCCGCGCGGTGGGTGCGGGCGCAGTCACGGGCAGCTGGGGTGCGGCGTGCCGGGCGCGGGCGGGGAGTTGGCGGGGTGCCGGGTCACCGTCCGACGGGCGCGGTTGTGCCTCGGGTGCGGTCGCCGGTTCCTGGCCGCGGCGCCGCTGGGCGGGAATGCGCGTGACGGTCGGCTCGGGGGCCGGTTCGCGTCCGGGCTCCACCGCCCGTGGCGGCTCCTGTTCCGGCAGGGGCCGCAGGCCGGGGTGCGGGGCCTCCAGGAGCTGCTGGGGGAGGAAGACGACCGCGGTGATGCCGCCGTACACCGAACGGCGCAGAGTCACGTCGACGTGCAGGCGTTCGGCGAGGCGGTTGATGACGAACAGGCCGAGCTGCCGTGAGTCGAGCAGGTCGATGTCCGCGGCCTGGATCTTCTCGTTGGCCGCGGCGAGTGCCTCGTCGCCCATGCCGAGACCGCGGTCCTCGATCTCCAGGACGGCGCCCGCCCCGACCTCTTCGCCGCGCACCACCACGGGGGTGTGGGGCGGCGAGTACGCGGCGGCGTTCTCGGTGAGTTCGGCGATGAGGTGGATGAGGTCGGCGACCGCCGTGCCGGCCAGCCGCAGGTCGGGGATGTCGTGCAGCTGGACCCGCTGGATGTCCGCGGTCTCCGCGATGCCCGCGCGCACGGTGTCGATGAGCGGGACCGGGTTGCGCCAGGCACGGCCGGGCGCGGAGCCGGAGAGGATCAGCAGGGACTCGGCGTGGCGGCGCATCCGCGTCGTCAGGTGGTCCAGGCGGAAGAGGTCCTCCAGGTCCGTGGGGTTCTCGGTACGGCGCTCCATGGTGTCGAGGAGTTCCAGCTGCCGGTGCAACAGCACCTGGCTCCGGCGGGCGAGGCTGACGTACACGCCGGATACACCTGTCAGCACGGCGGCGCGGCCCGCCACGGCGCGCAGCGCGGCCCGCTGCACCGTGGTCAGCGCCGCGCCGACCTGGCCGATCTCGTCCCGGACCGGGTCGTGGGAGAGCGGGGCTTCCTTCTCCAGGTCGAGCCCGTCGCCGCCGTGAATGCGGCGGATGGCGGCCGGCAGCCGCTGGGCGGCGAGGTCGAGTGCGGAGTTGCGCAGTCCGGTCAGGTCGTCGACGAGGCCGCGTCCGATGCGTACGGAGAGCAGGAGCGAGAGGATCACACCGAACAGGCCGAGGAGTACGGCGAGACCGGAACTCCCCAGGTTCGACAGGGAGTACGGCTGCGCGTCGGCGCCTGTGTCGATCGCGCCGCGCTCCGCGGTGGCGAGCCCGGACAGGGTGGGACCGGCGAGGGAGTCCCACTGCTCGGCGCTCACCGCGGTGGCGGCGCCGGAGGGACCGGCGGCGAGGACGTCGTCCTGGGCGGTGGCGAGGTCGGCGGCGGCGCGGGAGCCGAGCACCTTGCGATAGGCGGCGGCGTCCTCGGCCCGCAGGTCGGACACCGCTGCGCGGGCGAAGGCGCGCTGCTCGGCGACGTCGCCGACGAACGTACGGTGCTGGGCCGCGGACATGGTCCCGCTCGCCTGTGCGGCGCCGATCTCCGCGTCCTGACGGCTCAACGCCTCGCGGGAGCGGGCCAGTTCGAGCACGGTACGGGTGTCGGAGGCGCGGTCTGGCTGGTCGGCGCCCGCGAGCTTGGAGCGGACCGCGAAGGCCCGGTCGATGGCCGTGCCGTAGTCGGAGAGTACGGCGGAGGCGCCGCGGGCGCTGTCGCGCCGCTCACTGAGCGCCCCGGCGCTGGCGAGCAGGGAGCGGACTCGGCCGGGCAGCGCGGCGTCGAGGGCCGCGAGGTCGGTGCTGCTGGAACGGACACCCGCACGCAGCGCCGTGACGGCCTTGTCCGTACGGGCCTGCGCGGCGTCGAAGTCGTGGCGGGCGCTGCCGCCCGGCGTGGCCTGGTACTTCAGGGCCGCGGCCCGCTCGTCCTGTACGGCGGAGGTGAAGTGCGCGACGGGCCGCACCAAGGTCGAGTTGATCTGGCGCAGTTGCTCGGTGGAGGAGACCTGGGAGGCGGTGGTGACGGCCGCGTGTCCCCACAGCGCCATCAGCGAGAGGACCGGCACGGTCAGCAGGGTGACGACCTTCGCGCGGATCGATTTGGGGCGCCAGCGTTCGGGCACCAGAGGGCGTACGGGCATGACGATGGGTCTCCTTGGCGGTGCAGGAGTGTGGGGACGCGCGGGCTGCGTCGAACCCCGGAAAACGCAGCGCTTCGGCGCACGTGGGGGAGGGCGTGCCGCAAGTGGGCAGCGGGAGGGAACGGGCCGGGTCGGCCTGAAGGCGTCGGGTGGCCCCTCGGCGGCGGTCAGGCGACCGGGAGCTCGACCTCGTGCAACGGGCGGGCCGCGGCCTCGCTCTCGGCGCGCTCACGCGCCGTGGGGGACAGCGCGACGAACGCGCAGGTAAGGAAGAGGAAGGAGCCGAGCACCACGGCGAGCGGCAGGATGAAAGCGGTCGCACTCGCGCCCTGCAGGGGTGCGGTGCTGGCGTGCACGTCCAGCGTGACGGCGGCCATGCCCGTGTAGTGCATGCTGCTCACCGCGAGCCCCATGACGAGCGAGGCGATGGCTGCGACGGCGGGCCCGCGCACGGACAGCGCGGCCCACAGGGCGGCGGATGCGGCGGCGATCGCGATGACGACGGAGAGCGCGACGAGCGCGGGGTCGTACGAGATCGAGCCGTTGAGCTGGACGGCGGCCATGCCGATGTAGTGCATCGCGGCGACACCGAGCCCGGTGCCGACGCCGCCCAGTGCGATGGAGCGCACCCGGGAGCTGCCGTAGCCGGCGGTGAAGACGCCCGCGCCGACGACGGCGATGGCGACGACCAGGCTGAGCAGGGTCAGTGGGATGTCGTAGCGGATCGCGGTGCCCTCGACGGTGTAGCCGAGCATCGCGATGAAGTGCATGGTCCAGATGCCGGCGCCGATGGCGACGGAGGCACTGATCAGCCAGTTCCGCTTGGACCGCCCCCCGGCTGCCAGAGCACGCACGGTGCAGCGCAGTCCCAGCGCGGCACCGACGACGGCCATGACGTACGACAGGACCGGAGTGGCCCAGCCTCCTGCCATGTGGTGCATGTGACCCACGGGATTCCTCTCACTAGCTGTGTCGGCCCCCCGGCGACCCGGGACGCTAGCACGCAGTGGATCTCCAGCCAGGGGGCGCGAAATCTGCTTCTTGTGAGGGTTACTGAACAGTAGAGCCCGAGTTCACAGGCCTGCACGCCCATAGGTCCCTCACTGATTGCACACATCGCTGCGACTCTTGTCACGCCGCGTATCGAACCCCTCGCGACACCGGGGGCGAGACGCCCAGTTCCGGATATCCGGGACATGGCGGTGCAGTCTCCACTGGGAAGGTTCGCCGCGGTGCGGGTTCAGATCGTTCAGGTCTGCGAAGTGTCCTGAACTGGCCATCCAGGAAAGGAACGGGGGCACGGGCTTCGTGCCCCCATTCATGGGGTGGTGCCGCTGGTGCCAGCGCACCGGATCAGACAAGCTGCGGGACCGGCGGCGGGCTTCGCTCGCCCGGACCACGGACGGCGACAGCAACGGCACAGGCGTCGGCGTCGTCTCGCCTCCGGTTCGCGACAGGCAGCACGTCCCACCGCCTCGCCCACACCCAGGATCGCAGGGACGAAACCCCCGAAAACTGGTACTCAGTCCCGCCACCAGTCCCCGGAGTCTTCCAAAGCGCGACGCAGGTAGTCCTCCATGTCGTTCGCCGCCATGGAACGCCCGTCCGTCTCGTGATCCCAGACGAACACATCATCACGCAGCGGGACTCTGACGAAGGCGAACTGATCACCACCGCTGTTGTCACCGAAGAACATCAGCGGCTCAAAGGGCATATAGAGCCCGGTGAAATCTGCAGAGGCGCGGAAGGCCGCGTTCTCTTTGGCGATCCGCTCAGCGCTCCACACCACGTCGGTGGCGTAGTGCCCGCGCACCCCATTGCACTCACGGAGCAAGAGGGCGAGATCCTCGGGAAGCGGCTGCCCCAGCGCACGCTCGACGTCGGCCAATGCCTCACTGGTCGCCGGCTCAGCGAGCTCCGCATCTGCCATCACTTCCAGGATCCGTTCACGCCACATTCCGCGAGCATCTCAGGACCTCGAAGATCGCGACAGTACGATCACGCCGCTGAGGCGCGCACCGAGTCCGGAGCGACATCGAAACTCACCGAAACCGGCATAGTCAGTGTGGCAAAGCCCGTTTCGGAGCTGAGTGGAAAGGACACCGGCTGGGTCGCCGACCTGCCTCTGCCTGTGCTTATGCGCCTGCGGCGCGCTGGCGCTTCTCGCGAGCAGACCTCGGGGGCGGACTCGCTGCGACTTTTCGAGCTACACGGCATCTGGTTCGGGTGTAGCTCTCCCGCAGTGAGCCTTCCTGAACTGGATCGCTGCTGATCTCTTTCCGGGAGCGCCCCCGGCGACGGCCCGGACGGCGGAGCCGGGAGGGTCAGTACGGGGACTTCCACGTCCGCGCCGAACAACACCGGCTCCATCCCGCCACCGACCAGGCCAACTTCAAGCTCACAGCCTGACCAACCACCAAACTCCGAGAGCGCCGGACTCACCTGGACAGGAGGCCGGCCGGCCCGTGCAGCCCCGGGCCTTCCCTGGAACGGTGCCACGCCCCTATGGTCACACCGGTATGAGACGTGGCGGAGAGCACAAGAGGCGCGCGAGGCGCTCGTCGGGAACTCGATCGCTCGAGGAAACGAGCCTCTGGTGGATTCCGCTCAGTGCCCTTGTCCTGCTGACCATGAGCTGGGGGATCGCCGGGTTCATAGCTCGTTGCGAGCCTGGCCTCAGGGGCGACTGCGTTGCGCGCAACGGCATCGAGTGGATGTTTTGGGTGGTGTTTCTCGCCGCGGTGCCTACGTACCTGGTGGCGATCACGGGACTGACCACTCGCCATTGGCCGCCCGCACTCGGCGTAGCCCTGGGCGGCATTGCTGGTGGGACGTACGTGCTCGCCCAAGGACAGACGAGGCCGTCCATGATCACAGCGAGTATCGCGCTGGTCCTCGCCCTTGCGTCCCCCGCGGTGACATGGCATCGCCGCCGATATGGGGATCATGCCCGAACCTAGGCGGTCGTCCCTCCAGAAGAGCCACACCCATCTGGTTCACAGGCTGGCCAGGGCTCACGAGCTGACGCTTTCGGGCTACTTGGCACCAGATGGCCACCGCAGTTGGCACCAGGGCCGAGTTTCCGAGGTGTCTGCCACCAGGATGCCGACGAGGCCGTGCCGCCCGCGCCGCCCACACCGGCGGCCCGGCTTCACGGCAGTTGAAGATCAGAAAGCTGAAAGGTGACCGCATGACGGATGGGTTCAGCCGCCGCACCCAGCCGGGGGCTTCCCCTTCACAGATGCACGCCTCCCGCAAGGCCTGAGGCGTGCGGGAGGCGCTGTGGTTCGCCAGCGGTTAGAGATCGCCGGAGCGGTAGACGAGGCAGAGGTCGATGGTGCCGGGGGCGGCAAGGCCGGGGCCGGATCCGGTTGTCCCGGCGGTGGGCACGAGCTCGAAACCATTCCAGGTGGAGCCGGTGCGGTTGCCGAGGTAAATCCGGTCGTCCGTGCCGCGGACGGCGCAGTACAGGGTGGTGCCGCGTGCGGCCAGGGCCGGCGACCCAGTGGTGGTCCCCGACAGGCTTACCGGATTGGACCAGCCTGCGGTGTCGCGGGTGGTGAGGCGGATTCCGTTGTCCGTGCCACGGTAGGCCAGGTGCACGCTGCCCCTGAACGAGACCAGGGCCGGGGCGCTGGGGGATCTGTGGGGGTGGTTGAGGTTGGCGAGAGGGAACCAGCCCAGGATGCTGAGGTAACTGACCATGAGCAGTTGCCCGTCGGTGCCGGTGGCCGCGTACCACAGCAGGCCGTTATTGGCGGCCAGAGCCGGGCCGGAGGTGCACTTGCCGCCGCCCAGGGTCCGCGGGGCGGACCAGTCGCTGCCCTGAACAGAATGGGCCACATTGCCCTGGCCATCCGTTCCGGTGTACGCCACATAGAGGGTGCCCAAGTGCGAGGCCAGGGCCGGAGCATGCCGGGTGACGGCTCCGGGAACCTGGATGAAGTTGCCCCACTGGCCGTTGGTTTCCCGCTGGCTGACGAAGACCTGGTCGCCGTTGCCGCGGACCGCGCAGTAAAGGGTGCCGCCGTGCAGGGCCAGGGCGGGCGCGTCGGGGGTCTGTGATCCGGGCCAGGGCAGCACGGGGACGCTCCAGGACCCGCGGTGGGTGACCAGGGCGATGTCGAGGGGCTCTTGGACGGTACGGAGCCACAGCCGGAAGTGGCCCTCGTTACCGCCGTTGAAGTCGTAGGCGGCCAGTCCGGCGGGCCCGTCCGGCCCCGCGGGGGTCTTGCTGAGCGCGACCAACCCGGCGCGGGTGAATCCGTAGGAGCGGTTGGCGACGAAGTCGTCCTTGTTCTCGAAGAGGGAGAAGAGCCAGCCGACGAACTTGGTGGCGAACCCGAACAGGGCGAGGGCGCCGGCGGCAGCCTGGGCGTTGTCGTCCGGGTTGCCGGAGGCTTGCCCCTTCTCGGCGGCTTCCAGCGCCGCATCGGAGATCTTGTACAGGTGCTTGCTGATCTCCTCGAAGATGCCGCCGCTGTCTTCCTCCCAGCACTCGACGTCCAGGTGGAGGAACTTGTCCACGCGCCCTTGGAAGAGAACAGCCGAGTCAGCGAAGTTGCGGATGTGGCCCTTGTTGAGACTCCCGAAGACATCAGACCGGTACTCGCGTCGGGCCGCCTCGTCACTGCCCGCCCCTGAGGCCCAGTAGATCTCGTCGGAGTCCACCTCGTCGGAGTCATTCACACTCACGAACTTGTGCGCCTTCATCATGAAGACGCCCGGTGTGCGGGCCTGTGCGCCCAGGGGTGGTCCGGTCACCAGCGTGAGGGCGGAGCCGTACTCCCCCATCGCGGCGATGAATTCCTCACTGTCCAGCTGCCCGCCCTCTGGCAGGGCCCCCAGATCAATGATGCTCACATTGGGCTGGGCCAGCACGTCACGGACCAGGACCTCCTGATCGGCTACGTAGTCCGCCAGCGCGTAGGAACGTTCAAGCGGCAGCCGCGACACCCCCGCAGGGAAGAACTCCCCGCCACCGGAGGCGTCTTTGTAGAGCTTGCCGTACTCCGCGACCTCCTCCAGCGTCACCACCTGGGTCATCTGATCGACCAACTGCTGCTCCAGGTCCGAGAGCACCAACCCCTCACTGAGCCGGGCCGCGGCATGCAGCGCCGTCTCGATCAGGATGTTGCTGCTCCGGTTCGCCCGCAGCCGTCGCGCCCAGCGCGAGTCCGTGCGGGCCCCCGACAACAGCTCCTGCAGGCGTGCGACCCGCTCCTCCCGCGTCGTGCTGGGCCCCTCGGCGACCGGCGGTGCGCTGTCCGACATGGTGATCCTCCCCTGTCACGCGCCTGCGATACACAGGCACAGGCAACGGAGCGTAGGAGCGCATAAGCGTTCTGTCATCGACGTTGATCCGGTCGCTGGCTGAAAATCTGACACCTATAGGCGGGCCGGACCTCGCCCCCAGTTCCTCCTCTGCGGGCTCTTCGTCCCCCTCGACGCGATGCCCGCAGCCCTCCGTTGGATCGCCTCGCCATGCCGTCAAAAGCACGACCACCACCCTTCTCGCTGACATCGCGGCTGCCGTTGCGTTCGTGCTGCCCGCTCTCCTCCTGGGCGCCGCCACCCTCCGTCCGAGAACTGCCTCGAGCTGTGGCGGACGAGCGCATCTCCCTGGTGACAACTAGCTCGGCCAAGTGCCATCTATCTCGAAAAGTCGCACTCGCCCTGAAGTAGGCCGTGTTCACCGCGCGGCCACTCTCGCACAACCTTTCGTGCGCCTCGTGGGTCACACCTCCGCAAGCCCTTCCCCCTCACTTCCTCATCACCTCCCACTCATTTCCCCCTGCGATCACCGGAGTTCCCCTGTGCGTGTACGTACCCTGGCCGCCACCGCCACCGTGGCGGCACTGACCGCCGCCGGTCTGACCCTGCCGCTCGCCGGGAGTGCCGCGGCCGTCACGACTGCGCGGTTCGACTTCAACGGTGACGGATACGCGGACATCGCGGTCGGCATGCCCAACGCCACGGTGGACGGCAAGGCCAAGGCCGGCTACGTCAGCGTCATCTATGGCGGGCCGCAGAGCCCGAGCCAGTCCACCGGCGTCATCAGCCAAGCCGAGGCCGGCATACCCGGCACGCCCGAGGCGGGTGACCGCTTCGGCTCCTCCGTGGCACCCGTCGACGTGAACGGCGACGGCGTCTTCGAGCTGGCGGTCGGCGCGAGCGGCGAATCGCTCACCTCCGAGCAGTCCAGGGACGAGGGCACCATCACCGTCCTGGACAACTCGGAGTGGAACATCAAGGGCACCACCGTGGCCAGAGGCACGGGCGAGTTCAGCAGCATCGGCCGCACCATCGCCACGGGCGACTACGACGGCGACGGCGATACCGACCTCGCGTACGGTGAGAGCGGCGAGGAGAGCGGCTCACTCCGGTTCCGCCCGGGCCCGCTCACCGCCGACCCGGTGGCCACCACCACCCTGCACCACTACGGCATGGGCGGCGGCACCCGCGACCTGGCCACGGGCGACTTCGACGGCGACGGCCGGGACGACCTGGCCACCACCTGGAAGGCCATGGAGGACTCCGGCACCTTCATCACGCGCTGGGACGACCGGGCCGAGCCCGCCCAGTGGTACGCCGACGCCGACCGCGGCAGCGCGCTCGCCGCCGCCGACTTCGACCAGGACGGCACGGACGACCTCGCGGTCGGCCTCGTACAGCCCAACCCCGAGTCGGACGGCACGCACTGCGAGGACCGATACGGCGGCGCGGTGCTCGTGCTGGGCGGCTCGAAGACCGCGCCGTTCGGCACCGAGAACGAGTGCATCACCCAGTCCAGCCCGGAGGTCGGCGGCACCGCCGAGGGGGACGACGACTTCGGCGCCGCGCTGAGCGCGGGCGACCTGAACGGCGACAGCCACCCCGAGCTGGTGGTGGGCGTGCCCAGCGAGGACGTCGGCACCGTGAAGGACGCGGGCGGATACGTCACCATGAACGGCACGGAGCACGGCCTCCACGGCGGTCTGGCCCGCAGCCAGAGCACCCAGAACATGCCCGGCACGGCCGAGTCCGGCGACCGCTTCGGCGCCCAGGTGGCCGTCGGCGACTACAACCGCGACGGACTGTGGGACACCGCGGTGAGCGCACCCGGGGAGAACGACGGTGAGCCCAGGTCGGGTGGCGTCTGGTTCGCGCCGAGCAGCACCGAGGAGACGTATCCGCTGAGCAAGTCGCTGACGCCGTTCGGCTTCGCGCTTCCCCACGGGGCCATCAAGTACGGCGAAGTGATGGGCAGTTAAGGGTCCGCCGACCCTGCCCTCCAGTGCCTGAACTCATCGTCCCGCTTCGTGATGTGGAGTACCTGTGCGCAGTAAGAGACTCTCGGCCGCCCTGTTCGGCGCCGCCACCGTCCTGGTGTCGGCAGGGCTCACCACTCCGGCGGGCGCGGCGCCGTCGGCGGCCGTCCAGGGGCCCGACTTCAACGGTGACGGGTACGCGGACGCCGTGGTCGGCGTGTCCCGCGGGGACGTCGACGGCAAGAAGGCCGCGGGCTTCCTGCACGTGCTGTACGGCGGATCGAGCGGGGCTGGCACCTCTACTGCCTCGGTCAGCCAGGACAGCCCGGGCGTGCCGGGCACCAGTGAGGACAACGACGGGTTCGGCGGTTCCGTCGCGACGGCAGATGTGGACGGCGACGGCTTCACCGACGTCGTCGTCGGGGTGAGCGGCGAGGATGTCGGCAGCGACCCGGCGGCGAGGGGCCACGGCGCTGTGGTCGTTCTGTACGGTTCGTCCAGCGGCCGCTTCGAGCGCGGCAGGACGATCGCGCAGGGCCCGGCGGGCAGCGGCGCCGGGGCCTCGCTCGCCGTGGGCGACTTCACCCAGGACGGCGCCGTGGACGTGGCGGTGGGCCTGCCCCACGGAGAGTTCGGCGAGGTCACCCTGCGGCCGGGCCCGCTCACCGAGGACAAGCCGCTGACGAGCCTGCTGCACACCGGCTTCGGCGGTACCGCGGGCCGGTTGGCGGCCGGGGACTTCGACGGGAACGGCAAGACGGACCTGGCGATTTCCTCGTACTCCAACGACTACTCGCGCACCACCCTGTGGCGTTGGAACGGCTCGGCCCTGCAGGAGTACTGGAAGTCCCCGGCCACCGGCTACGGCATCGCCGCGGGCGACTTCGACGGCAACGGCGTGGACGACCTGGCGCTCGGGCACTGCCTGATCACCGCCGAGGCCGACCGGCCCACCGGAGCCTGCGGCCCCGACGCGCTGGCCAAGGGCGGCAAGGTGCGGGTGTTCTACGGAGGCGGGGGTGCCGAGGGCTTCGGCACCCGCACCCACACGTTCAGCCAGGACACCGCGGGCGTCGCGGGCACGGCGGAGGACGCGGACAACTTCGGCATCAAACTGGCCGCGGGCGATCTGACGGGGGACGGCCGGGACGACCTGGTGGCGGGCACGCCCGCCGAGGCCGTCGGCACGGCGGATCGTGCCGGTTCGGCGACCGTCCTGACCTCGGGCCCGGACGGTCTGCTCGACGCCTCGGGCACCGCCAGGTCGGCGGCCTGGCACCAGGACTCGACCGGCATCCCGGGCGCGGCGGAGGTCAACGACGAGTTCGGCTCGGCGCTGGCCCTGGGGGACTATGACGGTGACGGGGACGGCGATGTCACGGTCGGCGTCTACAACGAGGACAGCGCGGAGTACGACCAGAACCGGAGCACGGGCGGTGTGTGGACCCTGCCGAACGGTGCCGGCGCGGGCTCCAAGGCGCTGACGGCACGGTTGTTCGGCCTGCGGGGGGCGCTGTACTACGGGCACACACTGGGCCGATAAGACTCCGGTGACGCGGATGGCACACCGCATGGGAGGACCTCGCCCATCGTTGGCGATGGGCGAGTGATCGGCCTGCTAGCTGAGATCGGCGTCCTGACCGGAAGCTGACGATGGGGGAGCGCGCCGTGGATGGTGCCCGTGTGTTCCGTGAGGCGTGGATCGGTGCCGTGAAAATGCACCATCCGGGGGAGCCGGAGCCGTCGTTCGTGGCGCCGTGGGCGGAGACTCCGGAGTGGGAGCGTGCGGCTGCCGGTGCCGTGTACGAGCAGATCGTCCAGTTCATTTCCGTCTCGGACGGCGCCACTCTGTGGCTGACGAAGGAGGAGAAGAGCCGGTTCGTCGACATCGCGTGGACCGCGCAGTTGTACAAGTACTTCGGCGCGCCCGAGCCTGCCGACGTCTTGGCCTACGACGATCTGCCCCCGTGGCAGCGCGAGACGTACACCGACATCTTCGAGGTCATCGAACACTGACCGCTCATCCCTGTTCCCACGCCTCTACGGACGCGGGCCGTTGGACTCATGCACGTACCTGTTCCGAGCCTGGGGCTTCTCGGGGCTGCCACTGGGAGCGGCCACCCTCTTACCCGGCGCTGCCTGCTCCCCGCAGCAGTTCCAGGCCGAGCGGTGTGCAGGAATGCCAGACGGCCTTGCCGTCGCGCTGAGTGACGATGAGGCGGGCGTCCCGGAGGATCTTGGTGTGCTCGGAGGCGGAGGACTTGCTGATGCCCAGCTCCTTGGCGATGTCCGACGTACTGTGTTCGCGCGGGAGAAGGTCCAGGATTGCTGCCCGAGTGCGGCCCAGCAGGACACGCAGGGGATCGGCAGGGCCCTCTTCCAGCAACGGAAGCGCGGTGACGCCCGGGTAGATCAGGATGCTGGGCGCGTCGTCGTGGAGAGCCACCATCGGCCTGGACCACAGAACGGACGGCAGCAGCACCACGCCATGACCCGATAGGGCGACGGCGGTGTCATCGGGTCGGGGGAAGACGAGCGTCGTTCCTTCCCATCTGCCGCCGCCCGCGAGTCCGGCCAGCGTCGTACGGATGCCGTCTCTGGCCAGAAGCCGTGTACGCCAGGCGCGTTCAGCCTGAAAGCCCGCCTCGATACGGCTCCAGGACTCGTTGATCAGCGCTGAGTGGGCCGTACGTAGAGCGTGTTCGAGGATCTGCCAGGCATCCCGCTCCTGAGCGGCGAGATCCTTGATCCACGGGGTGACCGGCCGGTGCGCGGGGTACACCCGGTCGAGTTCGGCCCGCACACGGGCGGGGGGTGTCGCTCGGATCCGGTAGAGCCCGTCCTCGAGCCCTTCGCTGAGCGGGTCGAGGAACATCGGGCCCCGCGCCGTGGGAGGCACCAGACCGAACAGGGCGGTCGCCTCCCGGGGAAAGGCCTCCCGTGTTTTCCGCTGCCAGCGCGCGAACTGCGCAACCGCACCTCGCTGGAGCAATGCCACGGCGAAGCCCAGTTCCATCAGCGGCGCGGGATCGGCCGCGAACGTCACTCGTAGCAGGTCTTCGGCAGTGAAGTGCAGCCGCAGCAAACGTCCTCCCCTCATTGGTCAAACGGGCCGCGCGACATTCAACGTCCTTTCCGCCTAGGACAGTTCGGCTACCGCCGAAACCATCGCGGCCTCCGATGCGAAGTGGCGAGCATGGAGCGCACGAACACGACCGATGTTCTCGGTGGCCCCGGCATGCCAAAAGGGGCTGCCCAGCCAGATTGCGGGCACGAAAGAGCCGATCCACCGGGCGCCGCTTGCCGACTTCAAGGAGGACACATGCCGAAGAGGCTGGCTGCCCGTATCGGCGCCATGGTGCCGGGCTCAGGCACCGTGCTCGCCGCTCAGGCCTCCGGGCGACGGTCGGCCAGGGGCACGCGCGATCTTGTTCTTGCTGTTCCTGGCCGCGCTGGCCGGTTGCGCGAAGGCGGAGCCTGCCACACGAGAACCCCGCCCTCGAAGGGTCATGGCGTCCAGCTGCATATCCCTACCAGCAATCCAGGGAGTGGCCGCAGTCACCCTTCGTTCCTTGCGGGCAGAAAGCGTGCACAACTCCAAGCTTCCACAAAAGAAAAGAGGACAGCCATGCGAAAGACGCTGGCCGCAGCCGCAGGATCCACGCTGCTGGTGCTCGGCGGTCTCACCGCAGCGCCCGCCACAGCGAACTCCGACGAAAGCGCGGAGCCGCTCATCACCTGTGCGGCCGGAGATACGTGCTTCTGGGTGAACAGCAACTACGGCGGGGCCCGGGGCCGCGTCGCGGGCGACAACCCCAACTTCAGGAGCTTCACGCAGAGTCAGTGCCCTGGCGGCACCTGGAACGACTGCATCAGTTCCATCGCCAACCGCGGCAGGGACTGCACGGTCTACTACTGGACGGACGCCGGTTACAACGGCCGCTATCACAGCCTCGGCAGGAACGACCAGGTTCCTGACTTCGGGGCGGCGCCGCCCGTCGGATACAACGACCCGGCGTTCAACGACACGATCAGCTCCAACCACTGGTGCAAGCCGAAGTGATGAGGCGCCCCCCAAGGGTGCTGTGGCTCACCATGGCCGCCCTTGCCGCGGTGTCCGGCTGCGCCTCGGCGCAGCCGGACACCGCGGCAACACCGCTGCCGAAGCCGCCCGCGTTCAGCGGGCGGTTGAGTCCCGAGGCGCTCGACATGGTTACCCGGTCGGGGAGTTGGCCGCGAGCCCAGCAGACACTGGATACGGCGGTCAACAAGCTCGTCCACCGGTGTATGAAAGACAAGGGCTTCACCTACCCCGCAAAACGGGCCCCGCTCCCCACATCGCTCGACGACACCGCCGCAGTCGTGGACCTCCCCGGCCGCAGGAGGCACGGCTACGCCATCGCCACCACTCCCCGGCAGTCGGGACCGCCGCCGGCCCCGTACTACACCGCCCTGCCACCGGACCGGAAGCGCTCCTTCGACCTGGCCTTCTCCGGCCCGGCGGATTCTGGCGACGACGTCTCGACGGGCGCCGGGACCGTACGAGTACGGCGGCAGGGCTGCGACGCCGAGGCCCGCCGCGCTCTGACCGGCGACGTCACGGTGTGGGCCCGCATGTACTACACACCCGAAGCCCTCAACGGCCGCCTCGACGCCAAGGTACCCAAAGCCCGGGAGTACACAGCCGCGATGTCTGCCTGGCGTTCGTGCATGGCGGCACGCGGACACGCATACCGGACTCCAGAGGAGGCGCGAGATTCACTCAACCGGCGCTTCCTGGAGAACAAAGACCGAAAGGGTGCGTCGAAGGAAGAATTCCGGAAGCGCGAGAAACAGGTCGCCGTAGCAGACGGAGAATGCGCCATCGAGGCTGATGTCCCCGGAGCAGCTGTGCGGGTGCGACGCGGACTCATCGCCACTCTTCCCAAGAAGGACCAAGCAGCCTTGGCCGAGTTGGCGAGCTACCAGAGCGAAGCGGTGAAACGGGCAGAGACGCTCCTCGGCCGGTGACTCGGGCCCGCGGCAGCGTGCGGTCCTCGAAAGATGCCTGGGCCAACGAATCAACGAGGAGGACTCGGTCCGCCGCGGCGAGGGCCGGGAGTCCAGTGACCCCCTGCTCGGCAGGGTGCTGAGTGAGCCCCGGCCCGTCGGCTTGGTCCTCGGCGCCCGCTTTCCCCGCTCGCCGTCAAGCCGAGGTGCCTGCAGGCCAAGCGGACCCGAGGACGCGGAGCTCGACCGTTGGAAGGTGGGGCAAGTTCAACGTCGCGACGAATGGCGCACCATGAGTTCGGTCGGTATCACGTGTTCGACCGGTTGGTGTGACTCGATCCCCTCGATGGCATCGATGAGGAGCTGGATCGCGGTCGTGCCGATGCGCTTCGGTTTGAGGGAGGGTGTGGTGATGGGCGGTTCGGTGGTGGCGTACGCGGTGGACTCGCTGCAGCACACGAGCAGCAGGTCGTCCGGGACGCGCAGGCCGTACCGGCGGGCGGCGGCGAGGACATCGGTGCCGTTCGGGTCGAAGAGCCCGTAGACGGCGTCGGGCCGGTCGGGGCGAGCCAGGAGCCGGTCGGCGGCGACGGCGCCTGCGCCTGCGCCTGCGCACGGATCGTGTGCGGGATAGGACTTGTAGACCGGATCCGGGCCCACACGCTCGCACCAGCGCAGGCATGTGGTCGTGGACAGGCCGGTGTACGTGTCCGTGGTCGTCCCGGTGAGCATGCCGATGCGGCGGGCGCCGGCGTCGGCCAGGTGGTCGAGGACGCCGAGTACGGCGGCCTCGTGGTCGTTGTCGACCCAGGCGGTGACCTGGGGTGTACCGGCCGGACGGCCTACGGAAACGACCGGAAGTCCCTGCCGCATCAGTTCACTGACGACGGGACCCTGGCCGGAAGGGTCGATGACGACCGTGCCGTCGAGAGCCACGTTGGACCACACATCAAGAGTGGCTCGCACGCCTCCGGCCGGAGCTCCCCGCCTGCACATTCCTTGACTTTCTCCTCGTAGGACTTCGCGCAGCCGACCGCGCTCACGGCGAGCAGCAGGCAGGTGGCGAGCAGGGCGACGATGGTGCGGACTATGGTTTTCCCCGGGGTGTGTGAGGCGGAGCGCAGCGGTGCGGGATGCCGACGAGTGCGGAAACAGTGAAGGCCCCACCACATCGTGGGCGCGCCGAGGTGCGCGCCAGCTCTGTGGTTCGGGTTCGAGGTGTGGACGCCTTAGCTGCCGCACCCATAAAGATCCAATAACGGACATCTCTGTCATCGCTCGCGCCGCGCGAAGGTCGCAGCTGCGGCAACGGCACGCCGACGAGGAGAAGTTGGCGACGGATCTGCGGGTATCTGCCCCTTTAGGGGCTCTTGGTTACTAGATACTCATGAAAGTTCTATAAGTTCACCGCTGGTAGCGTCCGTGCCTGTTCATTCAAGATCAACCGCTCGGAGTTCCTCAAGTGAATCGCTCGCTGGCCGCCAGTGCCACGGCAGTTGCCGTACTCGCCCTCAGTGCCCTGACCACTTCCTCGGCCCAAGCCGACGCGGCCAGCGAGCGCCTACAGAAGTCGATCGATGAGCAGATAGCCGAGTACGGCGGAACGCAAGTCTCGGACTACGCCGTTGCCTACGATGACGGCGCCGTTGTCGTGTTCCCCAACCCGGTGACTGGCGAGGCCCCAGACAACCTCGGAACGGGAACTCGTACCGCCCAGGCGCAGAGCTATGACCTGGATACCAACCCGAACGACAACATCGGTCTGCGATCCGCAGTACAGGGCTGCCCCTCGGGCTGGACCCCCAACTCGGACTGGTTCTGCTTCTACCAGTACAAGAATTTCAAGGGAAAGCGATGGCAGTTCAAGGACACCAGCGTTGGCTATGCAGCGAACTGGGGTTTCGACAACAAAACGTCTTCGTGGGTGAATAACCGCTCCGACTGGGTTATCGACACCTACCGTATCCTTGACTCGAAGTGCCGGGGGAAGGACTCCATGTTCGTCATGGGACACGGCAAGTCCTCGGCAGTGGACTCCAGGGTGGACAACAAGCTCACGGCCTGGAAGGCCCAGCACGTCAAGAACTGGCCTGGTTGCAGCTGACCTGAGCTGGTAGAAGGTAGAAGGAGGAACCCCTATGTCTAAGCTGCGAATTGCTATCGCTGTATCCAGCGTCGCTGCCATGGCTTTCGGTGTTTACGGCTTGTTGTGGGCGCCGGAGCCTGGCGCCACATCTCACTCTGTGGGTAGCTACTTGGATAACCGCTGAGGTATCCAGGCGTTTAGTGAAGAGGCCCGTCGCGACTGGGGGTAGCGCGGCGGGGCCTCATGCCGGGCCCCCGGCGCGTACTTGCAGTGTGACGGCTCAGCCCTTCTTGGCTCCCGGAACGGGCTCAGGCCCTCCGTATGTCTCGTACGATGGCCCGTCGATGACTCCTGTCCGCACATCGGTGCTGAGTGGCCAGGACCAGCAGGCGGAGGTCAACGAGCCCTGCAGCAGCCACATTAAGGTGTGTTTGAGGTACTGACCTCACGTATGTCTACATGTGTCACGATCTGCGGATGGCTCGTGGAGATCTGACTGACGCACAGTGGGTGCGTCTGCATGCCCCGCCGTGGCGGCGGCCGCCCCAGGACCAGGCCCGTTCACGTACTGGCCGACCGGGCCTATTCCTCCCGTGAGATCCGCGAGTACCTGCGTCGGCGGCAGATTCCGCACACCATCCCGGAGAAACGAGACCAGGTCGGACACCGGCGCCGCCGCGGAAGCGGGGCGGGCGCCCGCCCCGCTTCGATCGCGAGAAATACAAGGCCAGGCACACGGTCGAGAACCGGATCGGCCTCCTGAAACAGGCCAGAAGCACCGCAACGCGCTACGGCAAACTCGCCGTCCGCTACGAAGCCATCGTCCAGCTCGCCCTGATACGGCAAGCACTGTGACCACATCTCAAACACGCCTTAGAACTCCTGTGCATGCAGCTCGGGTTAGAGCCCGCCCTGTACCTGCGGAAGATCACCGATGACCGATGGCTGGCGCGAGCTGTTCCTGCGGCTGTCGTAGAGCCTGGCCCATCAGCCTCTGAACTGGTCCAGTAGCCATGCACGGAGAGGATGCGCCTGCCCGGCATGCCGCCCCACGTCGCTGTCGGCGCCTCGCCCTGTGGCCGCCCAGGCCACCCGGGCCAGCAGGCAGCCGACCAGCCCCCCGACGGTATTGAAGATGACGTCGTCGACATCGACGACCCGGCCGGCGTTCATCGCCAGCTGGACCGCCTCGATCACGACGCTCAATGCGAGGCAGCCCAGCACGATCCCGAGGGGCGACGGGCGGCGAGCCGCCGCATGGGCGAACAGGCCGAGCGGCACGAACATGGCTGCGTTGGCGACCTGCAGCACGAGGATCATGTGCCGTTCGCTGGGGTACATGTAGTCGGCGGCGCTCCCCCACAATCCTTCACCGGGGATCATCGCCATGTAGGGGACACCGGAGCCGATCGGCCGGTCCGGGATCACGGTGGCCGCCAGTGCCGCTACCAGGCAAACCCCCCACAGCACCCGAGCCGCCCGGCGTTGACGGCGAGGCGACGTGCGGCGCCACGCCCCCAGCCCGACAGCCACCGCAGCGACGACGGCAACGAACAGGGACACCGTCCACGCGTTCACGTAGAAGACGATGCGCCACACTCTGAGCTCCCCTGACCGTTCGGATGCGTCAGCAGTCGAGGTACTTGGAGATGTAGTACTTGCTGCCGTGCTTCATCTTGGCGCGGATACACGCGTCGTTGCCCATCGGGAGCCGCTTGCTGAAGGCCGCGTATCCGTTGCGGGTCTTCTTGGTGCCCAGCCACTTGGATTCCGCGATGATCCCGGTGCGCTTCATACGGATCTGATAGCCGAGCTTGACGGTGATCTCCCCACCCCGGTAGCGCGCATAATGGGCCTTGTACACGCCTGGGCGGTGTCCGCCTGCCGGGCTGGACATGCACAGCCGTCCCCTGTCCGTCTTGCCGCAGCCGTCGGGATCCTGGATGCGGGCCGGGGCCATGCCGAGTGTGCATGCCACGAGGATGATGACTGTGCACACGGTGCCGAGCTGTCGCTTCACGGGCACCATCCCCTTGTGTTTGATCACCGGCTGTTGCTGATCACAGCTTGGGGCCGAAATGCGGGGGCGTGTGCCGCCATGCCACGGTATTCACCCTGCCGAGTGCATCAACGGCCAGCAGGAACGATCCGCTACACCCACCGCCGCCGAAGCCGGCCCTGTACCGCGGTAAGTGACCGACGACAGGTGGATGGCGCGGGCGGTACCCGCATCTAGCGGCGCCGACCAGGCTGATGTATCGATCGCCGCACTGTTTTCGGGGCGGCCTTGAGGCGTCAGGGCTCTGGAGGGAACTCGATGGGGGCGAGCGGCGAAGGAGAGGTGTAAGCCCAAGCATTCGGAGCGTGTTGTGGTGGATGAGAGGAGCCCGATGACCGTCGAGCCAGGTGTCCGCGCGGAGGTGGAGAGTGATGCCTCGGTGATTGCGCGGTCCCGGGATGAGCCCGAGGTGTTCGCCGTGCTCTTCGATCGGTACGCGGATGCGGTACACCGCTATCTGGCCCGCAGGCTCGGCGGCGAGCCGGCCGATGACCTCATGGCGGAGACCTTCACCACCGCCTTTCAGCAAAGGCATCGGTATGACCCGTCGCGGGCCACGGGCGAGGGTGCCCGGCCCTGGCTGTTCGGCATAGCCACCAACCTGGTCGGCCGGCACCGGCGGGCCGAGGCCCGGCGCTTCGGAGCCATGGCCCGTATCCCGGCTCCTGCCGACCATGAGGAGCCGCTGGCCGACCGGGCCGCGGCCCGGGTGGGGGCACAGGCCCTGCGCCAGGAGTTGGCGGGGGCGCTGGCCGCGCTGCCCGCGCGGCACCGGGATGTGTTGCTGCTGGTGGCGTGGGGCGGTCTCGGCTATGAGGAGGCTGCCCAGGCCCTCGATGTCCCCATCGGCACCGTCAGATCACGGCTGCACCGGGCTCGCGGCAAGCTCCGCGAAGCGTTGGGCGGATCCGATCCGACACTACTGCGAGAGGTACCCGGCCATGACTGACGAACTCGAACTCCTGCGGGACTGGGACGCGGACACGGCCCCGCTGAGCGAAGCGGCGCGGGCGAAGGCCCGCCACCGGCTGCTCAACACGATGGCGCACGTGCAGCGCCGCCCCGACAGTGCCCCCAGCCGCCGCCACGCGCTGCGCCTCGCGACCGCCGCAGTGGTCGCCGTGGCGGTGACGGGAACGGCGGTGCTGATGACCGAGGACGGTGCCGGCGAGGGTGATCGCCCCGACCGTGCTGACCGCGCACCGGGCGCGGCGAGCCCGCGGATGGGCAACGTCAGTGCCGCAACGGTACTGAACGGTGCAGCAGCGCAGACGGGTGAGGACGAGAAGACCGTGGCGCCGCGCGACGACCAGTTCATCTACTCGAAGCGGATCATCAAGGAGACGGAGCGCAAGACCGGCGAGGTCAAGACGTACGAGGATGTCAACTGGGACTCGGTGGACGGCTCCAAGCGCTCCTTGACCATGGAGCTCGGCCGGATGATCTGGGAAGAGCCACTGAAGAAGGGCGAAGGCGTGTGGCCCCCTCGGGAGTGGAGCAAGCTGAAGAAGCTGCCCACCGACCCGAAGAAGCTCATCCCGGCCATCGTCGGTGTCGGAACGTCCAGCATGCCGCTCAGTGACTTCACCGCACATGAATGGTTCGACGCCTACTTCATGCTCGGTGAGCTCCTGAAGTCGCCGGTGCTGCCCCAGGGGCTGCGTCCGGCCGCGTACGAGGCGCTGGCCCTGGTCCCCGGGGTCAAGGCGATTGCGGGGGTGAAGGACTCCGCCGGGCGCATGGGGGTGGGGATCTCCTTCCCCAAGAGTCCGTTGGGGAAGGGCAGGTACCTCATCTTCGACGCGAAATCCTACGCATTCCTGGGCTTCCGTGACGAGCGGACTTCAGCCTCCGGCGACGAGACGTACATCCAGTTGTCGCACGTGGTGGACTGGGCGATCGTCGACCGGTTGAAGCAGCTCCCCTGAAGAGCTGTCCCGTAACCGTTGGCCGGCGTAGGCGGGTTATGCCGGCCAACGGTTACCGGACAGCGGGCCGGCCCCTCTCGACGCAGTGCTGGGAGGGGAGCGAGCGGCGACACGGTGATGCTTGGCCGGTGGCCGCCGACAACAGCATCACAGACACTGGCCTCCAGCTCCCGGTCGTCAGCACGATGGCCACCGTGCCCGGTGTCCAGCGTGAGCGGGCCCGCGCCGCTCACCAGGCAATGGCCGCGCCTGGTCTGATGAGCTTGCGTGCCGGTGTGTTTTGGCGGTGCTGTGCGGGGTCACTGCTCGTCGCCAGCGTCCGGCTGTCTGCGACTTCTCTGGTCGACTGCCCTGAGCGGGCCCCGGGGTTCTTGTCATGCAGGGTCCAGAGACGTGCTTGTTCGACGGCTCAGTGGTCCCGAGGAAGGGATGCGCTCGCTCTCATTTGGTGAGACCACCGGCTGCTGTGTAAGGGCCTGTGAGCGCTCTCTATGGTGAGCGTGTTCTGACTGGCCCGGGGGTGGGGATATGAGGGAACGCTTCAGTGAGGCGATGGTTGTTTCTGGTCGCCGTTTTGGCATGGGGTGGCGTTGCTTGCGCCCACGCGGCGGAGAGGCGGCCCGCGTTGATCGGTCGCTGCTTGCGGGAGGGCGGAGTAATGCGGGCGGCGAACGTCTTCGCCTGGGCGCCGACGGCAGCATGTCGCGCTGAACATCGACGGGGCGGAGGACACCTGCCTGTTGTCGTATCAGGTCCGGCGGGACGGGCAAGGGCTCAACCTCTGCCTGGTAGTTGACGATGACTCGGGCTGTTCCACCGAGGAGCTTCTGCGCCGTGAGCCGGCGAGGCCCACCCAGCAGGGAGCGAAGTAGCTCAGCGTTCATGCCCGACTGGCTGGCACAGATCAGGGACAGAGCTCGTTTTCCGTACACGCCACCATTGAGGTCGTCGGCGGGCAGGGGGCCGCTGCCTGATGCCGCCGTCGGTGACGATCGCGTCGGATATCTCACGGCGGCACCATCGCGCTTCATGCCCCACCACACCCAGGGGATCGAAATCTGTGACACCCATCGCCGCCACTGTCCTGGGCGTCTGTGCCGCTTCTGCGTGCGCGGCATCCACCGGACCGGGTGTCTCTGACAGGCGCAGCGCCGGGCATGCGGGGTGGCAAGTCGCCGATGGCGCATACCAGTTGATGCTCTGCTGCTATCGCCGGATGGTATCGGTGCGAACGAGCCCTGCCTTCTCGATACTCGTCCCGACCACAGGCCGCACCCGCGTGCCTCCGGTCCCGGGATCCGGGGCGCCTTCGTGCTCCCGAGGTTCCCGGACACCCCGGCCCCCCAAGGCCACTGGCCATCCCGGCCACCGGACATCCGGAAGGGACACACCCCCATGAACAGATCCCGCACCAGCCTCCTCGCCATCCTCGGCGCCGCCGCCATGGTCGGTTCACTGGCCGCCGCGCCCTCGGCGTTCGCCGCGCCCGCGCCCGAAGCGGTCAAGGCCGCCTCCGTGAACGCCACATCGGCCTACGCGGGTTCGGCCGAGGAGCAGGCCGCCAACCGGGAGTTCTTCGACGCCGTCATGAAGTCGGCGCTGAAGAAGCAGGCGGCGCAGCCGGGCATCCAGGTCGTCACCGTGCGCTACCGCACGTCGCGGGCGCCGAGCTTCCGCAGCCAGATATCGCAGAGCACGCAGATATGGAACTCTTCGGTCAGCAACGTGAAGCTGCAGGAGACCAGCTCGAGCGCGGACTTCGAGTACCGCGAGGGCAACGACTCGCGCGGCTCGTACGCTTCCACCGACGGGCGCGGGCACGGGTACATCTTCCTGGACTACCGGCAGAACCAGCAGTACAACTCCACGCGAGTGACGGCCCACGAGACGGGTCACGTGCTGGGTCTGCCCGATCACTACTCGGGCCCGTGCAGCGAGCTGATGTCGGGCGGCGGCCCCGGCACGTCCTGCACCAACGCCTATCCCAACGCGACGGAGCGCCAGCGGGTCAACAGCCTGTGGGCCCAGGGGGTTGCCACCCTCCAGGACAAGGGTGAGCTGACCAAGGTCCGCTGACCCCCGCACACCACCGCCAGGCGCCCAGTCACCTACCGCAGACGGCCTGCGTGCCGACCCCGGCCGCGTGCGGCGTGCTCTCCTCGCCACTTGGGTACGCATACTCGGGGGAGGAGGTCGTGCCGCGCGGTCGGCGGAGGTTCGTGGACTGTCCGTGTGCCGCCGATCGGCGCTCGGGCAAAGTGGGGATGCAGGCATGGGTGCCTGGGATGGCAGGGTCGGTTGCGCGGGCAGCGGGCGGGAGTGCTGGCTGCCGGTGCTCCTTCGCCTGCGCCTGTTCAGCGGTGCTCGAAGGGCCGCGGCCAGATGATCGAGGCTGCTGACACCGGGGCGTCGGATTCAGGCCGAGCCGGGCGCGCGGGTCGGGCCGGGGCGTGCTGGGGTGGTGCCGTCGGCGACCGAGAGCAGGTCCACGATGAAGATCAGTGTTGAGCCTGCGGGGATCAGCGTGGAGGGTGATTGCTGGCCGTAGGCGAGGCGCGGGGGGATGATGATCTCGCGTCGGCCGCCGGCTTTCATTCCTCGGATTCCCCGGTCCCAGCCCTTAATGGCCCTGCCGCCGCCCAGGGCGAACTTGAATGGCCGGCCCTCTTCCCAGGAGGAGTCGAATTCCTTTCCGGAGGCGAAGGTGGCTCCTACGTAGTGCACTCGCACGACTGCGCCCGGCTTGGCCTGGGGCCCGTCTCCCATCACGAGGTCCCGGGTGGTCAGTTCGGCGGGTGCTTCACCTTCCGGAACTGTGATGGTCGGCTTGGTCGGTTCGCTCATCTCGGTCCCATCGCTCGCCACTGCCACCGCCACCCAAGTCCTTTGTCCGGGGCCGGCCGGCTGCGTTCGCTTTCCACGCGTTAGGTGATCACGCTACCGGCTACGCCTGGCTGTCAGGTGCCCCCGTGCCACGGGACACGGCGCTCGGGCGTTTTGAGCAGGGCGAGAAGAACTCGATGATCGCGAAGGATCCTCGCGTGAGTGTCCGTTCGGTTGAGCGGTGACGGCGGGCGTGGAGGGAGAACAGCACTGCTGGCCTGCGCTGTTCGATGTTCGCCTGGGTCATGTCCCCAGATCCTCCGTCACGGGCAGGCACTCGGCGAGCAGGTCGACGACGTCACGCCAGGCGCGCTGCGCGTGCTGTGGGTGGTAGCCGACGCCGGGGACCGTGGGGTGATCGACCGGCGGGTGGTGGAAGGCGTGCAAGGCGCCGCCGTAGACCGTGAGGCGCCAGTCGACGCCCGCGGCCTGCATCTCAGTGGTGAACGCGTTGCGTTGCGCGGGCGACATGATCGGGTCTTGTGACCCGACCCCGGCCCACACCGGGCAGCGAATACGTGCCGCCTCGCCCGGTCGGCCGGTGGTCGTTGCGTTGACTGTGCCGATCGCGCGCAGGTTGGCGCCGTCGCGCCCGAGTTCCAGCCCGATGGCGCCCCCGGTGCCGTAGCCGACGGCGGCGATCCGGTCGGATTCGGTCCGCGGTTCGGCGCGCAGCACGTCGAGCGCGGAATGCCCGATGCTGCGCATCCGGTCGGGATCAGAGAGCAGTGGCAGGCAACGGGCCAGCATCTCCTCGGGGTCGCTCAAATAGCGCCCGCCGTGGAGGTCGAAGGCCAGCGCTACGTATCCCAGCTCGGCAAGAGCATCGGCCCGGCGGCGCTCGACGTCGCTGAGCCCCGTGCCCTCTGGTCCGAGCAGCACTGCGGGCCGGCGGTCGACACCGGCCGGGAGCGCGAGGTGCCCGATCATCGTCAGACCGTCGGCCGGATACGCGACCGTACGCGTCGTAATCGTCGTCATGAGACGGGACTGTAGTGACCGTCGAGCCCGGTCCAGCCGCTGTTCTGCCGCTGGCAGAGCAGCGCGGACATCCCCTGAAATACGGCGAAGGCTCACAAGAACCGTCACAGCCCTCGTTCCCACGGCAGCTATCCACCCCGTTGCCCCTTGCACCCGTAACTCGGTCAGGCCCCTCACCGGCGCGGGGCGCTCACAGGTCGTGGAAGTCCTTGGCGGCGGGGTAGGTGATGTGGGTACAGCCGCGTCGGGTGGTGATGTCGTCGACGTAGGCGCGGAACAGGGAGCGGCGCGCCTTGTAGCCGAGGACGTCGCTGTAGAGGCGGTCGGCCGTGAGGGCGTGCAGTGCGGGCTTGCCGTCGCAGATCGAGGACGCCCACCAGATGCCGTCGCCGCCTCCTGCCGTACCCGGCTTGAGCCTTACGTCGTCGCCCGTCGCGTCGTAGCCCACGGAGTTGGCGTCGGCGCCGAAATAGGACACCGTGCGCAGCCACCAGGGCGAGTAGGTGAGCGCTCCCTCGGCGTAGTCGCGCTGATCGTCGTCCAGGCCGCCGGCGATGGCTCGGACCCGGACGGGGCCGACCGCCAGCAGGCAGCCTTCGACGGGGTTCGCCTCACGGGCGGGGATCGTCAGAGCGCGGTCGGGCAGTCGGCCTGGGCCGTGCTCCTTGCCCAGTTGGCCGGCCCAGCGGCAGGAGCCGGTGGCCGAGGCGGCCGGGCGCAGATTCAAGGGGATCGCGGTCATCTGAGCGGGCAGGGAGGGGAGTTGGGGCCGGCAGCCGATCCGTTGGGTGAGTTGCTGCATGGCCGAGCGGGCGAGGCGGGCCAGGCGCTGGCGGTCCTCTGCGGAGACTTCCGGGTACCGGCCCACGGCAGTCACGTGCAGCAGCCTCGGCACCGCTTTGCCACTGCCGGGCCGGCACTCGGCACGGACGGTGGTGCGGATGTTCGTGTAGGAGCCCAGCGTGCCGTCGCCCAGTGGCCATGCTTCAGGCTCGCGGTCGGCGGCCGCGGTGACGTTGGCCTTCGGGTAGGAGCCGTCGCGGGTGAAGAAAGGAGAGCCGTTGCCGATCATGTTCACCGGCTCGGCATCATCGCTGCTCTCGACGATCAGCCGGAACAGATCGGTCTCGCGTGAGCCACTCATCCTGTAGATGGTGCAGGCGCTGGGCAGATGCCGCGCATCGAGCCGGTAATCGTCATCGTCGTCGGACCGTGCTCGGACCATGCCGCCCTGCAGATCCATCACCTGCGCCCCCGACACCAAGTGGTCGCAGGCCGCGGCTATGTCGCGTTCGCTGGAGGCCCGGTCGCGGAAGTCGTCGAAGGTCAGCCAGAGCGCGTACAAGCTCAGCCCGATCCCGCCCACCGCCATCGTCAGCCACAGCCGGCGCCGGCCCGCACCCATCATGGTCTTCCCCCGTCACTCTCTGCGGCGGCCACCGCGTCGATCACCGAGGTTAGAGGGGGTGCGCCTGAGCGCCATCGTCGGCCAGGCCCGGCCCGGCCGGGCCCATCGGTCGTCGACAACATGGTGCGGTGGACCATGGCTTCGGGCCGGTGCGGATGGGTTGCGTAGTCGCGGGCGGGGCGTCGGTGACGCATGGGCCCCGGATACTCCGCTCGATCGTCCAGCGTCTGCCCGCGAGGCATGGAACAAAGAACAGCTCCGGTGCAGGGGCAGCACATCAACCGCGGCGAGTGGAGACCACCCTCTCGAAGTGCTGGGGGACTTGGACCACTCCGGCAGACAGCCCTGCGGGCGGACCCGGAACTCGCGCCGCTCCCAGTCCAACGGCCGCCGGGCGTCCAGTGGTTCATCTCGTGCGAAGTCTGGCTCGTTGAGGCCGCCCCTGTTAGCCTCCCCACCCACTGATCATACATTCACGCGATATGTGTATGAATGGAGGAAGCATGCGGGGACAGAGAGCCGTGGTGCTCGGCGGAAGCGTGGCGGGGCTGTGCGCCGCGGGAGTGCTCACCAGGCATTTCGACGAGGTGATCGTCCTGGAGCGGGACCGGCTCCCGCCCGACGCGCAGCATCGGCGGGGTGTGCCGCAGAGCAAGCACCCGCACTTCCTGCTCAACTCCGGGCGTCGTGCGATCGGCGAAATCTTCCCTGGGTTCGAGGAAGGACTGATCGCAGCGGGCGGGATGCACCTGATGCCGTCGATGGACGCGGCGTACTGCGAGAACGATGGCTGGGCCCCGCGCAAAACCGGGTCGATGACGATGGTCTACAGCTCCCGCGTGCTCATCGAGCGGGTCCTGCGCGACAACGTGCGTGGGATCCCGGCCATCGAGATCCGCGAAGGCGTGACGGTCACCGGACTTCGTTCCACCGCGGGCGGCACCGCGTTCGGTCGCGTCGAAGGAGTCGAGTTCCGCATGGGCGACGACTCGGTGCACCTCTCCGCCGACCTGGTCGTCGACGCCCTCGGGCGTGGCTCCTCCGTCGCCGAGTGGCTGCACACGGCCGGGTGGCCGACACCGCCGGAGAAGACCCTCGACGCCAAGGTCACCTACACCTCGCGATGGTACGACCTGCCCCCCGCCGACCGGCGTCCGCAGTCGTGGTGGTGGAAGCACCTGGTCGTCACTCCGGCACAGGACACCCGCGAACAGCCCGAGGAGCACGAGTTCCTCAGCAACTTCTTCCCGATCGAGGGGGACCGCGCCATCGTGTGCATGGGGTCGTGGGGCATCCGGATGCCGCGCGAAGTCACCACCTTCGAAGCCTCGGTGGGCCGCGTGCGTGCCACGGCCTTCGGCGCCGCGACGCGTGCCTGCACTCCGACCTCCGAAGTGCACCTCACCCGTTCGACCGGCAACAAGTGGCGCCGCTTCGACCTGCTCGAACAGCCCCCGCTCGGGCTGGTCTGCGTCGGTGACTCGATCTGCGCGTTCAACCCCTTCTACGCCCAGGGAATGAGCTCGGCAGCCCGTTCCGCCCTCATTCTCGCCGACTTGCTGCAGAGCCGTGACGCCCTCGATGTCGCCTTCTTCCGCGAGTTCCTGGCCCGGCAGAAGAAGTCCCTCGACGTGCCGTGGATGCTCGCGATGGCCCGTGACCAGGCCTATGACTTCGCGACCGGGAGTGAGGTCGTCTCCGCCTGGCGCCGCAGGCTGGCTGCGCGGTTCAGCTGGCCGGTCTTCAACGCCATCACCGCCGCGAGCCGCGAGGACGCGTACGTCGAGCGGACGTTCGCCCAGGTCTTCAACCTCGACAAGTCACTAAAGGAGATGGCCACCGACCCGCGGTTCTGGTTCGGCATCGTGCGCCACAAGGTGCGTCAGCGCCTCGGGCGCACGGTCGTGCCCGGCGGGTTCGACGATCAGCAGGACCCGCCCGGCACCGACTACAGCAACCGCACCCGGACCGGCACCGAGCCGTCCGCCGCGACCGGACTCGTCGACCACTGACCCGAGGAGCTGGCAATGGGTTACTCCTGCGACGCAGCGGCCGAGCGCCTGGCCGAGAGGCTTGGCCACTCCTGTCACAACGCCGACCCCATCGTGGACTTCCGCAACCCGTTCGGCCTCGAGAACGCCACCATGCCGTTCCTCGAGCTGCTCATCATCGGCGGCGCGGTGTTCGCCCTCGTCCATGCGTGGCGGCGGTGGCGCCGCGACGGCGACCCGATCAACATCTCGCTGTGGTTCGCCTCGATCGTCTACCTGGCGGTGATCGAGCCGCCGCTCTACTTCCCGAGCTGGTTCGGCCTGCAGGAGCACGTCGGGCTCATCTTCTCCCACAACGTGTTCACCGTGCAGTTCATGTACGACCGGCTGCCTCTCTACATCGTGGCGTTCTATCCGGCGCTGTCCCAACTCGCCTACGAGATGATCCGCGCCCTCGGCGTCTTCACGCGGCGCGGGCCGCTGGCCGGGTCCCTGGCGGTCGCGTTCACCTGCCAGGCGTTCTACGAGATCTTCGATCAGGTCGGGCCCCAGCTGAAGTGGTGGGCCTGGAACCCCGGCAACGAGATGATCAACGCTCCTGCCCTCGCCTCGGTCCCGATGAACAGCATGTTCCTGTTCGCCTCAGTGTCATTCGGCGCGATGACCTACCTCATCGTCCTGCTGACCGGCGCGAAGCCAGGACGGGGCCCGCTGACCGGCCGGCAGATCAGCCTGCGCACCGTCGCGGCCGGTGCCCTTACCCCCTTGGCGATGGCGATCGCGGGCGTGCCGAGCAATCTCTTTCGCGGCGGGGATCAGCTCGGCATACAACAGGCCATCCTCACCACCGAACTGGCCCTGGTGTGGATGGTGGGCCTCAGTCTCCTCGCGGACGCCTGGCGCGCGCCGCGGGCCGGTCAACCTCCGCTTACCTCACCGCAGTTCGCGCGGATCTATCCGGTGCTGTACCTCGGCGTCCACATCGCTCTGTGGCTGATCGCCTTGCCGGCCTACTTGGCGGCGGCCGACGGCATCACCGAGGAGGGCACTCCGATCGGCAGCCTCTGGTACACCGTGCTGTGCACCATCGCCGCGGCCGGGCTCATCGCGGCCGTACTCCGCGCGACCACTTCCCGAAGAACCGAGGAGCCTGTGCGATCCTAGGGTGATGGGGCACCACGGCTGGGGAGGCAGGCCTCCCGCATCGGACGCGGAGGCCCGACAGCGCATCGTTGACGCGACCGCCCGCTGCATCGACCGGCACGGCGTCACGAAAACCACCCTGTCCGACGTCGCCGGCGAGCTCGGCGTCACCCGCCAGACCGTTTACCGTCACTTCGGTCGTATCAGCGACATCATCGGCGAAGTGGCGGCCCAGGGCGCCGAGTCGTTCGTCGACCTGATGATCGCGCACCTGCACGGCATCACCGACCCGGCCGAAGCCGTGGTCGAAGGCATGGTTTTCTGTATACGGACCATCCCTGCCGAGCCCCGCCTGAGCCTGCTGCTGCAGCTCAAAGACACCACCGCTTTCGGCCGCGGCACCACCACCCAGGACACCATCGCCTACGGCGCCAAGATGCTGCAGCGCTTTCCTGTCGACTGGGCCGCCGTCGGCATCGAAGAGGAAGAGCTCCAAGGGCTCGCCGAGATCATCATGCGCCTTCTGGCGTCGCTGCTGCAGCACCCGAGCGAACCGCCGCACGACGAAGACCAACTCCGCACGTTCCTCAGCCGCTGGCTCGCCCCGGCGCTGTCCCGGACCGAGCCCGCCAAGAAGCGGGGCACACCTCGTCGAGGATCGTCGTCAGCTCCGACACCATCATGATCCAGCCGCCACCGACACCCCCGGGCATCGTGGAGTAGGCCGAGGCGAAGCCCTCGTGGATGCCGCTCAGCAGATGATGCGGCGGATCAGGCGCAGGGAGTTGGGCCGGACGTCTCCTGCGCCACCGACTCCCTGCGCCCGGGCCGCAACCCGGTGGCTCCGCGCGCTCGCAGAATGCCCGGCCGCCGGATGGGCCGGTGTCACCGGCACTGGATGCACCCGCCCGCTGCTCTGGTATGCGTGGTCGTTGAGGGAGCCCGCCCGGGTCACTTCAGTGCCTGAGGGGGGATCAGATGGTCTACACAGAGCCGATGGCGCGAGCCGTCGTGGAGTCGGCCGTGCACGAGTTGACGCACCAGTGCACCGACGGCCAGGAGCGCTCCACGACGGTGAGCTTCGGCGGAGACGGCTTCACCATGTACGCGCACGTGCGTCTCTGCCCGGCCTCATCCGGACAGGCCGACGTCTCGCTCGCTTGCTGGACCGCCAACATGGACACAGCCCGGTATTTCGGCAGCAACCCTGCGGGCGATGCGGAAACCCGGCTGCCTCCCGACGGCACGGCCGCCCCGGACGAGTCACTGACCAGCAGGGTGATGGGGCACCTGGCCACGCGTATGAACGCCCTGGGCGCCCCTCGACCAGGCCGTGAGGGCCACCTCACCATCACTGTCCCGCTCCTGGCCCCGTAGCAGACGATCGCAGGTGGCCGTGCTCGCCGGCCGCGCCGACAGGCACGACGCAGCCGACCGCATCCCCTTCACATGCGGCCCTCCGGCAGGGCGGGAGCCGGCTCTCCTGCCCGCAAGGGCCGGTCAACTATGGTTGTGCTGATTGCCGTACGGCATAGGGCTGCGGCTCCCAGCGGCACTGCGTCATCTGGGGGCACCGGATCATGGGGGGGCTCGTGAGTCTGAAGAACGCTTACTTGGAGACCGCGGCGCAGGCCGTGGCTTTGCTGGACACGCCGGAAGTGGCCGCCTTGTGGGGGAAGCCCAGCGCGTTGGCGGAGTGGACTGTCGGTGGTCTGGCAGGTCACCTCATCTACCAGATCTTCAGCGTGGCTCCCGTGCTTCATGAACCTGAGTCTGAGCGCGATCCGATCTCTTTGCTGGACCACTACGCACGTGCCGTGTGGATCGACGCTCCGCTTGACGGGGAGGCCAACTCTGGCATCCGTGCGCAGGGTGAGGGCATTTCGTCCGAGGGGGTGCAGCCGTTGCGGGAGCGTGCCCGTGCCGCACTCGACGAGCAGCGAACTGGTCTCGCGCAACTGCGCGGGGACCGCGTCGTCTTCCTGCCGCAGACGGGGTGGGCGCTGACTCTCGATGACTTCCTCGTGACGCGGATGGTGGAACTGGCTGTGCACATAGATGACTTGGCAGTCAGTGTGGGTGGCCGGGTGGCAGAGCTTCCCCGTACTGCTTTCGCTCCCGTGGTTGCGCTGTTGGCTGAGCTTTCCGCCCGACGGCATGGCCAGGCAGCGTTGTTGCGAGCGTTGACACGCGTGGAGCGGGCACCCGCTGCGATCAACGTGTTCTGAACGGTGCTTCAACCGGCGTCAGCCGGCTCGGCCTGAGCTTTGGTGAGGGCCAGGCGATTGGACTCCGTGCCGGTCTGGACGTTGGCGCATGGTCACTGACCGGCCCTCCGGCCCAGCGGACGCTGCACCTGAGAATGCGCTGCAGCCCCCCTTCTTTTCCGGGCCCCTGCCGCATGCTGACGGGCCCGGGCGATAGTGGAGTCGACCGACACCGTCACTCGATCGCCCCGACCGCGTCATCGTGCGCCTGGATCTGCGGAAGGATCCCGATCCCAGGTCGCATCCGCCGTCCACCGGCACAGCCGCTCATGGCAGATCTTCCACGGCCCATACCGCTCCGGCAGATCCCGCCACGGCGCAGCCGTGCGTACCTTCCACAAGAGCCCGTCGATGACCTGGCGGTGATCCCGCCACCGCCCACGACGCCCGTTGGAGCGCGGCAACAGCGGCATGATCCGCGCCAGGCCGCATCGGTCAATTCACCACGACGCATCATCCGACCATCATCGAACCCCGACCTACCCCACGTCCTCAAAGGGCGTTCGGGCCCAGCCAGGGTCAGCGACGCGGCCTGCCCGGCACCGCCGCCTGTTCATTTTCAGGCGGCTCGGCTGACGTCCAGCCGTTCGGACGACGGCTGGTATCCAGCTGCCTTGTAGGTGGCGACGGCGGCAGTGTTCGAGCTCTCTGCGCTGACGAGTGCGCTTGACGCACCCATTTCACGCAGCGCCGCCGCAGCGGCGACGCTGATCGCCGTCCCGTAGCCGTGACCGCGATGGTCGGCGTGCACGCCCATCGGCTCCAGCAGACCGGGCTTGCCGGGCCCGGCCGACCAGACCGTCGCCGCGGCCACCGCGTTGTCCTGGTCGTCGTAGCCGATCAGACAGCGGGCGTCGGCGTAGACCGGCCCGGCCGCGAGGACGTGCCAGACCTCCTCGGTGAACTTCTGGCCGCCGAAGGCCGAGCGGTGCACTGCGGTCCGCACCCCCGCCGTTTCGGGACCGGTCACCTCGATGCGCAGGCCGGAGTCCTTCACCGGCTCGGCGAGGTCGCGGCGCAGCGGCGTCCACGCCTCGTCCAGAATCCAGCCCGCCTCCAGGAGGACCTCGCGGAGCAGGGCGCCGTTGGGGAGTTCGAGGCCGACCTTCCCGGGCGGCAGGACCCCGCGCTCCGGATCATCGAGGTCCGCCAGCAGCTGGCGCGCCAGCTCACCGTCCTGTCGCAGATCCGGCGCGGTCGTCAGGCGCAGCACATCAGGGCCGTCCAGGAATCCGACGGCAACGATCCGCCCGTCCACGCTCCAGGTGCGGACCTCCGAGGCCAGCTTCTCTGCACCCAGCGCCCAGGCCCAGCCGAGGTCTCCCGGATGGAGTTGCAGCGGCGTACGGTCGTCCTGCCATTCCCGGAGGGCACCCACGGCCCCGGTCAACCCGTCAGCACCCGGCTCGTTCAAAACGATCGTCATGTCCCGCATCTCACACCGTCGCGGCGACCGGCCGCACCTGGTTTTACTCAGCCAGTCGGATCGACAGGACACGCCGTAGTCAGGCGGCCTCCGGCCGCGAGCGTATTCTCCTGTGCACACCCACCTGTTGCCCGATCGGGCGCAATCGGATCACGCATTCCCGTACCCGATGTTCATGGTCACAGGGACCGGTCGCCCGCGTAGTGTGCAGAGGGATACGGCGTGTGAGAGATCCCGGAGGGGCGCCATGGTCGGTGTTGAGGATGTGGAGAGCGCGGCAGCGCGGATAGCCGGGCATGTGGTGCGCACCCCCACGTTGCCCAGCCCGGGGTTGACCGCGTTGCTGGGGGTACCGGTCACGGTCAAGCTCGAGCTGCTGCAGCGCACGGGTTCGTTCAAGGCTCGGGGAGCGGTCGCCAAGCTGCTGGCGATGACCGGTGAGCAACGCGCGGCCGGCGTGGTCGCGGTGTCCGGCGGCAACCATGGTGTCGCCGTGGCGGAGATGTCGGCCGCGCTGGGTGTGCGCGCCACCGTGGTGATGCCGCGCACCGCACCGGCACGCTCGGTGCGGGCTGCCCGGGCCGCCGGAGCCGATGTACGGCTGACCGCCACCATGGCCGAGGCCTTCGCGATGATGGACCGGCTGGAGGGGGAGGGGCTCACGCTGCTGCACCCGTTCTCCGATCCGGTGGTCATTGCGGGGCAGGGCACAGTGGGGCTCGAACTCGCCGCCGACGCGGGGGAATTGACGGACGTTCTGGTCTCCATCGGTGGTGGTGGTCTGATCGCTGGTGTGGCGGCGGCACTGCGGGCACGGCGGCCGGGGGTGCGCGTGTGGGGCGTGGAGACGACCGGCGCCGAGGCGATGTCCAGGGCGTTGGCATGTGGTGGGCCGGTCCAGGTGGATGTGGACTCACGCATCAGCACGCTGAGTGCGCCCACGGTGTCCCCACTGACGTACACGATGGTGCGTGACCTGGTCGACGAGGTGCTCGTCGTGCCCGAGGCGGAGGCGTACGCGGGCGTGCTCGAGCTGGCCGAGCACGCCCGGGTATGGGCGGAGCCGGCGGCGGGCTGTCTGCTCCCGGCGGCCCGCCGCATCCTGGCCAAGACCGGTGAGTCGACTCGGCTCGGCCTGGTGATCTGCGGCGGCAACGCGACGGTGGAGGACGTGACCGCATACACGGGAGCGGCCTTCTGAGTCGGGTTCTCACTGCCGCTGGAACAAACATCATCAGACTGAGCGGATACCTCCCACCCGGCGATCCTCCACCACACCCGCCTCGTCCGGAGGGCCGCTCCCACTGCCTTTGCCGAACCCTGCCCAACTGAACATCACCAAAGGCATCCACAGAGTGGACCAGAGCCTGAGTTCGGGTGTCGTTTGTCAACGACTCCGGTAGTTGCGTACGCAGCCAGCCGGTGTGTCCCGATGACAAGGCGTTCTCCCGCAGTGGGCCCGGAGACATTGCAGCTGTCTGCGGGGTCCGTGCCGCGTCGTACGGCGCTTTTGGCCGGCTCCCGGTATGCCGAGGTGTGCGCCGTGGTTGTCTCGGGATTGTCACGTATCGGATGATCCGGCCTGCTCGGGTTCCGAGACCTGCTGAAGTGCTGCTATGGGCAGCCCCAGAAGCAGGGCACGCATCGCGCATCCACGCCGGATGGCCCACCGGCTTTACGGGCCAAGGGCCTGTGGCCGCGGGGATTCGCGCATTGATTCGAAATTGGTCGAGAGGTATCGAGAAACGTCCGAGTAGGAGTCAGGGTGCAACTGTCCGGAACGTAGGCGTATTTCGGGTTGCCCGGATGCGTTTCCCAGCTTTCCCGCTAGGCTTGCCCCTTGCGCTTTCTGGCGCTGTGGCCCGTGGTCCTCGAATCGAGGAATGCGGTGGCGGACGGGGGAGGGGAAATGTTCTGTCCACTGGTGTGGCCCGCGTTTCTCAAGCGCCGAGCTCTCGACCCGCTCATGCCCGACGGTGACATCACCTCGGACGAGCTGCATGTCAGGTCCTACGACGTCGAACCCCTGTTCCGGTGGTTTCACGCCCGTCATCTCCGGCCCGCGCTACTGCTTCTGTTCCTGCCGCTGATCGCCAGTACTGCACTGGCCGGGAATCTGATGCATCCGGAAATCTTGGAGGTCGCGCAAGCGGACCTTCTTCGAATGGTGAGGCTGGGAAAGGGAACCTCGGATTTCTCGGTTCCACTGGTCAGGGACTACCCCTCGCTGATCAATGTCGTGATCGCGGCGGTCACTCTCCGCCTCGCCTTCGGCAACTGTCGGCGTGCGGCCGAATTCGCCGCCGGCCTCCATGCTCAGGGCATGCTGCAGGTTCCTCCGCAGAGCCGAACCGTCGTCCGTCTGGCCGTCCTGCGGGCGAACCGGAGATTCGCCGCGTGCGGTCGGCATTCCTGGGCCGTGGCGCTGCTCTCCGCCGCGATCGCCCTGCTCCTCATGGGAGCCTTCCGTCAGGGCGGGGTGTTCTCCTGGCTGGCGCCCGACGGGGATACCGCGTCCCGACGTACGTGGAGCGCCGCGGCCTACCAGTCCTGGTGGGCGTCGCCAGAGGCCGGGGGGCTGGCCGGGCCCCTTACCTATGGACTGGTCGCGGCGGCGGTCTCGTACGTGATGATCAAGCACATCCTCATGGGCGCCTGTCTGATGTCCTTCTTCATCGCCATACGGAAGGACGTTCACTACGTCTTCGACATGACCGATGCCGATGGTTTCCACGGCTGGAAGGACGCGCGGGCGCTCGTCCAAGGGGTCATCGTGTCCGTTCTGATCAGCCTGGTCGCGTTTGGCTCGCTCTTCCTTTCCCTTTCGGTGCACCAGGTCCGCTGGACGACCCCGCTGCTGTTGCTCTTCCTGCTTGGCGTTCCCACATACTTCGTCGGTCCACTGCTTCTCATCCGGCGGGCGATGCGGGGTTTCCGGGAGCGGGAGATCGCACGACTGCAGGGCTGCTTCGCTGACCTGCGGGGGCGCGCGAGCGCGGACTCACTGGAACGGTTCGAGATAGGGAACGTCGAGCGGCGAGAGATCGCGGTGGTTCGGGACGGTCGCATCCGTTTGTTCCGGGTGAAGGAGGTTGTTGCCACGGCCTCCGTCTATCTGGGGTCGGTGGCGGCCGCCATGGTGCGCATCCTCACCTAGCACACGGTGGCGCGTCGCGGACTGACCTCCGTTTAAGTTGGTGGCGCCGATGTAGGGAGCACCTTCGGGAACATCGTCCACCGGATCGAAGACGACGCAGGGAATACCTTTGGCCTTGAGTCGCTCGTCCTCCAGCTCGCGGAAGATCAGCTCCACGAACTTCTGCTTGTGGTCCGAGGGCTTGCGGTATCCGTACTCGTTGATCAGTTCCTCGACCCGGGACCGGCTCTCGCCCGGCACCCCTGGTCGGCCGTCGAGCGCCTTGGACACCGTGGGCACGGATACACCCGCCAACTTGGCTGTCTGCGCGATCCTCACCGACGTCGGCCCACCACTGCGTACGGCCTTCCCGCTGCCCACCGGCGCTCCCTCACGGCTGTCCGCCACTACGGCTCTTTCCCGCGAGGAACTACAGAATCGCCCGGTCGACAGCGGAAGGCGAAGCTCGGGGGATGCCGGGAGTCACCGGGGGAATTCCAGACCGGGTACGGCGTTGCGGGCGAGGGTGTGGGCCTGTTCGGGCCACCAGACGCCGGCGGCCGGGTCGACGATGCCGTACTCGGGGTCGATGGTGCCGCCGGTGTTGCGTGTGCAGCTGCCGTCGGATTCGCCGATGGTCTTCACGTACAGGTAGGCGTCGACGAGCGGGGCCTTGGTATCGGCGGTGGGGCGGGGGCCCATGCCGCGGCCGGGTGGGTTGCACCACGTCTCCGGGTCGCCGGTGTACTTGCCCGGGGGCGGCGTCCAGGCCCCCAGCCCGTTGCGGCTGGTGTCCACCACGAAGCGCGCCAGTTCATCGGTGGACGCGCCGCCCGTGTTCTGGTCGAACCAGTCGTCGGTCCAGTGCCAGGTCGATGGGTCGGTGGGGGAGACGGAGTTGCCCGGGGCGCCGTCGTTGGGCGCGGCGGGGGAGTAGTACTGACTGGCGCACGAGTCGGCGGGGCCGCGAGCCGGCTCCGGTCCCTTGGTGGCGTACCACGCGCACTTCGCGATCCAGGTTCCGTAGCGCGAAGTCTGGTCGGTGGGCTGGTAATTGGACACGTTGAGGGAAAAGCCGTCGCTCTGCTCAAGGCCGGCGTCCAGGAGTCGCCGCGTGATGTCACCGACCGACTTCCACTGGCTGTTGCCCGCGTCGAGATATACAGCGGTGTTCGGCTCGCTTTTCAGCGTGCGCACGGCGTAGGCGAGGTCCGCCATGCGGTGGGCGGTGAGTTCGCCGGTGGGGTCGATGTCGCCGGCGCAGTCCTTGGGAAGGGCCGCAAGGCCGTCGGGCTCCAGGACGACGGCGGCCTTACGGTCGCCGATGCCGTCGGCGAAGGCGTCGATCCACTGACGGTACGCGGCCGAGGAGGCGGCTCCACCGCCGGAGTAGAGGCTGCAGTCGCGGCCGGGGACGTTGTACGCGACGAGGACCGGCACACGCCGGGTGATCGCGGCGGCGTGGACGAGCTTGCGCACCTCTCTTCTGACCTGGGCGGGCGTGCCTTCGGTGAACCACTCGGCCTGCGGCTGGCTGGCCAGCTTGGCCATGTTCAGGGCGTTGGCCCGGTCTCCCTTGCGGAGGTCGGTGATCGCCTGCTTGGCGGCCTTGCTGCGCGGGTCAACATAGAAGCGCGTGGTCGGGCTGATGACCTTCTGTTGTGCCTGTTCGACCGGTTGTGCCTGTTCGGCGGGTGCTCCCTGTGCCTGTGCGGCCGGGGCCGCCGCGCAGGCAATCAGGGCGGCCGAGGCGAGCAGGGCCATGCGTCTGATGGGCCGGATACCGGATCTCATGTGTGCTCCTGGTCGGGACGGACGGGGACAGGAACGGGGCGGGGGACAGGAACGGGCCGGGGGAGGGAGAGACGAGGACGGGGTGCACCGACGGGCACGGCCACGGGAGCTCAAGGGGCGGTAGCCCGGACGGGGATGTCAGTAGCCGTAGATCATCTTGTAGGCGGCCTCGGGAAGGAACTGGCCTGCCACCGATCCGGCGCCCACCCCGCAGTTGCCGTCGGATTCACCGGGTGTTTTGACCCACAGCAGCATTTCGGCTCCGCCGCCGAGTTGGGTCGGGGTGCCGAGCTTGCGTCCTGCCGGGTTGCACCATGCGCCGTTGGAGCCGTTTCCGTTGCGGCTGGTGTCGATGGCGTAGGGCTTGGTGTAGCCGTAGGACGAGCTCAGCTTCGCGTTGATCGCGTTGCCGTATGCGCTGTTCTCACCGGTGGTCAGGTAGTTCGAGACGTTCAGCGAGAAGCCGTGGGCCTTGCGCACTCCCGCGTCGGCGAGGTGCTGCGCCATGGTGGCGGCCGCCAGCCAGGCCGGGTTGCCGGCGTCCAGGTAGACCCAGGTGTTGGGGGCCTTCTGGTTGAACTGGTCGATGGCGTTGTTGAGCAGCGCGTTGCGCTCGGCGATCTGCGCAGGTGTCATGCAGCTCGTGTCTCCCAGGGCGTCCGGCTCCAGGATGACGACGGCCGGACGGCTGCCGATGCCACTGGCGAAGGCTGCGATCCACGTCTTGTACGCGTCTGCCGAGCCCGCGCCGCCGCCTGAGTGTCCGCCGCAGATGTCGCGGTTGGGGATGTTGTAGGCGACCAGGAGCGGCAGCTTGTCCACGGCATCGGCCGCGCCGACGAACGCACCCGTGGCCGTGCCGATGGCGCCGCTCCAGTTGCCGAACCAGCGGGCCATCGGCTTGGCCGCGATGTTGTCCCTGATCGCGGTGGCGCGGCCGTCACCCGGGTTGGCGGCGGCCCACGCCGCGGGGGTGGAGTGGGGGTCGACGTAGAAACCACTGGTCATCGCCACCGGACTGTCGGCGTGGGCGAGTCCGGGGGCTGCCAGGGCGAGCGGGAAGGCGAGCAGCAGCGCGAGCAGGGCACGCCTGTATCTGAACATGGGGAACCTCTTCCTGACGGGGGACGCACCGCACGCGCTTCGATCTGAACGTGTGCGTGCGGCGCGCTGAGGAAGTACGAGGTGCGACGCCTCCGGGCGACGGTGGCTCCGGGGCCCGGGACGCAGACCGTCGGGCTCGGAGAATCATGGGAGCGCTCCCAATCGGAAGCGTCCCCCAAGTGCGTCCGAAGCCCTTGGGTATGGGCGGCATGGTGTTGCCGGTGGGCGGAACGTGTCAAGAGTTCTCGGTCAACTTCGCGTCAAGTGACGGAAAGAAGGCCCTGCGACCGGGAAGTCGGCATCCCGAGCTCGACGAGGCGGTGGGACGGTGAGAACGGCGACGTGCGCTCTTCGCCCGCGCGCCACCGTCACCGTCATTTCCCCCGCTTCGCCGCCGCGAGCACCTTCGCGATCGCGTCGTAGGCGGGCTTGCGCCGGAGATTCTCGTCCCAGGGCAGCGCCGCGCCCTGGCCCTCGAAGACCGACGGAATCCACGAGTGGCGGTCGGAGTAGCCCCACAGCGTGATGCCGACGCAGCGGCGGACGTCGAGGCAAGCCTTGGTCACCTGCCCGTACCAGTCGGCCTGCTGGGCCAGTTTGGCCGCGTCCGACGGGAGGATCATGCGGATGTCGAGCTCGGTGATGGCGACATCGAGGCCGAGGTCGGCGAAGCGCTGGATGTTGCCCTTCATGTCATTCGGGAAGCCGTACTGCAGGGCGAGGTGGGCCTGCATGCCGAATCCGTCGATCGGCACGCCGTCGGCCTTGAGCTTCTTGATGAGTTTGTAGTACGCGTCCGACTTCGCGCCGATTCCCTCGACGTTGTAGTCGTTGAGATAGAGCTTCACGCCGGGGTCGGCGGCGCGGGCCCAGCGCAGGGCGTCGGTGATGTAACCGGGGCCGAGGGTCTTGTAGAAGATGTTCTCGCGGTACGTGCCGTCCTCGTTCATGATCTCGTTGGCGACGTCCCAGGCGAAGACCTTGCCCTTGTAGTGCCGCACCTCGGTCGTGATGTGCTTCTTGAGGATGGCGCGCAGCTCGTCGGCACTCCAGGTGCCGTTCTCCAGCCAGCCCGGCAGCTGGCTGTGCCATACGAGGGTGTGGCCGCGGACCTTCAGCTTGTGGGCCCGCGCGTACGCGACGATCTCGTCGCCCGCCGTGAAGTCGAAGACCCCTCGCTGGGGTTCGGTGGCGTACCACTTCATGCCGTTGCCGGGTGTGGTGCTGCCGAACTCGGTGCCGAGCAGGTCGGCGTACGAGGTGTCAGCGAGTTCGGGGTTGTCGACGGCGGAGCCGTAGTAGCGGCCGGTGCGCTCGGCCAGGCTGTCGAGCGTGGCGGGGCGGTGCCGGGTACCGGCGTCGGCGTGTGTGTCGCTCTGGAGGTGTGTGTCGGCGTAGGCGTGTGCGTCGGGTACACCGGCCAGGCCGAGCAGCAGGGCCGTCGCCGATGCGAAGGCGGCGGCTCTGACGCGGGTACGGGCAGGGGTGCGGGAGGTGAGTGTGCGCATGGTGCTACTCCTCAACTCATGGGTGGCGAAGGCGGGTTGGTTGATCGTGCGCTGTGCTGTTTCCACGCGTTACTTGACGCGTATCTCGCACCGCATCCGCCGCTCGTGCCCGACCTCCCGTTCCGCACCCGTCAGGGTGAGCGGCACGGTGTGGTGGACGCGTTCGCTGGACGCGGAGACACGTAGTTCAAGGGCGCCGGGTTCCACGACGCGGCGGCCGTCGGCTCCGGTGTACGCGGCGAGGTCCGCCGGGAAGGTGGCGTGGACCTCGGCGGACGCCCCGGCCTCGAGCGGGACGCGGGCGTAGCCGACGAGCCGGACCTCGGGGCGTGCGACAGTGCCGACCGGGTCGTGGAGGTAGAGCTGGACGACCTCGGTGCCGGGCCGCTCTCCGGTGTTGTGGACGGTGAGGCGCAGGGTGGTATCGCCGTCGGTGGGCAGCTCGGGGGTGTCGCACTGTGGGGCGTCCCAGGTGAACGTGGTGTAGGACAGGCCGTGCCCGAACGGGTAGAGGGCGGTGGGGTCCACGCTGCTGGCGTCGCCTAGGCGGCCGAGCGGCGGCGCGAGATAGGGGGCGGGCTGGCCGCCGGGGCCGCGCGGCACGCCGACGGGAAGGCGCCCTGAGGGCTCGACGCGTCCCGACAGGACTCCGGCGACGGCGGCGCCGCCCTCCTGCCCCGGGAAGAAGGCCTGGACGACGGCGGCGGCCCGATCGGCCCAGCGACCGAGGGCGTAGGGCCGTCCGCTGAGGACGACGACGATGGCCGGTGTCCCGGTGTCGAACACCGTGTCCAGCAGCGCGCCTTGCCCGTAGGGCAGTTCAAGGTCCTCGACGTCGCAGCCCTCGCCGGAGGAGCCGCGCCCGAAGAGGCCCGAGCGGTCGCCGACCACGGCGAGGCAGACGTCGGCCTGCGCCGGGTCGTCGACGAAGACCGCGCCGGGCAGTTCGGCGCGGAGCGCCTCGGCGAGCGTCGGTACGTCGACGCCCGCAGGGAGTCCTGGGTGGTTGACGCCGACGTGCCGCGGGAACGTGTAGCAGCCGAGCATGGCGGCCTGTTCGTGGGCGAGGGGGCCGACCAGGGCGATGCGCAGCCCGTGGGCGGCCAGCGGCAGCAGCCCCGCGTCGTTGGCGAGCAGGACGACCGACTCCTGCGCCACAGCCCGCGCCAGGTCCCGCATCTGAGGGGGGTTCAGGTCGATGAGCGCGTCTTGTGCGTCTACGGCGGTTCCAGTAATTCCCGTAGATCCCATGACCGGCTCCCAGTCCTGGTCGAGAAGGCCCAGCTCGCACTTTTGCGTGAGGACGCGCAACGCGGCGCGGTCGATCAGGTCTTCGGGAAGGTGTTCGGCCACGGGCAGGCAGCGCGCGGCGGGCAGTTCTACGTCGACGCCGGCCGCGAGGGCGATCCGCGCGGCGTCCCCCTCCGTCGCGGCCACCTGGTGGGCGGACTCCAGGAACGCGATGCCGAAGTAGTCGGCGACGACGGTGCCGGTGAACTGCCATGTGTCGCGCAGGAGGTGGGTGAGCAGGCCGGTGTGGGCGTGTCCGGGAAGTCCGTCGATGTCGTTGTAGGAGGCCATCACGGAGCGGGCGCCACCCTCGCGCAGCGCCATCTCGAACGGGGGCAGGAAGACGTCCGCGAGTTCGCGGGGTCCGATGGGGGCGGGCGCGTGGTTGCGGGCGCCGCGCGAGGCCGAGTACCCGGCGAAGTGCTTGAGGGTGGCGACGATCCCTGCGGCCTCCAGGCCGCGCACGTAGGCGCTGCCGATGGTGCCGACCAGGTACGGGTCCTCGCCGATGGACTCCTCGGTGCGGCCCCAGCGGGGGTCGCGGACGACGTCGAGGACGGGGGCGAGGCCCTGGTGGATGCCGACCGTGCGCATCGATGTGCCGATGGATTCGGCCATCTCGGTGATCAGGGCCGGGTCGAAGGTGGCGCCCCAGGCGAGCGGCGTCGGGAAGATCGTGGCCTGCCAGGCGGCGAAGCCGGTCAGGCACTCCTCGTGGGCGAGCGCGGGCAGCCCGAAGCGGTTCGCGGAACGGACCCGGCGCTGCAGGTCCGCGAGGCGTGCCGCGCCCACCGCGGGCTCGACCGGGACGGTGCCGAAGGGCCGGGTCAGATGGCCGAGGCCGTGCGGCAGCAGGGCGTCCAGGACCGCGCTCTCGGCGACGTACGCGTGCTGCCCCGGCGCGACGGCGGCGCTGTCGGTGTCGATGTCGGCCCCCAGCCACACGCTGGACAACTGGGCAGTCTTCTCCTCGGTGGTCATCCGGGCGAGCAGGTCCGCCGCCCGGACCTTGGCGGGCAGGGTGGTGTCCTGCCAGGGCTTGACCATGGAACTCCTCAAGTGCGATGTGTGCAGGCGGTGGTGGCGGGGCCTGGCGGTGCGGTGTGCGGCGGTGCGGTGTCAGCCCTTGGTTGCGGTGTCAGCCCTTGGTCGCGCCCACTGTGATGCCGCCGACCAGCTGCCGTTCGGCGACGGCGTAGAAGGCGAGCGCGGGCACCATGGCCAGGACGAGGTAGGCGAAGACGCGGGCGATGTCGGTGGCGTACTGCCCCTGGAACTGCTGGACGCCGACGGGGATGGTCCACCAGGTCTCGTTGCTGAACACGAGCAGCGGCAGCAGGAAGTTGTTCCAGCTGCTCACCACGGCGAGGACGGAGACGGTGCCGAGTGCCGGGCGCGCCATCGGCAGCAGGATCCGCCAGAAGAAGCCGAAGGGGGAGCACCCGTCGAGGGTGGCCGCCTCCTCCAGTTCACCGGGGATCTGCCGGAAGAAGCCGCGCAGGATGACGATGGTGATGGGCAGCCCGAACGCGGCCTGCGGCAGGATCACGCCCCACGGGTTGTCCAGGAGTCCAAAGGTGCGCAGCAGGATGAACAGCGGCAGGATCGCCACGGCGAAGGGGAACATCAGCCCCATCGTGAAGAGCGTGAAGAGCACCTCCCGCCCGCGGTAGGCGAAGCGGGCCAGGGAGAACGCGGCGAGGGCCGCCGCTCCGACCGTCAGCAGGGTCGTCCCGATGGCGACCAGGGTGGACGCGCCGAGCATCCGCCAGAAGGGTCCCGAGGCAAGGATGTCCGTGTAGTTGGAGGTCACCCAGGGCGAGGGGAGGCCGAAGGGGTTGCTCGACAGCTGGTCGGTGGACTTGAAGCCGGATACGAGGGCGTACAGCAGCGGTGTCACCATGCCGATGCCGACCAGCCACACGATCACGTACAGGGGTGCCTTGCCGAAGCGGCGACGCCCGGGCACGTCGGGCGCGGTCATCGGGTGGCTCGCATGTTGGTGAGGGCTCCTTCGGTGTCCCGACGCAGCACGAAGCGCTGGTAGGCGAGGGCGAAGACGAGGCTGATGAGGAACAGCGCGATGCTGATCGCGCTGGCATAGCCGATCTCGTAGCGCTTGAACCCGAACTGGAACAAGGTGATGGCCATCGTCTCGGAGGCGTGGTCGGGGCCGCCCTGCGAGATCACCCACACCAGGTCGAACAGCTGGATGGCGCCGATGACGGACAGGAACGCGCTGATGCGGACGGTCGGTCCGAGCAGGGGCAGGGTGATGTAGCGGAAGCGCTGCCAGGCGCTTGCCCCGTCGATGCGGGCTGCCTCGTGCAGTTCGGCCGGGATGCCCTGCAGGCCTGCCAGGTAGAGCATCATGTGGAAGCCGAAGTACTTCCAGGTCATCACGAGGAACAGGGTCGGCATGACCGTCGACTGGTCGGCGAACCACAGCCCGCCGAGCCCGTCGAGGCCGACCGCGCCGAGCACTTTGTCGGCGAGCCCGGCGTCCGGCGCGAAGATCATGGAGAACAGGACGCCGGTGATCACCTCGGACAGGACGTACGGGGCGAAGAACAGCATCCGGTAGACGGCCCGGCCGCGCAGCTTCTGGTTGAGCAGGACCGCCATGGCGAGCGCGAACGGCAGTTGCACGAGCACCGAGAAGCCGACGAGGAGCAGGCCGCGCCACAGGTCGCCGAGGAAGACCGGGTCCTTGGCGAGGCGGCTGTAGTTGTCGAGTCCTATGTAGTTTGAAGGGGACCCGAATCCGCCCCAGTTGAAGAGGCTGACGTAGAGGGCGTACAGGATCGGGGCGAGCACGAGCGCGCCGAACAGGATGAGGGCGGGCAGGGTGAAGGAGACGGCCGTCAGCCAGTCGGTGACGCGCCGGGCGAGCGGACGCCGGTTGGTGGGGCCGGGCCGCGACGGCTCGGCGACGGCTGCGGGTGCGTCCTTTACGTAGGTCGAAGTCATCGTCTGTCACTGGCTCTTGGCGACCTGGGTGATGGACCGGGTCACCTGATCGGGGGACTTGGAGCCGGCGATGAGGGCGGCGACGGAGTCGTTGACCTCCTGGCCGACGGCCGGTGGGTAGGCCTGGTCGAGGTAGAGCTGGAAGCCGGTGGACTTGCCGAGCATGTCGGAGACCGCCGTGAGGTTGGGGTCGGTCAATGCGCTGGTGGCGTCCTTGACGACGGGGATCGTGTCGGCCTTGGAGACGAGGATGCGGTCGGACTTGGCGGTCATGAAGAACTTCAGGAAGTCCGTGGCGGCCTTCGGCGCGCCCTTGCGGACCGCGTAGCCGCCGCCTCCGCCGAACACGTCGGTGAGCGCGCCCTTGCCGCCGGCCACCGAGGGAAAGGCGAAGAAGCCGAGGTCCTTGCCGATGCCCTTGCCCGCGTCGGCCTGCACGACGGGTGCCCACTGGCCCATCAGCTCCATGCCCGCCTTTCCGTTGCCCATGGCGGCGGCCTCTCCGGTGGGGGTGGAGTAGGCATCGCCGAGGAAGCCCTTCTGGAACGGCTTGAGCGCCACCAGGTCCTTGAGGTGCTCGCCCGCCTTGACGAAGTCGTCGCCGGTGAAGTCCTTGGCGTCGGCGGCCTTCTGCATGCCCTCGACCCCGGCGATCCGCATCGACAGATACGCCCAGAAGTACATGCCGGGCCATTTCTCCTTGCCCGCGAGGGCGATGGGTGTGATGCCCGCGGCCTTGAGCTTCCTGACCGTGTCCAGGTAGTCGTCCCAGGTGGTGGGCGGGGCGCTGATGCCGGCCTTCTTGAAGAGCGCCTTGTTGTACCAGAAGCCCACGGCGCCGATGTCGAAGGGCACCGCGTACGTCTTGCTGTCGAACTGGTAGGCCTTGACCGACGCGGGCACGAGCGTGTCGGCCCACGGCTCGATGGACGAGGTGAGGTCCTCGACGAGGCCCGCGTCGACCTGCTGCCGCAGAACACCGCCGCCCCACGTGTGGTAGATGTCCGGAAGTTTCCCGGAGCTGGTCAGCGCCGTCATCTTCGACTTGTAGGCGTCGTTCTCCAGCGTGACGAGCTTGATCCGCACGTCGGGGTTCTCGGCCTCGAACGCCTTCGCCCGCTCGGGCCAGACGGTCTTCGACGGCTCAGTGGTCTGGATGTTCCACCATTCCACGATGGTCCGGCCCGAACTGTCCTTCCCGCCGCCGGAGTCGGAGCCGCCGCACGCGGTCAGCGCGGCTGCCCCGAGACCGGCGGCGGAGGCAGCGCCGAGGAAGCGTCGGCGGGAGAAATCGGAGGCTGACATGACGCACCTTCCGGAAGTGATCCGAAAACTATCGGTAGATGGCCACGGAAGTTACGGACACGGAGCGGGGGTGTCAACGGCCTTAACAAAAAAGGCCGTTGACACCCCCGGTTCGGGTGCCTGTCGGGCTACCGGTCGCGCGGGGCCGCCGTACTGGCCCTGACCACGAGTTCCGTCGCCAGCTCGATGCGCGGCGATGCCGGTGCGACCGAGCGCGCGAGATGGAGGACGGCGCGGGCCGCCAACTTGCCCATGTCGGACAAAGGTTGGCGCACCGTGGTCAGCGGCGGCGCGCTCCAGCGCACCTCAGGCAGGTCGTCGAAACCGACCACGCTCATGTCCTCGGGCACCCGCAGGCCGCGCCGGCGCAGCGCCTCGATGGCACCCAGCGCCATCTGGTCACTGGAGGCGAAAACGGCGGTGGGCGGCTCGGCGAGGTCCAACAGCCGGTTGCAGCCGGTGAATCCGGACGCGTGGTAGAAGTCGCCGGGCACGATCAGCTCGTCGTCGACCCGCACACCCGCCACGTCGAGCGCGGCCCGGTAACCATCCAGCCTGGCCCGCGAGCACAGCAGCCGTGGCGGGCCCTCAATGAACCCGATCCGCCGGTGCCCCAGGCCGAGCAGGTGCTCGGTCGCCGCCATCCCGCCCGCCCAGTTGGTGGCGCCCACCGTCGGCGCCTCGGTCGCGGGCGATCCTGCCGGGTCGATCACCACCAACGGGACGCCCAGGCGCTGCAGTTCCTCGTGCAGCCCGGGCTCCAGGACCGACGTCACCAGGATCACGCCATCGGAGGCGCGGGCCCGCAGATTGGTCATCCACTGCCGCGCCGCGCCCGCCCGGTCATGGATCGCGGAGACCACCGTGCCCACCTCCGCCTCGTGCGCGACCTCCTCCACACCGCGGATGATCTCCACGGCCCAAGGACTGTCCAGGTCGTTGAAGACCAGATCGAGCAGGGCCGCACGGTCTCCGGGCGCGGGCGGCCTTCGCCGGTAGCCGTGCCGCCGCAACAGTTCCTCCACCCGGGCGCGGGTGGCCGGTGACACGTCGGAACGTCCGTTCACGACCCGCGAGACGGTCGGGACCGAGACCCCGGCCTCCCGTGCGATCTCGGCGATCGTCACCCTGGCCGGCCCGTCCGGGCTCCGCGTGGTCGCCTTGCGCTGAGCGCCTTCCCCGGCCACGTTCCCCACCTCCGTCGACTCGTCATCCGAAAATCTCCGGATGCCTTCCGGAAACCGTAGGACATGCCGTCGACCACGCGCCGGTCAAGCCCCCGGTCCGTACGATCGGCTGCACGCACTGCCCTGGACCTCTGTGCGACCGGCCTCCAGAATGTCGACCAGCCAGGCAAGTTGGCGCCCCACTGACACGACGGCGCCCTGTTCGTGACTGTCGTACGGATGCGCGTGGATCTCCCGGGCCGGGACGGTCCCGGCCGGTTCGCCGTAGCGGGGGCAGGCGCGAGGCAGGCGGCGGCCCCGTTGACAGGGGTGGGGAGCGGCCTTAAGTTGCGGCGACGTTGCCGGAAGTTTCCGGGAAGTTCTCGGCGCACCATTCCTCGACCGTGCAAGGACCTCTGCCCGCGTGCGTGATGCAAGCCCCTGCGTGGCGCAGGCCTCCTCGCCGCCGCATCCGACACCCCCACGGAGGACGACCCATGGCCCCTTCCCGCACCACGGCCTGCAAGCGGGCGCTGGTGGTCCGCGGCGGCTGGGACGGGCACGACCCCGTCGCCGCAACGGACCGTCATGTCACCGCCCTCCAGGAGGACGGCTACGCGGTGACGGTCTCCGACACCCTCGACAGTTACCTCGACGCGGACCTGCTCACCGCGACCGATCTCGTTGTGCAGTGCTGGACCATGGGCGAGATCACAGGCCCCCAGGCGGAAGGCCTGAGCCGGGCCGTCCGCGCGGGCACCGGTCTGGCCGGCTGGCACGGCGGCATCATCGACGCCTTCCGCACCCAGACGCGCTACCACCTGATGACCGGCGGTCAGTTTGTCCACCACGCAGCGGAGTTCATGACCTTCGAGGTGGTCCCCGCGCCGGGCAAGACGGACCACCCCGTGCTGGACGGCATCGATGCCTTCACCGTCACCACCGAGCAGTACTACCTGCACGTCGACCCGGCGATCGAGGTGCTCGCAACCTCCCTGTACGGGCACGACCCCGACCACCCTGAACTCCTGGGCACACCGGTACCGGTGACCTGGACGCGGCGCTGGGGCGAGGGCCGGGTCTTCGTCACCACCCTCGGACACAGCCTCGCCGACCTGGAGGTACCCCAGACCGACGCGATGATAAGGAAGGGCATGGCATGGGCGACGCGTTGACGGCCCGCTCACCCCTGCACATCGGGGTGGTCGGCGCCGGGCAGATCAGCGGGGCGTATCTGCGTACGCTCGCGGCCCTGCCGAACCTGTCCGTCACCGCGGTCGCCGACCTGGACGAGACCCGCGCCTCCACCGTCGCGGCCACGGTCCCCGGTGCTCGTGCCACCACCCCGAAGGAGCTGTACGCGGCCGAGGACGTCGACCTCGTCCTCAACCTGACCGTCCCCGCCGCGCACGCCGACGTCGCCCATGCCGCGATCGCCGCGGGCAAGCACGTGTACGGCGAGAAGCCGCTGGCCGCGACCACCACCGAGGCCCGGGCGGTGCTGGCCGCGGCCGACAGCGCGGGCGTGCTCGTGGGCTGTGCTCCGGACACGGTCCTGGGTACCGGGGTGCAGTCCGCCCGCGCCGTCCTGGACGCGGGGCAGCTCGGCACGCCCGTCGCCGCCACCGCCTTCATGGTCACGCCGGGCCATGAACTCTGGCACCCCGCCCCGGAGTTCTACTACCGGCCCGGTGGCGGCCCCCTGTTCGACATGGGTCCCTACTACCTCACCGCCCTGGTCACGCTGCTCGGTCCGGTACGCAGAGTGGTCGCCATGGCATCCACCTCGCGTCCGGTGCGCACCGTCGCCAGCGGCCCGCGGGCCGGCACCGCGTTCCCGGTGGAGGTGGCCACCCACGTCACGGGCGTCCTGGAGCACGAGTGCGGGGCGCTGACCACGCTGGTGATGTCCTTCGACGTCTGGGCCGGCGTCCTGCCGCGCATCGAGGTGTACGGCACCGACGGCTCCCTGTCCGTTCCCGACCCCAACGGCTTCGACGGGCCGGTGCGCCTGTTCAGGGCCGGGGCCGGACCCTGGGAGGACGTCCCCGTACGGGGTGGCTACGCGGGAGCCGGCCGCGGCTACGGCATCGCGGATCTCGCCCGCTCCCTCGCCACCGGCACCCCGCACCGCGCGAGCGGCCACCTCGCCTACCACGTACTGGAAATCATGGAGTCGCTGCTCACCGCGTCCGACACCGGGCGGAGCATCACCGTCACGAGTGCGGGTGAGCGGCCCACCGCCGTCCCCGCCCACGCGCGGCCCGAGGCCGAGTAGGCCGATGTCGGCCACCTGGCGACGCAGCGCCGGGCGTGCGGCGGTCAGGCCGGAGCCGTTGCGCGGCCGGTCCGCGCAGAGATCATGCCGGTGCACAGACCGCGAGCCGCCAGCCCCTGCGCGATGCGCGGGATCGCGGCGCGCGTGTTGGCGGGCCAGTCGTGCATGAGGATGATCTGGCCGTTGGTGAGCCGAGCGGCGGCCTGCACGATCGCATCGGTACTGGCGCCGTTCCAGTCCTGTGAGTCGACGTCCCAGATGATCTGGGTCAGGCCGTACTTGGCCGCGACGGACTGCACCGTCGCATTGGTCTCGCCGTACGGCGGACGGAACAGCCGGGGTGTGCCCCCTCCGCCGTTGGCGATGGCCTGCTGGGTGCGGGAGATCTCCGAGTCGATCTGTGACTGGCTGAGCCCGGTCAGGTGAGGGTGGGTGTAACTGTGGTTGCCGACCCACATGCCGGCGGCGACCTGCGCGCGGACCTGGGAGGGGTTGGCGGCGGCGTACTGCCCCTCGTTGAACATCGTGGCGCGCAACCCGTTCCGCTTGAGCACGTCGAGCAGGGCCGACGTGCTGCCGGACGGGCCGTCGTCGAAGGTGAGGCCTACGTAACCGGTGCAGGCGGCAGCCTGCGCCGGGGCGGCGCTATTGACGGTGAGGCTGAACGCGCCGGCCATGGTGGCGACGGCCAGCCCTGCTGTCAGGGAACGCAACGAGTGAGGTGTGCGCATTCTCATCAGTGGGTCCTCCAGCTCGGGAATCTGTTGCGACACCTGGAGATTGCGGCGGTCGCGCGCTGCCGGTCCATGGGCGGGCTCGCGGTGCGACCGCCGCAACCATCACCAAAAGGGCTTCCCAACTCGCTCAGTACACCGTGATGTTGGAGCTGCCGCTGCTCTGATAGCCCTCGGTCGCCAGGATCATGTAGTACTTGAAGCTGCCCAAGGGCATCCCGGCGCGGCTCCAGGCGTCGAAGTGGTTGCCGCTGGTGATGCTTCCGCCCGTGCGCTTCGCCTGCCGAACGCTCCAGTACTGGTCGAAGGTGCGCGTGCCCTCGACGGACGGGGCGTTGTACCGGGTCGTCCGGTAGATGTCGTAGGTGCCGCCGTCACTGGTGACGGTGCCCTTGTACGTGCCGGTGGGCCGGTAGGTGCCCCAGTTGTCGACGATGTAGTACTCGACGAGCGGGTTCGACGTCCAGCCGTAGAGCGTCAGATAGGCGTTGCCGGACGGGGAGAAGGTGCCCGAGTAGTTCACGGTCCTGCGGGAGCCGTTGGCCCAGCCCTTGCCGGCCACGAAGTTCCCGGTGTTGCGCCATGAGGTGCTGTACCTGCCGCCGGAGGACAGGGTCATGGAGACCGTCCCGGGGGCGTCGGTCCAGAACGAGTAGTAGTAACCGTTGTTGGTGCCGGTCTGGTTGGTCGTGATGGTCGTGTCCGCGTACGCGGTACCCGGCAGCGTCAGCGCGGAGGCGCCGAGTGCCAGGGCGCCGGCGGTGCCGACGAAAGCGCGGCGGCTCATCGGGGGTACGGGGGGTTGGTCGCTCATGTTCATGCTTCCTCCTGGTGGGGCCAGCGAGAGGCTGCACAGCCATTGAGGTGCGTGTCGACGTCGATAGGTTGGTGGCGGGCCTACACACTGTCAACTGTTTCGGCAAAGCGAGCGAAACTTTAGTCCCGCGATCACCCTCCACTGCGCACCATCGCACCAGGCCACAGGCATAACTGGGCTATACAGAAACAGATGTGACGCCCCGAGGTGAGATTCGGCCAGGTGACGGGTAATCACCTCAATAGGCTCTGCGAAAGTTTTTCGGAGAGTCACGAGACGCGCTGTGCTGCTACCAGCCCGCAACGGGACGACATGGCCGTCATCGGCCTTGTCGGCACTCCGCCGTGCTCTCGCGCACGACCAGACTCGTCGCCAGCTCCACCCTGGTCGCCACTGGCTCCTCCGACCGCAGGCGCATCAGCATCTGCGCCGCCCCCTCGGCCATCTGTCGCAGGGGTTGGTGCACCGTCGTGAGCGGGGGACTCGACCACTGGGCCAAGGGCACGTCGTCATAGCCGACCACGGACAGATCGTGCGGGACACGCAGGTCCCGCAGCCGGGCCGCCTCCAGCACCCCAAGGGCCTGAAGGTCGCTGCCCGCGAAGATCGCGGTCGGCGGATCGTCCAGACCGAGCAGTTCGGCCGCCCGCTCACGACCGCCCTCGACGTGGAAGTCGCCGTACCGGACGAGTTCGGGGTCTGCCGGCAGTCCGGCCATGCTGAGCGCCGAACGGTACCCGTCGAGCCGGGCCAGCGAGCAGAGCATGTCCTCGGGGCCAGTGATGATGCCGATGCGCCGGTGGCCGAGCTGGACCAGATGCCGCGTGGCGGCCAGGCCGCCGTTCCAGTTCGCCGAGCCCACCGAGGGCACGTCCGGGTCGGGGTCTCCGGCCGGGTCGATGACGACGAACGGGATGGTGCGCGACCGCAACTGCTGCTTCACCTCGCTGGGGAGACTCGAGAAGACCAGGACCACACCGCGCGGCCTGCGCCGCAGCACACCCTCGATCCATTCGGGCCCCGGCGCATGCCGCGTACCACTCTCGGTGAGCACCACACTCGCACCGCTGGCCTTCGCCACCTTCTCCACCCCGCGGATGAGCTCCAGTGCCCACACGCTCTCCAACTCGTGGAAGACGAGCTCGATGAGCGGCGCCTCGCGAGCGGCCCGGGTGGTGCGTCGGTAGGCGTTCTCGTCCAGGATGCGCTCCACCTTCACGCGGGTCGGAGTCGCCACGTCGCGCCGCCCGTTGAGGACCTTCGAAACAGTCGAAATGGAGACCCCCGCCTCCTGGGCCACCTGCGCCAGGGTGATGCGACCCAATCCCTCGTCATCTCGCATGCTCAGGAGCATAAGGCACGGTCAACCGACCTCATCCGACGCAGTGTTGACCGCTCATCCGCCTGCGACCGTCCTGCGCGCCCACCGTCGCCGCCCTCAAAACGATCGGCCCCGACCTCCTGGCCCGCACCGGCCTCCACCAGGGCCAGGAGCGCCGGCTGACCACGCTGTTCGGAACTGTGGTCGTGCGCCGGTGCGCATGGCGAAGCCCCATGGTCGCCGACATCGACGCGGCCGATACGGCCCTGTCGCTGCCCAGGTGGCGGCACTCGTACTCGCTGGCGCGGCTGGCCGTCCCGGAATCGGTACGTGCCTCCTTCGACACCGCGCGACCGAGGCGATCCCCCGCCGCTGCGGACCGGTGATCGGCAAACGGCAGGTCGAAGACCTGACGGTGAACGTGGCGCACGTCGACGCCTTCTACCGGACCAGGATTCCCACACCGTGCACCGCCGAGAGTGAGGCCCTCAAACCCCGACACCAGACACAATCACCGGCATGACACCAGACCCGGCTGACGTTCGCGGTCACCGCACTAGCCGCGGGCCTCTTCCAGCAGACCTGCCGCATGCGCGGTCCGCTGGTACAAGACGTAGCGCCCGTCTCTGACCTTGGTGACGAGGCGTGCGCGGTGCAGGGCGCTGAGGTGGTAGGAGACGGTGCCCGGGGTGTATCCGGTTCGGGCGGCCAGTTCCGCGGTGGACCGGGCGGTTTCGAGGTCCGCCAGCAAGGTGGCGCGGGCGTTGCCGACCACTTGCGCGATCTTTCCGGACCTGCGATCCCGGTCGGCTCCGATCCGCTGGGCGGGGTAGTAGAAGACGAACTGACCGGGGGTATCGACCTGGATGGTGACGTCGGGCCAGTTGAGCACGCTGGGGCTGAGGACCAAATCCCGGCCGGTGACATCGATTTCGGCATTCCACGGCTTGGCGAGGGTGATCGCGTCGCCTGCCCAGGCCATGTCGGGGTGGAGTGTTTCAAGCGTCCGGCCGACGCCGTGGGTGGCGATGGCTGTCGCGCGGTGGGCGATGTCCTGATGGATGATCGAGCGCAGTGCGGGCCAGCCCTCGGCTAAGGTATCGCGCCAGAACCGGGCGAGACCGTTGGCGAGACGTCGCTGCATATGCCCCGACTCCGCGATCCGGCGGGTGGTGGCCAGCAGCGGCCTGTTCCAGTGGGTCCGGGTGAGGGTGAAGACCTGGGTTTCGAGGTCGCCCTGCGCTGCGGCCTCGATGTGCGCGATCTGCTCGTCGATCAGGTCGCGGTGCTGTGTGTCCGTGCCTGGCTGCGGGGTGAGCAGGTCGGGTCTGTAGGTGTCGCCGTTTTGCGGCAACAGGTCTGCGAGCAGGGCAACGTCCGGATGGGCAAGTGACGCGCGGGCCAGTGGCCCAGGATCTCCGAAGACCGGGTGCCGTCCCGACGCGGCGGTGAGTTTCAGCCACGCGATGGATTCCGAAGCGGGGGAGGGGGCCAGCCGTGTCCTGGACACGGTATTGGCGTCTACACGCAGGGTGAGCACCGTCCCGACGCTAGCAGTGGTCGCGTTGGATTTGAACGGGCTCGAATGCTTTCCGTCGCGAGGTCCCCGCGTGGTGGAGTCGTGTTGCCGAACAGCGGCAGCAACGTTCACTGCCCGACCTGAGGCGGTCGCCTCCGCACGACGGTGAGGTTGTGCACCCGTCACCCGAAGAACCTGGGAGTGGTTGTCATGGTGAGATTGAAGGATCCCGCGAAGGGGAAGAGCCGCACGAGGAAGGTCGGCGTGGCCGTGACCGCAGCCGCGTCGGTTGCCACGATGGCCTTCGCGGCGACACCCGCGAGTGCCGCCGGTTCCGCCACCGTCTCGATTGAGTATGGGGCGAGCTACTACAAAGGCACGGCCAGCTGGTCCAACCGGTCGGTCGGCATCGACGCAGCGTTCAAGGCCAGCAATTGCCGACGCGTCTACGCGCGGGCGTTCGCCGGTAGCACCTCACTGGACTTCAAGAGCAGCAGCACCTGGTGCAATCGATCCGGGCCGGCAGATTTCACCCTTGACGCGAACGTCGTCGGTGGGTCCGACAACATCTGGGTCTACATGACCGACGAGAACCAGAACTACCTCAAGGGACAGACCTGCTACCGCGCCGGCTACTGCATAGACGGCCTGCACTAGTACAGCTGCGGTCTCTCTGGTGATGGTTTGCCAGTTGAGCGTCAGGTGGCGGTGCCAGCCGGGACAGCGGCGGATCTGGCAGTCGTCCAGGACGTTGCTGGTGTTCTGGGTGTGCCGTCCGGGGAGGTCGCGGGTCGGCCCACCCAGAGCGTCAGGCGTGCAGCTCCCACTGGCCCTGTCGCCCCTGCCCCCGATGACCTGATCGCGGCCACCATGACCTGCGGGTCTGACACATCCGGCAGGCCACTGCCGTGCGTTGATCACATCGATGAGAATCGTCGCTTCGCAACAGGCCGCGAGTTCGCCGAACCGGGGCCGCCGCCCTGTTCCGCTTCACCCGGCTGATGCCGCACGCCACCGCGTGTCCGGCCCTGTCGTCCCCATCCTGGAGATCGCATGAAGACTCATCTCGCCGCCGCTCTCGGTTCCGTCGTGCTGACCGCGGGCACCTTGCTGGGAGCTCCCACCGCCGTCGGCGCGCAGAGCGCCCCCTACCCGAGCACCCCTTTCGACGTCACGCTCGGTGCCAGCTACGTCCGCGGCACCCTGACTTGGTACGACCGGTCGGTCGGGGTCAGTGGAAACCTCCGGGCCGTCGGCTGCAACAGGGTGGGGTTCAGCACGTACGGCGCCTCTGGCAACGAGCTCGGCTCCCGGAGCAGCAGCACTCAGTGCGACGTGACATACCAGTTCAGTACCGGGCTTCCTGCCAATGTGACCGGCGGGGCGGCGTCCGTCAAGATCTGTCTTAGCAATGCGAACGCCCTCAAGTGCGGGTGGTACAACCGGCCCTGATCCATCCGATGGGCCGGGCGGCGCAAGGCTGTCGGCCGCTAGTGTCCTGCGCCTGAGACCCGGAGGCAGAAGCGGGTGAGGGAGTCGAGGGTTTCTTTGGCGAATTGGTCCAGATGAACGGTTTGGGGTCCTGGTTCCAGTCTTTGAACCAGGTCCGGATGTCAGCTTCGCGGGCCTGTTTCTTGTGCGCTCCGCGGCGGATCATCTCGTGGGCCAGGTAGCCGAACCACCGCTCGACCTGATTGATCCAGGAAGAGCCGGTCGGGGTGAAGTGCGCCTTGAACCGCGGGTGTTTGGCCGGCCATGACTTGATGGCGGGAGCTTGTGCGTGCCGTAGTTGTCCACGATCAAGTGGACCTGCAGATGAGCGGGCATCTCCTTGTCTCATCCACCGAGCACACCACCGCACGCTCGGGCGGGTTGAAATACAGGCCCACCACGTCGTAGACCTTCTCCACGAACAACGGGTCCGTCGAGAGCTTGAAGGTGCCCGCCAGGTGCGGCTCGAGCTGGAACTGCCGCCAGATCCGGCCCACCGTCGACTTCGACAGACGCGACCAGTGGGTGGCGTTCTTGGGCAGCTGTTCCAGCGTGGTGACCACGACGGTTTCCACCTGGCGACGCTGACGGTGGGCGGCCGGCCCGGCCTCGGCTCGTCCGCCAGACCCTCCAGCTGCTCGGCCGGGAAGCGGGGAACTGACGCACCAGCAGCCGACGTGGTGCGGGGGATGTTGTGGTGTCTGGGGTGAGGCCGACTTGCGCCTGTCTCATCCCAGGACACCCACTTCTGTTCCGTGCTTCCGCGAGGTCGGACGCACGCCTGGGCGCATGCCCTGGACCGGCGGTACGTCCAGGGCCTGACCGCAGGTCGCTCTTCCTGGTGAGGAAGCTGGGATTGCAGTCGGCACCTGCAACGGTGGCATGATCGCGCCATCCAGCGCGGCGTGTCGACTTCAACGGTCGGCTACCGGGGCGGAGTCGGTGCGCTGCTGCCGCTGTAGGAGGGCAGGTCGGCCACCAGCTTGGTGAGGACCGGGTCGGCCGCGTAGCGGCGCTCGTGAAGTTCGGCGATCTTACGGGCGATGTCGGGGTCGTCGCTGTCGGTGGTGTCGTAGGGGTTTGCTACAGGGTGGGCAGGCCGTAGAGGGAGAACTTTCGTCCGCCGACCGGGCCCGAGGCGAAGCCCATGCACAGCTGCGGTTCCTTCGCCTGAGGCCCGTGCAGCACGGAAAGGCCTTCGGGCTCGCGGTGCGTGAGCCGGTGGCCGGCCTGGGACTTGTGCTCCTGCACTACCGCCCCCGTGCGCAGGTCGATGCAGTGCAGCAGCACCGTGTTGTCCGGCTCTGAGGGGCTGTTGGCGGCGCGGCCGGAGCCCATCAACTGGTACGCGTAATCGCCGTCCAGTGTCATGCCCTGAAAGGGCAGGCCGAGGTCCAGGCCCGGCTGAGCGAAGTCGATCAGCGGCGTGAAGATCCCGGCAGTGAAGGTGTCCAGGTTGTAGAGCGCGTAGCGACGGCGCTCGGGGAGCGCGTAGCGCAGCAGCAGACGGCGGTTGTTCAGGTCAAGGGCGGCGCAGTTTGCGGCCGAGCCGGGGTGCGGGCGGTAGACGGTCACACGGCGGTCAGCGCTGTGCAGCACGGTGTTCTCGGCGTACGGGAAGCGGCCGATCGCACGCCCGTACCCGGAGGCCGGGTTGGCGTCGCACTCGACCCACAGCGTGACGGCTCCGCCCTCGCTGCTGCGGGAGCTGTCCACGCTGATCGCGGTGCCGTGGCCGAAGCCCTTGAGGTACATCCGGCCCATCACCTTGCCGCGCATCGACAGCCGGTTCAGGCAAAGGTCACCGGCATTGTGCCGCTGCGCATGGGTGTATGTGCGCGATTCGCCCGGGAGCTGGACCCCGCCGGGGATCACCTAAAGCGCGTAGACGTGCCCGTGGAGCTCGTCGAAGGCGAAGGACTGCATCACCGTCGCGTGGTGCAGCGTCTTCTCGTGGATCAGGCGGGTGCCGGAGTCGGCCAGGTCGAAGCGATCACCCGGCGCGTCCGGGGCGCTGTCCCGGCCGGCGGCAAGGGCCTTTGGGATGCCCAGCGCTGCTGTCGCCAGCACCATACCGCTGAGGCCGAGCACCGTTCTGCGGCTTGGCGACGTGAAACGAGGCGCTGTCGATGAATCGGTAACCTGTCGAAGTTGCATTGCAGCACTTTCAACGCCCGTACACCTGCGTGGGGAACGGGCGCGCGGCGGTGCCGTGAAGTTCAGCCATTCGCTGTGCCCGGATACGGCCGAACCCCGGAGGGCAGCAGTAGCGTCAAGGTCGGGAATACCAGCAGACTCGTTGGCATCCAATTCAGCCGCCGCAGGTCAGCTCAAATCGCCACGCCCCGGTAATGGGCGTCGGCCCAGCCCGAGCCCGCGGTGGGGCCGATCGGCATCCGCAGTCGGCGCGCCACTTGTCCCAAACGCCACGCTGCCCGTACGCATGCAAATCACGGGTGCAGGTTCCGGGCGGCGCCTGCTGTCAGCGCGGGCCAGGTGGTGCGGAACTTCCGCCGCCAGGCCGGCGACACATGCACAAGCGCGACCAGGACCGGCACCTCGACCGGCGGGCCGACCATCCCGGACGGAGCTTGCCGGGACGTTGACACCTCGCGCAACGGCGCCAAGCAGTTGTGCTCCCCGGCCTGCCAGAGCCGTGTCAAGGCAGTTGCCCACCGGGCGCGTAGGGCCGCAGGCGCGTAAGCCGCGGCTGAAGCATTGGTGTGCCTGCGCTACGGCGACGCGCGGCAGAAGAACGGCGACCGGAGATCGGACAGCGGGAGGCAGACAGCACCAGCCCGCACAGCCGAACTGCCCTTCCTGCACTCCTTCGCCCATGGCCTCGAACTCGCCCGAGCCGCCGTCAACGCCGCCCTCACCCTGCCCCACCACAACGGCCGGACCGAAGGCGTCAACAACAAGATCAAGCTCCTCAAACGCCAGACCTACGGACGCAGCACACGCTCTCCTGCGTCAGCGCGCCCTGCTCAACTGACCACAGGGCAACGCCGATCACCGGCTACGAAGAGCTGGGAAGACCCGTTGATGATTGGACAGGTGGGCGAGATCGCTGCGCTGATCACCTCGAGTAGAGGAAAATGGGGCCGGGTGTCCCGGTCAGCCGATGGGACTGCGATGCCGGTGAGCTCGTTGGACAGGATGGCGATGGGGGTCGATCAGGGGACCACGAATTGTTGCCAGGACGACCGTCGGCCGCCCGGAGCACGCGTGTCAGATTCCACCTCTTCCCTTGACTCCTCCGGGACACCCACTGGTCTCCGGTGTCTGGTACGGGAGGGAGAGAGAGACATGGCCCGGCAGCAGAGTGTGAAGGACGAGGTCATCCATCTGCGGTCCGCGGGAGTGGATCTGGGCAAGCGATTTCAGCTGGCGTGCGCCCGCACGCCGAGCCCGAATCGGCAGGGAAGTTGGCTGCTTGAGACCGAACGGTTCGGCACCACCACCGCCGAAGTCCGCCGTCTGCGGGCTTGGCTGGTAGAACGGCGAGTCGAGGTCGTGATCATGGAGGCGACCTCAGATTACTGGCGGACCGTCTACTACGCTCTGCAGCCACACCTGAACACGATGCTGGTCAACCCCGCTCACCTGAAAGGCATTCGGGGACGCAAAACCGACCCGAGCGACGCGGCGTTCCTGGCGCGGGCCGCCTCGTCCGGAATGGTGAGGGCCTCCTTCGTGCCGCAGCGGGAGATTCGTGAGCTGCGGGATCTGACTCGCCGTCGGACTGAGCTGGTGCGAGCCGCGGGCTGGGAAGCCCAACGGCTGGAGAAGGAACTCGAGGACACCGGCATGAAGCTGTCCTCCGTTCTGAGCAACGTCGTCGGGGCCAGCGGCCGCGCGATCCTGGAAGCCCTCATCGCCGGCGAACGGGATCCCGGGAAACTGGCTGACCTGACTTACGGCAAGGCCCGCAACAAGATCCCGGCTTTGATTGAGGCGTTGGACGGCGAGTTCACCGACCATCACGTTTTCATGGTTCGGCACTACCTCGACGAGATCGACCGCTGGAACAGCGTGATCGCCGCATTCGACGTGCGGATCGCCGAACTCCTCGCGGCTCACCAGCCGGACCTGGACAACCTCGACACGATGCCCGGGATCGGCCGCCTGGCAGCCGAGATCATCATTGCCGAGACCGGTGGGGACATGGCCCAGTTCGCTACCGCCCAGCAGTTGGCCTCGTGGATCGGGGTCTGCCCGGGGCAGAACGAGTCGGCCGGCGTGAGCAAGTCCGGCCGCACCCGACCCGGCAACAGCAACCTCAAACGCCTGCTCGGAACCGCTGCCATGACGGCGATCAGGAACAAAGACTCTTACCTGGCGGTCTTCTACCGCCGTATCGCAGCCCGGCGGGGCGGCAGACGTGCCCTGGTCGCCGTCATGCACAAGCTCGCCATCGCCATCTGGCACGTCCTGCACGACAAGGCTCCCTACCACGAACTCGGCGCCGACTACTTCTCCAAACGCAATCCCGAACGTGCCATGCGCCGCATGCTCAAAGAAGCCAACAGCCTCGGACTGACCATCCGCTTCGAACCCATCACAGCCGGCTGACCTGCACGACTGACTCTATTTTCGTGTCAGTCCCGATACTGCGCGGGTCTCCCCGTCCTCGAGCGTGATTGCCTCTGCCGTGCGCCCTGCCTGCGGCAGGAGGCGGCGAGGTTGGCCCGGGCGGTGAGGGTCGAGGTGTTCTGCTCAACAGCCGTTCACCACAGGCAGCAAGACGGTGGTAGTGGGCGACCCTCTCACCGAATCCGGGCCTCGCCCTCAGCAGCTCAAGCGACGTTCGGCGCTCTCGTAGGAGGCGAGGTTGGAGTCGACGCCCACGACCGTCTTGTAGGTGTAGGTGCCAGACCCCGTGCAGGTCCACCACGCCATCTTGGTGCCGCTCTCGAGCGGGGTCCAGTCGACCTCCTCCCAGCCGTACCAGCGGTGACGCTGCAGGGATATCGTGGCGTCCGTGCAGCCGCTGCGGGTCTTGCCAGCCTTGCCGATGATCTCACTGATGCCCTTGTAGGGGGCCGAGATGCTGTAGCAGTTCCGGTCCCAGTCCGAGGCGGCGGCCGGAGTGGCCGGCATCAACAGCGTGGCCGCGCAGGCCAGTGCGAGGGCGACGGATGACTTTCCGGCGAACCCGAGAGTGCTCATGACAAACATTCCTGTCTGCGGAAGTGCGGGATGCAACCTACAAGAACACTCTTTCATCGGCGCCGAGACAAGATCAAGCCAGCGCCCCCACACCGTCAAACTCTCGCGACTGGCGGCGACTTGGGGTCGTTCCCACGCTTCCGAGGCCTGGCGACGCCTTGTCGCCGAGCGCGGCGTCGCTGTCAGCACAGAGGTACTGCCGATCGCGGGACCCGAAGAAGTACCTTCGCGGGGGCGCTCCGCCAGATCCTGGCCGCCGCCCAGGCGAGACGCCGGCCGCTGCTGCCGACGCTCCGCCTGCGGCGAAAGCCGCCCGAGGGAGTACCGAGTCGACCGTGAACAGCCGCAGCCGCAGCCGCAGCCGCCGCTCCGGACCGGGCAGGCTCCCGATCTCCACGTGCAGGCTGACCGGGGTGAGCAGCATGAGCGCACGGGCCGCCGCGGCGATGACCACGAGCGTGGAGCTGAAGGGGAAGGCGCCCAGGGACGTCACGAGCAGCCGGGATCGGTGAGGGTTTGCGGGCGCCTGAGGATTCATCCGAATGTAGCCATGACATGGTGGTGGCTGTGACGCGTAGGCGAACGGGCTAGTTGTTGACGCAAGCGGCGTTCCTCGGTAAGGACATGATGAAGCTCCTCCTCACCGACTCCGGTATCACGAACGCGAGCATCCAGGATGCGCTGGTCGACCTCCTGGGTAAGCCGATCACCGAGTCCAGCGCCCTGTGTATCCCCACTGCGGGGTACGGGGCCCCCAACGCTGATCCGGGCGGGCCATGGCGATTCATCAGCGGACGATCCATCTACCCCATGACGGGGCTGGGATGGAAGTCGGTGGGCGTGTTGGAGCTCACCGCGTTGCCCAGCATCGACGAAGCGCGCTGGGTCTCCTGGGTCCGGGAAGCCGACGCCCTGCTGGTCAACGGCGGTGACGCGCTGTACCTGGCCCACTGGATGCGGGAATCCGGGCTCGCTGACCTCCTGCCGTCGCTGCCGCACACGGTCTACGTGGGAATCAGCGCCGGGAGCATGGTGATGACCCCCCGCATCGGGCAGGACTTCGTGGGCTGGAAGCCGACCACCGGAGGTGACAGCACGCTGGGCCTGGTCGATTTCTCGATCTTTCCGCACCTGGATCAACCGGCTTGTCCGGAGAACACCATGGCTGAGGCAGCTCGATGGGCGGCCAGGATCGCGGGTCCGGCGTATGCGATTGACGAGCAGACCGCTATCAAGGTGACCGACGGTGCCGTCGAAGTGGTCTCCGAGGGCCATTGGGAGTTGTTTTAGGGGTCCTAAGACTGTACAGAATCCCTTCTCAGGGCGCTGTCCCGGCCTGTATCGGAAGCCGTGAGCCGATGTTCCGGCCTTTGGCCAGAAGCCAGATCATGAGGATGAGTTCGCCTACGCCGGTGAACACGGACGCTTCGGCCGAGTACCCGGAGGAGAGGAAGGTGCCGAGGCTGTCCACGAGATAGCCGAGCCCCGCGAGGGCCAGCAGGACGCCCAGCATCCGCGGTACGTAGCCCGACCTGAAGGCGAGCAGCCCCAGCAGCAGCAGGTGGACGCCGAAGAAGATGAGCCCGGCGTCCCAGATGTCGTGGAAGGCATCGACGCGCATGAGTGCTTCGGCGTCCAGTTGCTCCGCGCTGTACGCCCCCAGGGACTCGGCGCCCTTGGCCGGGGGCAACGCCCCGACGAGTTGGGCGACGGCGACGAGGAGCACTGCGGCGTAGGCGAGCCTGAACCAGGCCGCGAGCGTCGCGATTCCTTCGTGCGCCGGCTGGAAGAAGACCCTCAGTGCCCAGGCCACCACCACGTCCAGGACAGCGACCAGGAACAGGGCGACGGCGCCGAAGCGGAACAGTGCCTCGGAACCGCGGATGTCCTGGGCGGTTCGTGCCGCGTCGTCCTCGGTGACAAGGTTCTCCAGCACGCCGAAATTGGCGAAGACCGCCAAAGGGGCCATGGCCAGGATTCCCGTTCCCGCGACTAGAGCGGCGTCGCGGACCGCCCGCGAGGTCACGCCGGTCGGGGTCATCCGCGGGCCCCTTTGGGCATCGGCCGCTCATCACGATCGCTCGTGCCGGGCGCCGGCACGATGAGGCGGAATCCCTTGAAGATCAGCAGCAGCGGAAGCACTGCTTCGAACAGGCCACCAGGAACGTAGAACGCCGTCCCCGCGCCGGAGTTGATGTCCACGAGCCCCAGCAGGTCGCTCACCACCCCCGCCAACAGGACGGCGTAGCCCACGAGTCCGAGTACCGAAAGCCACCGTGCGACGAGCCCGGAACGCAGCAGGAGGCACGACAGGACCAGACCACCGGCGCCGGAGAACGCGTAGACCAGCAGTTCGTAATCCGTCAACTCGTTCCTGCTCACGAGGAGATAGCACCCGACCGCAATGATGGCAGCGCCTTCCGCGCACCTGAGGGCCAGATACGCGACCGAGAGGCGCATTCCGTGCGGCTTCAGTACGGGGAACAGTGCGACGCCGATCCCGGCGACCGCAAGAGCTGTGTAACTCTCCAGCAGCACGCCCGCGAGGAGCCCTCCCTCTGCGGAGTCCGTCCCGGAGAAATAGTCCTCCAGGAGCGAGCTGCCAACAGAGAAGGTGAGCGTCGATGAGAGGAACAGCAACCCCACCAGCACAGCGGTCTTCCTGTACGGCATGCTCTCGCCCCTTCCGCCCCCAGCCCACCCGGGGGAGCCTGGAACGTGAGCCTGGCTGCGCCCGGGCCACGAGTCGGGCGCCGCCGGGCCATCGAGCGACGGCTTGCTACCCGAGGAGTGTGCTCCTGGGCCCCCACTATCCTCCCTTTGCGGGCATACGCGCCGCCCGTGCGGGAGGAAACACCCGGACTCCGCATGCGGAACTCCAATGGGGCCGGCCGATGCACGGCTGCCGACCACCGCACCCCGTCCGTGGCGTGCGCCGCGGCCAGCGGAAAGGACCGGGTGCCTCCCGGAACTCCTCGACGTGCGGCTGCGGCCCGTCCCGGTCGGCCGGGTGTTGGCGTACACGTGAACGTCCTCACCCGCTGACGGATGGTGAACTTCAGTGGCGCGGTGTTCTCTGGCGGTGCGGTGTACTTCAGCGGAACGGCCTTGGCTGGCGGCACGGTCAACTTCGACGGCGTGCGGTTCTCTGGCGGCAGGGTCAACTTTCACGAGGCTCTGCTCTCCGGCAGTACGGTCACCTTCAGCGACGCGATTTTCTCCGGAACCGAGTTCACGTGGGGGGCCGTTTCCAGTCCCTGCAGGGGCTTAGGGAGTGTCTGGTGGACCTCCAGTACGGCGTTCGTCGCAGGCTAGTGCCGCATCAGGCAACGTTCGCCCTGGTGAGGAACCAAGCCAACACAGCCACGCCGATGGGCAACGCAACAAGGTAGCCGACGAGGATAGCGACGCCCGGATCAGCCAGCGCAGGAAAGGCCCAGTTCACTGCTGCAGCCACGAGCAGTCTCACCGTTGCCAGCACAAGGAGAGCGGCGACAGCAGCAAGTCGACGCGGCGGGCCCGCTCCGCGATACAACTCAGCCGCAGGTCCGATAGCGATCAGGACCGACACGAGGCCGACGAGATCGGTGTCGGGCAGCCACCCGAACGGCCACCCCACCAGAGCGACCAACCCGGAGACAGCGAGGCCGACCAGTTCCAGCGCGACGGTGGCCACCACCGGGTGGTCCCACGAGGGGGGTGGGATCGAGCCGCTCCCGCTGTCCTCTTCATCGGCCACATCGCCAGAGTAGCCATCGGAAGGGCGAACATTGCCTGATGCGGCACTAGTCCCGGTCGATCGGGCAGCTCGGGAGGGTGCCACCGGTGCGCTGATGGCAGTCTGCATCGGAAGCCCGGCAACCGAAGCGGAGAGAAATCGGCCTCCACACCCACCCGCCCCGCGACGCGACGGTGATCTGCGCCGACGAGCTGGGGCCGCTGATCCCACGGACCTTGCCGCCCGCACCAGCCTGGTCACCCGACGGGCACCGGATCAAAGCAGAACTCGACTACAGCTGCGGACCGGAGAAGACCTGGGTCTACGGCGGCCTGCGACCCGCCGACGGCCAAGCCCTGACCATGACCGCGTCCTCCCGCAACAGCGTGTTCTACCAGCAGTTCCTGCAGCCGCTCGAGGACGCCAACCTGGACGGGGGGATCTGGATCGTCACCGACAACCTGTCCAGCCACAACAGCCTGTCCACCCGCAGCTGGCTCGAGGACCACCCCGCATCCACCACGCCTTCATCCCCGTCGGCGCGTGCTGGCTCAACCTCCAGGAAGGCCGGTGGCGCATCTTCCGCAAAGCCGCGCTCGGCGGCCAGTCATTCGCCAACCGGGGCGACATCGAATACGCCACCACCCTGGCGACCGACCAGCTCAACTCCCGTGCCAAATTCTGGGTCTGGGGCAGACTCGCACCACCAACCCGCATGCTACGAGGCCGATATACGCACGTCGTTTGAGGAATCCAGCACTAGGCCGTTTCGTAGCACCCCGGCCAGGCATTCAGAGCCCGTGAGCCGCACGAACTCCTCGGCATGCCCACCGACGAGGCGACCGTCAACATCACCTGCAGCCGCCTCGGACGCCTCACACGCCAAGGCTTTCTCACCCAACCCGGACGAGGCCGCTACCAGAAACGGACTTAACGCTGCACTTCACGGGCTGGAATCGGCACAGCCGACGGCCGCCACTCCCGCCTGAGCAACCCGAACACCCACGAGTCGGATACCTCGCCGTTCACCACGCAGTCTTCCCGCAACGTCCCTTCCCGCACGAAACCGATCTTCTCCAGGACCCGGGCAGATGCCACGTTGCGCGTATCGGCCTCGGCCTGAACTCGATTCAGGTCCAGCGTGTCGAATGCCCACTCCAGCACGGCGTGCGCGGCCTCCGTCGCGAAGCCGTGGCCCCACATCGCATCATCGAGGACGTAGCCCAACGACGCACTGCGGTAGTCCGGGTCCCATCCGGTCAGACCGCACCAGCCGACGAAGGCCCCGTCAGAAGCACGGTCGATGGCCACCCGCGCCCCGGTGCCCTCGTCCGCCATCTTTCGGCACGTTGCGATGAAACGCTCGGCACGGGCATGTTCGGTCCACGGCGGGGAGTCCCAGTAGCGCATCACGTAGGTGCTGCTATGCAGCGCGAAGAGAAGGTCCGCTTCAGCGTCGGTGAAGGGCCGCAGTCGCAGGCGCGCGGTGTGCAGTACGGGGGTGGTCAAAGTCATGCGCCCCATCTTGTGTCCTCATGGGGCGGGCAGAACACCGAATATCCGACTCCGGCCCAGCTGGCCAGCAGCAAACCCTGACCGCACTGTTGTGACGTCGGCGTCGCCGAGCGTGGGTGGGCAGGCTAATATCGCGCGCCTGCTCGGCAACGTCCTGCAGTGGGCAGCGAGCATGCACATAGGCACAAGCAGTGACACGCCGGCAAGGACATGACGTCGCGGCAGGTCACAGCTGTCTCTCGGAGCGGATTTGGCTTGGTGGGAACCTTCGGCGGGGTGCCGGACACGGATAGGGCATGGAACTGAACGACGCTGGTCCCGCCACGCCGGTCGGCGGGATATCTGACCGGGAGCTGTGGGCGAGGGCCGTCGACGGCGATCGCGAGGCGTTCGGTCGGATCTTCGACCGTCATGGGAAGGCCGTCTACAACCATCTGTTCCGGCGGACGGCCGACTGGTCCGAGGCCGAGGACCTCACGTCGAGCGTGTTCTTGCACGCCTGGCGACGGCGATCGGAGACGGTACTCGACCGGGACTCGGCTCTGCCGTGGCTGCTGGGCATCGCCAATGGCCAGTTGTCGAACACCAGGCGGCGGCTGAGACGGGTCGAGGCGTTGTTGCACCGGCTTGTCTCGCATGACGAGTCGGTGGGCGACCACGCGGACAGCGTCGCCGTCCAGATCGACGACGAGCGCCGTATGTCGGAGATCCACCGGGCGCTTGCCCGGCTGCCACGTCACGAACGTGAGGTCCTTGAGCTCTGCGTCTGGTCGGGCCTTGACCAGCAGGCGGCTGCGGCGGTGTTGAAGGTGGCCGTCGGAACCGTGAAGTCCCGGTTGCACCGGGCGCGGCAGAGGCTGGGGGCCGACCTCGGCGGAGCCGCGGCTCCAGCGCCGTTCAGTTCGAAGAATCCCGTCACCACGAAGGAGATCGCACGATGAATGACTCGCAGGGCATTCCGGCGGCTCCTTCCGATCGTGATCTGCCGAACCACCGGCGGACCCGAGAGGAAATACTGATGAAGATCGGTCCACAGGACAACGGGGCTTCGCTGCGACGCAGATGGGGAGTACCGCTCAGCGTCGCCACCGGAGTGACGGCATTGAGCGTCGCGGCTGTGGTCGTCCTCGGGGGGACAGAGGACGCCGGACCGAGTGCCGCCGACCCCGCGCACAGCGGCGGCAGCCCGGTGAAGCCCACTCCGGCACCGAGTCCGAGCGCGTCGCACGGTGCCACGTCGGGGGGAGACGGTTCCGTACCGTCTTCGCGCCGTGGGACGTCGCCCGAGGCCGCCTTCGCCATCACCGACGCGACGACGACCCCGATCGACGCCGGAACCGTCACCAAGATTCTTTCTGCTTGTCTGGGGCCGGAGGCGTCGCAGTACCATGCCGTGATCGCGGTCCGCACGCCCGTCGCCTCACGGGACTGGGACGGCGTGGTCGTCGCCGTCAACTCCGCAGACCAGTACGTGCAGTGCCAGTCGAAGGGCGACAAGGGCACCAGCCAGGACTCCCCGCCGACGTTCATCAACGACCGCCTGTGGGGGACCGGTCGTGTGGTCGAGTACTTCGACTCCATGCTCGAGCCCGTCGGCACGGGTAAGTACCTCATGCTGGGCGCCGGGCACTACACGTCCGACGTCTCCAAGATCACCATCAGTTACGGCGACGACCCGAAAGAGTACCCGGCTCGCATGGCGGGCGGCGCGTTCGTCTATGGGGCGGCCCTCTCCCCGGACACGCCACCCGGCCCGCGCTACATGGGCCCGAGTCCCTACGTCCATGCCTACGACGCAGCGGGCAAGGAGATCTACAACCAGGCCAAGGACCCGAAGTTCACCGGCAAGCAGTGAGCCGGCCGCGGTGCAGGTGGTGAGGGTTGGCCACTCGTGCGGCGGGTTTACCAGCAAGCTTCACTTGGCCTTCCCCTCGTAGCGCAGAGACCGTGACTGCAGGGGAAGTTGAAGGTCATGGCGGGCAAGAGGCGAAAGTTCGACGCGAAGTTCCGTGAGGGTGCTGTGCGGATCGTGGCCGAGGCCGGCAAGCCAATCCACTGTCCAGCCTTGCGCCCGCCTTTCCGTGATGGCGGGCGCATGTGCGTCAGTCGCCGTACTCCTGGACCTTCCAGCCGTCAGGCACGTCCCGTACAGGGAACCCTGGCGCCATGATCTGATGCAGAGTCTCGCCCTCGGTCCAGTCGTGCAGGGCGTCGGCGACGGTGGTGACCAGCGGTTCGTCGACGTTGTCGAAGAGGACGACCGGCTCGACGGCGAGGCTGTGCTCGGTCCGTCGCAGGTTGCGGTTGGGGGTGGCCCAGCCCACGATCGGCACGACCATGATGGTCTTGACGTCTGGCCACTTGAAGGCGAGCCGCCACCCGTCCGGTGCTGCGGCGAATGCGAAGTCTGCTGCGGTCATGAGCGAAGACTCTGCCACGCTCTACAGTCCTCGGTCAGGGCTTTGGGGCGAGCGGCTGCCGCGGCTTGATCTCCTCAATGCGGCCTTCGTACACCCGCCAGCTTCGAGCTTCCTCTTCGGGTCGTCAGCGCTGCCCTTGTCGTAGCTGCAGACGGACGCGCGCGGCATGCCGTTCGCGTCGGTCCAGGTGAGCCCGTAGTTCTTCATCGTGATCGCCGTGACGGCAATCATGGATCACGGCACTGACCGTCCCGCTGTGCCCGTTGGTCGCGCGTCGACGCTGAGCGAAGCGCATCCTGGAGGAGAGAGCTCGAAAGCAGGCGCGACGATGGGCTATCAACCGACGGGCTTCACCACACCCTTCTTCGGGATCACAGGACAGTGGACGCGCTCGGACCGCGAGGTTGCAGTGCTAGTGATGAACTTCCTGCGGGGGCGGCGAGTGCTACGTGACTACGGCCGCGAGCGAGAGCCGATTGAGATCGAGTACTGCCTCGCGTCAGCTCGACGGTGCCGCGAAACGCTCAGCGAGTACCTGGACATGGCCAAGCCCGGCCGTGCTCTAGCGGAGTGGATCGACGTGCTGCGGGGGGCGTTCATGGACTTCGAGCAGGCCGCCGGCCCGGATGGGGCGCGGTTCGTCGAGGAGCCGGGCAAGTTCACGGAGGCCCTTGAGCGGCTTCGCAAGACGGTGAGGCAGGGCAGCGGCTTCGTGGCGAAGAAGGCGAAGGTTGCTGATCTATCGTCGTGATCAGGGGATCCGGGTGATGCCGACGGTTGCGTGCCGTGTGGTGTCGGCGGCGACCTCCACGATGAGCTCGACGGCGGTGGTCGTGTATACCTCCCCGTCATCGGTCCGCGCCCGCCTGCCTGGACCCGACTCGGCGATCAGGCGCGCAACCTCGGCCGCGATGGGCGCGGCAAGGGCCTGCGAGAGGACACGCCGCCCGTCAGGCAGGCGCACGGCGACGCGGCCGGTCGGCCGGCGGGCCCGACGTAGCCGACCACCTCGGCGTCGACCGTTTCTGCATGCCGGATCTTCCGCCAGTTTCTCGGAGGCCTGTACGTGCTGGACGTCGACTTCGGGACGACGCCCTCAAGGCCCTGAGCCGGCAGGTGCGCGTACCAAGCGAGCGCCACGTCGGTGTCGTCGGTTGCTGCGGTCGCCTGGATCGGTGGTGGCACGCCGGCGAGCACCTCGAGGCGGGCAGCCCGACGCTCCGTGTACGGGTGCCCGCGTAGATCCTCACCGTCGGCCATGAGGCAGTCCCACACCCGAAGCACGCGGGTTCGCAGATTCTCGGAGTACTAAGACTGCGAACCCGCTCACCGGATCACCTTGGGAGGAAGTTCGGAGCGGGTTCGCCGTGCCGACATGCAGGGGCACCGCGCTGCTGCGGACCCCACGTCTGTCCATGGTCTCCGCATCGGGTGGAGAAGGCCCTGTTCTCGTACAGCTACGGCGAGGGGGCAAACGCCGATGCTGGCGACAAGGGTTGCATCTCTTGCGTTTGCCGGTGGGGAGGATCAGGTCGTGCTGGATCTGCTCGCCGGACTCGCCGCCCGCGCGGCGGCGGAGCACGGTGTGAAGCATGTCGTCGGTGATGACGGCCGGCCGACCGCCGTGCTTGCCCTTGCGGGCCGCGGTGTTGAGCCCCGCCAGCGTCGACTCGCGGATGTTCTCCTGCTCGGTTTCCGCCATCGTGGCGAAGAACGCGAACGGCAGTTCCCCCAGCCCAGTGGGGCCGTAGATGCCGGTCCAGGGGTCCGGCGAGCATCTCCAGGACCAGCTGAAGGTGTTTCGCGTTGCTGCCGGACAGTCAGTAAGAGGGCCCCGGGGGCGATGCGTCAGCCCGAGGCGCCGCTGCGCCGGGCGTAGGCGCGGGCGGCGCGGACACGGTCGCCGCAGCGTGTGGAGCACCAGTGGCGCCGACCGTGGGTGCGCAGGAGGAACCGGTCGCAGGGGGCTGATCCACAGGAAGCGAGGATGCCGGCGTCGGGGCCGGTGAGCAGGTCGGCGGCGTCGGCGGCGAGGGTCGCGAGCGCGTGGTTGACGGCCTGGTCTGTGGGGTGGGCCTGGACGCGGCGCAGCTCTTGGGCACCGTCCCAGGCGAGCAGAGGTGCGGTGGGCACGGCGGTCAGGGCCTCGTTCACGGCGTGCAGGGATTCCTCGGGTGGGGTGGTGGTGTCGACGCGGGCGGCGAACAGGGCGCGAATGTGTGCGCGCAGCGTGCGCATCCGCTGGGCGCACACCTCGTACAGCTGCACGTCCGGGGTGGTCAGGTCGTGAGCGGCGAGCCAGCGCATGGCGGATTCCGGGGCGGCGAGCAGGTCGTAACCCTGGCCGGCGGGCAGGGTGGCGGCGGTGTCGGCGAAGTCCAGGGAGCGGTACCGGTCGGCACCCGGTGCCGGGGGCAGAGCGGTCGGTGCCACGCCGGTGGCCAGGAGGTCATCCATGCCTCTCATGGTAGCGCTTGCGTTTTTCCGTGACACCCGCCTAGCCTGGCATCACGTTAACCGCAGGTGTTTTTCGTGAGAAACGGAGATGTGATGTCCCAGCTCAATGCCAACCAGTTCCCAGTCCGTACGTTCGGCGGCCCGACCGCCCTGTTCGAGTACGGCGGCTTGCGCTTCCTGACCGACCCGACCTTCGACGGCCCCGGCGACTACCCCGCGCCCGGTGGCCCGACCCTGACCAAGACCGCCCCTTCCACCACCACACCCGCCGACCTCGGCCCCATCGACGTGGTCATGCTCTCCCACGACGAGCACGCCGACAACCTCGACACCTCCGGCCGCGCCCTGCTCGCCGACGTCCCCCTCACCCTCACCACCCCCGGCGGCGGCGACCGCCTCGGGGAGAAGGCCAAGGGCCTGGCCGACTGGGAGTCGATCGAGCTGGAGCGCCCGGGCGGCGGCACCATCACCGTGACCGGAGTCCCCGCCATCCACGGCCCCGGCGCGCGTGCAGAGATCGAGCCCTTCGCCGGCCAGGTCGTCGGCTTCGTCCTGACCGGCGAGGGCCTCCCGACGGTCTACGTCAGCGGCGACAACGCCTCACTCGACGCGGTCAGGGAGATCGCCGAACGCTTCGCCCCGATCGACACCGCCCTCCTGTTCGCCGGAGCACCCCGCTTCCCCATGCTCTTCGACGGCAACCTGATCGTCCTGGACAGTGCGCAGGCGGCCGAGGCCACTCGGATTCTTGACGCCCGCCGTGTCGTCCCGGTCCACCATGACAGCTGGGCCCACTTCACCGAGGGCCGCGACGAGCTGGAGGCAGCCTTCGCCGCCGCGAGCCTGACCGACCGCCTGGACCAGGACTGGGCGCAGCGCGCCTGAGCCCGGACCGCCACTTAAGGAACCGCGACCTCGTACCCGGGTCGGGGCTTCCCGCACGCCGAGCCCCGACCCCGGGAGCAACCCCTCGCGGCGTCCCTGCGCCGTGCCCGAACGACAGAGAAGGACCTGATCACATGCCCACCGGAACCAATGTCGACCTCGTGCACCGCTTTTATCAGGCCCTTCAGCAGGGCGACTACGACAGCTCACCGGCATGTTCCACCCGGACTTCGTCTTCTACCCCCAGATCGACAGCCCCCGGCCCGGCACTGCAGGGTTCATCGACGCGGAGAAGAAGCACCTCGACGCCTTCCCCGGCAACCGCCTGACGGTCCTCGACACCGTCGCCGAAGGAGACAAGGCCGGCGCCTATGCCGTGGTCGAAGGAGACCAGGGCGGCGACTGCTACGGCATCCCTCCGCGCGGAACGCACGTACGTTTTTCCATGTTCAACCTGTTCACGTTCAAGGACGGGAAGATCATCGAGAATCCGGCCCACTACAACCTGGCCGACATCATGGACCAGCTCACGGCCGGCTCCGCCGCCTGACGACACGGGCCTCGACAGGGCCACGCCCTGCACCCCTCCACCGCCGCACACCGACGGCGCCCTTCGCCTCGTCAACGGATTCGAATCAGAACCTTGTCGGGATGCGCCGCGTGCACGTACTTCACGGCAACTCTGGGATGGATACCGAAGAGCCGGACGAGACTGATCGGGTCCGCCGTCTCACGGGCTTCGTCGAGAACGCGGTCAGTCCACAGTTGGCGGGGCAGGAGCCTTGGTGGCCTGGGGTCAGCACGTGCGGCGTTCGCGCAGCCAGTCGGCCACGAGCCGGGTGCTCAGGCCGTCGAGATAGACGATGTGGATGTGCAGGCCCCGTCGAACCGTGATCTTCACGGCGATGCTGACGGGTTCACCCATCGGCAGCTGGCGCGGAACCCGGCCCGTAGGACCGTGGAAGGCCGGGAGAACGCAGGGAAGGGGTTCACCGCGTACGTGAACACCTGCCCGTGGGACTGGATGCTGGTCAGCGGGCGAGTATGTGGCCGTCGTGGGGGCGGTGGTCGCGGGAGCGGCGCAGATCGGTGGTGACGTAGGTGCGTTGCAGCCAGCGGTCTGCTCCGTCGTAGCGGGGGTGGAAAGCGGTGCGGCCGTGGACGGTGACGCGGTTGTCGATGATGACCAGGTCGCCGGGGGTCAGGCACAGGGTGCGGGCGGTCGCCTCGCAGGCGTGGCCGAAGTCGGTCAGTGCCGTAGTGGCCCGGGGGGTGAGCGGGGTGGTGACGAGTTGGGCCATCCGTATGTCGGGGTCCTCGACTGCTCCCGACAGCACCCCTCGGGGCTTGACGTCTGGCTCACTCGTGGCGGCGTCGGGGCCGAAGGAAGGGGGTGGTGCGGTGATGAACTCCGGTGCGAACAGGGCCTGGCGGCTGTCTGGAGTGAGGAGCGGCAGCGCTTGGCGGATGCCGGCGACGCGCATGCCGGCGTGTCGGTCGTGGTCGGCGCGCAGGCACAGGAAGATCACATAGTCGGGTGGGTGGGGGTGGAAGCCGTTCTCGGTGTGGAAGGACAGCGGCACCGATCCGGCGTTGCCGTGGAAGCTCTCCTGGCCGGGCACGGGCACGACGTCCTGCACGAGGGCGCCGGATTTCTCAGCCAGGTAGGCGAGAGGCTCGCCGAGCCCGCAGGCCACCATGGTGAGCACCGCGGCCGAGACGGTGGCCCGGCGCTGGACTGAGCCGGGTACGGACGGTGTCGCGGGCAGGGCCTCTTGGTCGACGGGAAGGCCGCCGATCACCAAGGTGCCATGGGGGCCGGAGTGCCTTCGAAACCGGCGCACCCCACGGCGCAGCGGGAACGGAAGCTCCTCCCAGGCGTCCCGGGCCCGTGCCACCCACTCGGGATTGTCGACCTGGTCGTGCCCGCCGGCGTACAGGGTGCGGGCCAGCCGCTCGCACGCGTCGGCATCGGCCGGGTCAAGTGCCCAGTCGGCGGCGTCGGTTGAGATTTGGGTGGTGCCGGGCGTCGTCTCGGGCATCAGAGTCTCCTGCCGGAGGTGTGGGCGGCGGGCACGCGGACTCACGAGTGGCGCAGGCCGGCCACGGCGTCGGCGATGTAGTGGTCCCCGAATCGGATCAGGGAGGCGTACTGGGCTGCGCGGCGATGGCGCATGTGCCGTAGTTCGGCGACGGCGTTGTCGGGGCCTTCTGGTCTCTGAGCGATGGAACGATGCAGATGCACCATCGAGTAGGCGAGGGTGACGTGCCGTTCACCGTCCACGATGTCGGCTTCCAAGAGCGCGCCCCGTGCCGCGGCCAGCTCCGGGGATCGGGCCGCCAACTGCTCGTAGGAGTCGGGAACCACGGACAGTAGGTCCTTCATCGCCGACCGGAACAGCTTGTATCCGCGATGCTGGCGCCCGCTCAGCGGAACGTCCACCGACGGGGGCGCCATAGTTTGGCGTATCGCCGCCATGTAGTAATCGGCTGGGACCGTACTGGCGTGGGTCATGGCCGCCGGGAAGCCCCGCACGTACACCGTCGCATCTGCCAGCCGCGGTAGCGCGGCATCACCGTCGCCGTTCTGCAGATGGCGGGTGGCGTCGGCCACGGCGACCGCGGCGCAGATGTTGAACAGGACATGGACCTGGTGACCAATGAGCCACCGAGCACTCCACACACTCTCCATCGACACCCCCGCCACAGCCTCCTCGGGGACGGCCACCAACGGTATGGAGTCAGGGTCGGCGTCCGGCGCTGCGCCGGTGAGGTCGAGCACCGCCTGCCCCATCCCGGCCGCCTCCAGCGCCAGGTCGGCGCCCGACAGCGGAGCCTCACACAGGTCTTCCAGAGCGCGGTGGACGACCAGGACGCCGTGCAGGGCGGCCTGCTGATCCGACAGTTCCCTTTCACGGACCCGGAAGAACGACTGACTGGTCGACTCAGCCGGTAGTCCCTCACCGGCCAGGGCCGGAGCCAGGGACGACAGGGCGGCCACCAACTCACCGGCAGCCGCCGCGGCCTGCCGTAGCGCGAGGGACCGTTCGACAGGTCTGGCATGGGTCGCCAACCCGGCCAGCACGCCCGCGGTGCGCTTCGCCTCAGCATCGACCCGCGTGCCCAGTACAGGGACGGACCGCCCGCCTCGGGGCTCACGGAAAACAGCGACAGCAGGATGACCGGCAACCGGCGATAAGCCCATGGTGGAAGTACTTCGCCAAGAACACTCCACACGAAACCTGATCCGCAAGTTCATTCCTGTGCGGTGCGCGGGAGTTGGCTGGCGATGTCCGCAGCGGCGGGCCCCGCATGCACCACGGACTCCGGTCCGAGGTCCGTAGTGGTGAGGTCGCGTATCCAACTGTCGCTAATGCTCCCACCACAGAAGGGCAAATGTCACTCTCCCTAGCTATCGGGTGCGGCGGCCCGCGACCGTTGAATACGCGAGCTCACCAGTACCGACGCCGTCGTGGCCGACGCACTTTGTCGGCCCACGCCGCACACGTGCCCACTGTCGGCGGCCGTGGCAAAGTCCGACTTTTGCGCAGCTGCGTCGGCCGGGCGGGGGTGCTGGCTTTGCAGGGGAAGGTCTGTGCCCTTTATGTGGTGTCTCCTGGGCAGGAGCAGCCAGCTTGGTGTCGGGGGATCGAGGGTAGCGACGCGCTCGCGCAGTGGCTGCTCCGGGAAGGGCCGGCCCACCAGCTGGACATCGAAGCCCACGGTGTTCGCGGGGTGCCCAGCCGGTGGGGAACAAGAAGCGGGTGGCCTCGGCGACATCGGCCACCGCGCAGCCGCGCGCGAGGAGTTCGGCTCTCAGGCCGGGGAGGAACTCCTCCAGCAGTTCCGTGCCCCGGGCCAGGAGGGCCCGGTCGCGCTCGGCGCGGGCCTTATGGCTGTTCTTCAGGCGAGAGTCTCAGCGGTGGCTGTCAGGACCGCGCGGCCGAGGATGTGCCCGGCCATGGTGAAGCCGAGAGCGGCCGGGGTGGCGTCGGCGGGGACGCCTATGGACTCGACGTCGAGGGCGTGCACCACGGTGAAGTAGCGGTGCGGCCCGTGTCCGGCCGGCGGGGCGGCGCCGATGAAACGGGCCGCGCGGGCGTCGTTGGGCAGCTGGTACGCGCCCCCGGGCAGGCTTGAGCCGGTGTCGTCGCCGGCGCCTTCGGGCAACTCGGTGACGGTGGCAGGGATGTCGGCGACCGCCCAGTGCCAGAACCCGGACCCGGTGGGGGCGTCGGGGTCGTAGACCGTGACGGCGTAGCTTCTGGTGCCTTCTGGGGCGCCGCTCCAAGAAAGTTGCGGGGAGATGTCCTTCCCGCCGGGGACGCCGGAGAGGCCGGAGTACTGCTCGATCGACCAGGGGCTGCCGTCGGTGACGGTGGTGCTGGCAACGGTGAAAGAGGCCGCCTCGGGGAGACGGGCAAAGGGGTCGTTGGAACTCATGGTGTCGTGCCTCTCAGGTGTGCTGTGGGTGGTGGTGATGCGGTCGGCGGGGGTTCCGCCGTGGCGGCGCCAAGAGGTGACGTGGTCGCGCTTCCCCCCACTACCGAGATCGACCATAACACTGATAATCGATTATCACGCAGATCGTCTATTGTGTAGGCATGACCCAGACGACTCACACTTCACCCCCGGCGGGGAAGCAGATGCTCTCCGAGCAGGTCTACACACACCTGCGGGACGCGATCATGCGCGGAGACCACGCCCCCGGTGACGCCCTCAAACCCCAGGACCTCGCGAAAGAGCAGGGCGTGAGCCTGGCCGTCGTGCGTGAAGCGCTCGTGCGGGTGGTCGGCGAGGGCCTCGCCGACCGGCTGCCCAACCGCGGCTTCGCCGTCCCCGCCTACTCCGACCGCCGCTGGCAGGAGATCGCAGAGGCCCGCCGGACCATCGAACCGGCCATGCTGCGCATGTCCGTCGAACGCGGCGACGTCGACTGGGAAGCCCGGGTGCGGGCCGCCCACCACCGCCTGACCCGCACCCCGGCCTTCGTGCCGGAGGAGGGCGAGCACTACAGCAGCACATGGGCCGAAGCTCACCGCCTCTTCCACCGCACCCTCCTTGAGGGGTGCGCCAACCCCGTCCTGCTGGAGACCTTCGACCGGCTGTGGACCGCGAGCGAGCTGGCCCGCCGCTGGTCGGCACACCGCAACCCGGACCGGGACGGCGCCCTGGAACATCGCCGACTGGAGGAGGCCGCGCTCGCCCGCGACGCCGACACCGCAGCCGAGGTCCTGACCCAGCACCTCACCCAGACCGTGGCCGGACTGACCGACTGCCCCCACCACGAACCCAACGACGAAACCGGAGCCACAGCATGACGTCCATCGAGGCGAGCACAGGCCGCCGCTGTCACAACGCCGTCAGCCCCCTGCACGTGGCCATGTACTTCGCGCCGGAGCCGGAGGAAGAACTCACCGCACTAGGTCTTGAGCGCGGCCCCATGGTCTACCTCGCGGGCCGCGCCGCACCTCTCGGCACTGTCGACGCAGGTACCGTCACAGCGACGTTCTACAACTTCAACCACGAGCACGTACGGCGGTACATCCCCGCTGCGTGGACCGTCACCACACCGCGGAAGGTGCTCACGGCACGGCTGCGCGGCGCGGACCGGACGCTGCAGCGGCTGCTAGGCAAGGAAGCCCTCACATCCACGGAAATGACCGAGGCGGCCGAACTGGCGCTGCACGCCACCGAAGCCTGCCGTCGGGAGGCGCGGCCGCTGTACGCCGCCAACGCTGATCTCCCCATACCCGAGGAACCGCATCTGGCCCTGTGGCACGCCGCGACACTGCTGCGCGAACACCGGGGTGACGGTCACCTCGCCGCCCTGGCGATCGCCGGCTTGGCCGGCATCGAGGCGCTGGTCCTGCACAACGCCACCGGCACGGCACCGACATCGGCGCTGTTCATGCGGACCCGCGGGTGGTCCGCACAGCAATGGGACACCGCCCGGGGCCAGTTGCGCGGGCGCGGCCTGCTGGACGAGGCAGGCGACCTCACGCAGGAGGGCACGGCCCTGCGCGGCGAGATCGAGGCGCTCACCGACCGCCTCGATGCCGCCCCGTACAACCACCTCGGCCCGGCCGCCACCGCACGCCTCACCGAACTGGCCGGCAGCTTCACCAAAACCCTCAGGGCAGCGGGCGCCTTCCCTGCGGTGCACTTCGGCAAGGGCTGAGGGTCGGGGCCGGGAGCCCTCTCAGTGGATACGGTCAGGTGGCGTACAGCGCTACATGACGCTCAGTTCCGCGGTTGTTGTGACAGCCGGTGGCTCCGCCGCAGTACATGCCGGATCTACCGCGTCAGGGCCCCTACGGTGATCACCACGACCAGCGGCGAGGGCTTCCGACCTCCGGGCGAGGTGTACGCATCTACTGCGGCAGTGTCAAGGGGCGGGGCGGCGTGATGATCGAACCGGTGACCGAGCTCGGGAGTGGCGGCGCACTTCGGGCGCCGCGCGCTCGGGTCGTACCTCTGTCCGCCCCGCCTGCGGTCGTACACCGCGGCGGTCGAGCGCTACCTCACCGGTGCGGGCGTCGCGAAGTCCTGCGCGCGGATCTCGGCCATGAGGGTCAATGGAACAGCCGGTATCGGTGAGATTGTTCTTGAACGGCGAGAGGACCTGGAGGGGAGAGGGCTCGCCGAGGTCTTCAGCGCCTGGCTGTGGCTGCCAGCCATGTTCTTCGCTCCCTTTATCGCCGTGGCAGTGAAGTGGCCGTGGATCAAGCACGGGTAGGCACCGGGAACTTGGCTACCCCTCAAGCACGCCGAGTTCCGCGTCGGGTCGGCATTGCGGGCAGTCGTCTACCCCCTCATTCAGGGCTCGGCGCGCCTGGTCCTGGGTGATGCCCTTCGATCGCTTGCCCGCCATGTGGCATCCGCCGACGTGCACGTACGCCGCCGCCCTGCCGTCGAGGCCCTGCTCGATGCACGAGCTCCCGTTCCTTGGACGCGCCAGGAAGTGCAGCAGGTCGACGCGGGTAAGCGGAGCCGGATCGTTCACATGTTCGCGTCTAGATCCTCGGTATCCTGCGGGCGCCGACGCATTCCCAACGCCGACACCCGCAGTCGGGCAGCACCGACCGTGGAGGGGAGCTCATCGCGGGCGGTACGCCCTGCCTCCACCCTCCTCCGTCGCCCGCCCTCGAAAGAGTGAACGGCCGCGCATCTTTGCTACGCCATGAGGCTGGATGCACGCATGCACGGCAGTTATTCGACCGGATCCTCCGCCGCATGGCGCACCGCCTTCTTCGCGGCCATCTCGACCAGATGCCGCGGCTGTCCCATACCGGTGGCCTCGCGTGGTCCGTTGCGCCTGACCGGGGAGTAACCTGCAGATACCGAGAGCATGTCGTACACCGGCCATCGCGCCCTAGTCGTTCTCGGCGAGCAAATACACCAGCCAGCTGCCCTCGGACAGCTGGCTGGAGACGGGTTCGCGCCATGTCCGCGACCATCAGCCTTCTCCCTCCGCCGCCCACGGACCCCGGCGTACTGGCCGCCCGCCTCTCGCTGAAACCCCCGGAAGCCCTCCGTGGACTGCTGGATGGCGCGTGGTGGCCCCGCTCGCACGACCTGCTGCGTGAACTGCCCGATCTGACCGACGTGCTGGACCCGCACTGGGGGCGCATCACCCGCATCGCCGTCAATCCAACCCACTGGCCCGTGATCCCGCGCAAGGTGCCCGTCCACGGGCACGTGGTGAAGGTCGGCTGGTTCACCCCGGAGCTCGACCCGCACAAGCTCCTGCTGCTCTCCTACAGTGTCGGACGCTGGGACCTGCTGGTGATCCCACCGGAGACCCGTCCTGCGGCCGCCGCACGGCTGATGGCCGCCGCGAGCGATCCCACGGGGACGCCGCTGACCGCGAGCGCGCTGCTGGCCGCGGAGGAAGCCCGCCACGGCGACTTGTCCGCCCGCCGGCTACAAGACCCGGAGGAGGTGTGGGAGTACGAGGGCAGCGCGTCCTCGGCCCTTGCGGCCGCCATGGCCCTGGCCGGCCGTCCGGGAGCAGGGACGTGACCGCCACGGACACGTACCTGACCGTCGGTGTCCTGATGATCCTGATCATTGGAGCGGCGTACGTGATCCAGCGGCTTACCGCCCAGCGTGCCGACAGGATCGCACGGCACCGTTACAGCCACTCTCAGCCCACTGGCCGAGGCGTTCGCGGCAGCACCGAACGGCCGCTCCCGAGCCCCTTCGAGTCGCGCTCCGCTCCCGAGCGCCGCGATCATGTGGGCGGGGGCCGAGGGCGCCTGCGCCCACGGCGCCGCATCCGCCGGACATACGGGCAGCGCTGACCCGACGCATTTCCTTCCTGGGACGTGCAGTTGACCGCTCGATTGCACGGCCCCCGCCGAATAGAGGCGCACATGCAGCTCCTGATCATTCTCATCGTCGCCATCGGCCTGCTCGCCCTGCTGGGGCTCGCGATGGCCCTCAAGATTGTCAAGCAGTACGAGGAAGGGGTCCTCTTCCGGCTCGGACGCCTGGCCGGAACGCGAACTCCCGGTCTTCGCACCATCGTTCCGATCGTCGACGTCCTGCACCGGGTGTCGCTGCGCATCGTCACGATGCCGATTCAGTCGCAGGGCATCATCACCCGCGACAACGTCAGCGTCGATGTATCGGCCGTCGCGTACTTCCGCGTCGTGGACGCGGTGAAGTCGGTCGTGGCCATCGAGAACGTCCACGCCGCCACCAACCAGATCGCCCAGACCACCCTGCGCAAGGTCGTCGGCCGCCACACGCTGGACGAGACCCTGTCGGAGACCGACCGCATCAACCTCGACATCCGTGCGATCCTCGACGTCGCCACCGCCGAGTGCGGCGTGGAGGTCACCCTGGTCGAACTCAAGGACATCCAGCTGCCCGACAGCATGAAGCGCGCGATGGCCAGGCAGGCCGAGGCGGAACGGGAGAAGAGGGCGAAGATCATCAACGCGGAAGGCGAATCGCTCGCCGCCGCGGCACTCGGAGACGCCTCGGACACCATGATGGCGCACCCCCTGGCACTCCAACTCCGCAACCTGCAAAGCCTCGTGGAGATCGGTGTCGACAAGAACACCACCGTTGTCTTCCCCGCCCCGCTGATGAGCACCATCGGAGAACTGGGTGCCTTCCTCAGCAGGGAATCCGCATCTGCCACGGCGATGCCGGCACCGGCCCTACCCACGCCTGCGAGCCCGGCCGACCTCGCTGAGCCGGGTCACGATCCTGGACCGAACCACAGGCCCGACCCGGTCCCGCAACAGGTCTGACCCCGAGCCCTCGGTCCCAGCCTGCACCTCGACCAGGGTCAACTCCCGCCTACTGCGCAGGCATCGACGTACCGGTCGGCTTCCACCGCGGCCGTTGGTGCCGAAGCAGGCGCGCACGCAGCAGCGCGACCTTAATATCCTGTGGGGCCTCCTGTCGGCCCCGACGGATCAGCCGCCCCCGTCCTGAGCCGAGGCTCCCACAGCCCCACCGGTCTCACGCGCCGGACGGCCCCGGTCCAGAGACGATTCCGTTCGCGGCGAGCGCCGTCCTGAGGGGTGCTCTTGCCACCGGACGACAAGAGCCAGTGCGTGATGCTTCCCGTCCGTGCCACAGCGATCAGCTGCTCCAGCCCGCGAAGTTCAGCGAGCGCTCGTACATGCGTAGACGGGCGGCATCCTGCACACCTCCGAGAAGCTCCGCGTGGCACTCGGTAGATTTCTGAGGGGATGGCAAGCTCATCGAACATCCCGAACCTCAGCAGTCCGGGGCGTGACACAGCACCCGCGGCATCGAGAGCCGCTAAGAAGGGCGAGCAAATGAAGATCATGGTGGACGACTTGTCCGGGGCAGAGATCGCCAGGTTCCTCAACGAGCACGTCCAGCAGATGCGATCCATCACGCCCCTGGAGAGCAAGCACGCCCTCGATCTCGATGAGCTTCGCAAGCCCGAGGTCACGTTCTGGTCGATCGTGGACGGTGACACCGTAGTGGGCTGCGGTGCGATCAAGAAGCTCGACGTGGGGCACGCGGAGCTGAAGTCGATGCGCACCACGGCGACGCACAAGCGAAGCGGGATCGCATCCCAACTGCTGGAGCACATCATCACCGAGGCCAAGGCTATGGGGTTCACTCGGCTGAGCCTGGAGACCGGCGCAGCCGAGTTCTTCCTGCCCGCCAGGAAGCTGTATGGGAAGTTCGGGTTTGTCCAGTGCGAGCCGTTCGCGGACTACCGACCCGACCCGAACAGTACGTTCATGACGAAGACCCTCTGAAAGATCTCGATCCACAGGTCTTGACGATTACTCTTGCCGCCGATGTTAGGTGCGGGCTCGGTAGTGCTCGGTTTGTCGCTTTCCTATGAGGGGGAGGCAGGCGGCGGCGACACGAGTGCTACGGCCGATGGGATCACCTCAGCATCCTTGCCTCGGCGGGCCAAGCGGCAGTTGTGCGTCGAGGGCAGGGCGCTGTCGAGCCGTGCGGTGATTGACCAGGCGCGCGGCATGATCATGGCCCTGGCGCCGTGCTCCAGCGAGCGGGCCTGGGGCCTGCCGGTGGACGTGTCGCAGCATGGCAACGTCAGACTCCGGGACGTGGCCGCGGCCCCGGTCGCCACGGCACAGGCCGAGCCGAACCCTGAGCAGACGTAAGCGGGCGCGCCGCGGGCTGAGGCGCTTTTGAGACAGGCGGTGACGGCGTGCGCGTGCTGCGGGCGGCACCAGGAGCTGTGTCCCCAACTCTCCGGTGCCTTCGCCCGGGTCGACCGTCGGACGCCCCGCTCGGGTAGCCAGCCGTGCGGATCCCAAACAAGGGCCCTGCACTACCCCCGCACGCTTCGCGTGCGGTTGCCGGATGCGGGGCTACTCGGGCCGCTGGGTCTGGGCATTGTGAGCCAGACCGTCAGGGTGCTCTGTCGTGCGCGCTCCGAGTCGAAGGACCAGTACGCGCAGCGTTGTCGGGGCAGGTGGCCGCCGGCGGATCTGTCCGATCTCCTGCCAGCCCCAGGCTTCGAAGGCGGCGAGCGTCGGGTGATCGGCTTGGTCGGTCAGGGTGACGCCGAGGGATGCCTGGTGGTCGGCGAGCAGCCGTTCCTGCAGACGGCGGGCGAGTCCGCGGGCCTGCTCGTGCGGATGGACGAGGGTTTCGGTGATAGCGAAGACGTGTCCGGACGCGGTGAGTTGCTCGAGGTTCTGGGGCAGAGGACCGTCAAACCCTTGCCACCAGGAGCCGTCGCGCGCCACGGGGAGTCCGTACGCGCAGCCGGTCAGTGTTTTCGCCTCGGCGACCAGCATGTCGAATCCTGGCTGTTGTACGTCGTGCGCCAGGCGGTGCAGGAACTCCTGTCGGCCGTGGAACTCCTCACCGGAGTCAACTGTGGAGGATTCCACGTATAGGTCCGCGAGGTCCTCTCGTAGTTCCTCGGCCTGCCAGCGGTTCAGCCGGCGCAGACGCACGGCATCCATGGGGGACGGCTCTGAGCTGTCGGGTTTGTGTGGGTGCTGCGGGGTGTGCATGGGGCGCCTCGGTTCAGAAGACCGGAAGACACGCAGGACGGCATCGTGTCCAATTGGCGGTGCGCGGCCGGGGTCTGGGGCGCCTGCTTCGCAGCATAGTCCTGGATCGGTACTGCGTTGCTGTCCGCTGATGGCACAGGATCACTGGGGAGCGGACAGGTAGCAGAGTGCGTAGTTCGATGTCGGCCGGGGCTTCGCCACCGGCGTCGCTGTAGGCGACCACGACAAGACCCTCGCCGGACGGAAGAGCGGGAACAGGGACCACGGGCCGTGCGCTGTCGGCGGGCTCGTCGCGGTACAGCGGCCACCAGCGGCAGGTCGCCACGGCGATCCCCACGCCGAACGAGGCGTCCACCAGGACGCGGCCGGGTGTGTGTGCTCCGGAACGGAGGCGGCAGAAGGCGATGCCCGCGGCGAGGGGAATGACGGCGGCCCCCAGCCGGGGTGTCTCCAGGGTGGCAGCCGTTGCGAGGGCGGCGGCTCCGGCCGTGCGGTAAGAGGTCGCTGCCCCGCTCGGCGGATGCCGGAGCGGTCGGCGATTGCCGAGCGCCTTGGTGGTGGCCTGGATGGCGGTGGAGGCAAGGGCCAGCGAGCCGGTACCGCGCAGGGTGGCCCGGCGTGCGCTGCGGTTGCCGGTCAGGCCTTTCGTGGCCGAGGAAGCGAGCTTCGTGCGTTCGCCGGGACGCGGTTCGAGGGTTCGCATGCCGGGCGGGTACCTCTGCCGGTGGGGATCAGCCCGCCGCGGCTCCTTCAGGAGGGCCGGACCCAGATCCGGTGCTCCCGGCACCGAGACCCTGCCCGTACCCGGAGCGACATTGCTGGGCAGCCCGGCGAAAGATGCGTCGACCACAACGGTCTTCTGAGGGCGCTGGCGATGTCCCAGGGGCGGCCGTCACTCTTTGTGGCATGGGGTCAGGACATCAGATCAGTGAGGGGTTCGGTGTCGTCGATGAAGGCGCGGGCCACGTCGGAGAGACGGCGGTTGTGGGCGCGGGCGTAGCTGCGCAGGGCGGTGAAGGCCTGTTCCATGTCGATGCCCTGGCGTTCGGCGAGTTTTCCCTTGGCCTGTTCGATCAGTACGCGGCTGTTCAGCGCGGTCTGCAATTGCTCATTGAGGACCGTGGTGCGTTGGGTGGTGCGCTGTTGCAGGAGGCTGATGGTGGCGACGTCGGCCAGGGCCTGGGCGATGGGTGTGCCCAGCGGATCGAAGGGGCCGGGGGTGGCGCGGAAGAGGTTCAGTGCGCCGACGACCTCGTCCCGCAGCCGCATGGGCAGGGTCTGGACCGCGCTGAAGCCGTGAAGCTGGGCCCGGGCGGTGAATCGGGGCCAGCGGGCGGTCTCCGTCCGCAGGTCCGGGACGGCCACGGGCGTCCCGGTGCGGTAGCAGTCCAGGCAGGGGCCCTCGTCGTTCTGGAGCTGGAAGAGCTCCAGCAGGCGCACCTGTTCGTCGGAGGCGGCCATCACCCGCAGTTCGCCGTCGCGGTCGGCGAGCAGCACGCCGGCGGCGCTCGCGCCGAGCATCCCTACACAGCGGTCGGTCAGCAGGCGGAGGAAGTCGATCAGGTCGAAGTCGGCGACCAACGTGTCTGCCAACTCGACGAAGGTCTTGGCCAGGAGTCGCTCATCCATCATCTAAATCCTCTATGGAGACTAGCCCGCCCGAATGGGGAGGAAAGCGCGGCGCATTATGCGTTCACTGGCCCGGTCGAGGGCGTCATATGTCGTCGTCGCTCCGGGGCGGCTCCGTGTCGGGGGAGAAGCGGAGCCGATGGGCGACCACGTCGGCGGACACGACGGTGAGCCGACGCCCGTGGGCATAGGCGTGGGCGCGCAGCCGCATGAAGGCTTCGTCGATGCCGACGCCGAGCTGGACGGTGAGCATGCCGGTGGCCTGAGAGATCTCTGCCCGGTACCCGTCCAGGTCCTCGCTCCGTCCCTTCGCTGCGCCGTCGCTGGGCGGTGCGCCCGTCGCGTCTATCCGGGCGTCGAGCAGGACCAATGTCGCGAGATCGGCGAAGGCCAGTGCGTCGGCCAGCTCCTCGGTGTCCAACCGGACCGGGACCTGGGCGTACAGGTCCAGAACCCCGGGGCTGATCGCCCCTACCTGCAACGGGAGTGCGAAGACAGCGCGTGCCCCGGTCTCCAAGGCCGTGTCGGCGAAAACGGGCCAGCAGTCCTCCAGTGCACCTATCCGCAGGTCGGGCGTCAGAACGGCCGCACCGTGTGTGAAGGCATCCACACACGGCCCTTCGCCCAGCATGAGCTGCAGTTCTTCCAACTGCTCACAGATGTCATCGGTGCTGCACAGAGGATGACTCACCCCGGTCCGGGACATCGCCGACACCCCGGCCCCACCGACCGGCAGCGCGGCCACCGCCGCGGTACAGACGTCCATCACCCCGACCCGGGCACCACGTAGGGCCGCCTGCTCGGCGACCAGCAGGCGGATCCGGGAGGACCGGCTGGTGGGCATCATCCGGGCCACCGAGTCCAGGCGTGATGGGCCAGTCCTTCCAGCCTCGCCTTGGTCCGCTCTCCGAGGGGGAGGACCAACACACGGAAGACCGTGGCGCCGGCCGGCTTCCAGCTCTCTCCGATGTCCTGCCACCCCCAGGCCCGGAAGGCAGACAGGGCCGGATGATCGGCCTGATCCACCAAGGTGGCGCCCAGTGAAGCCTGGTGGTCGCCCAACAGTCGCTCCTGCAGACGGCAGGCCAGGGCCTGGTCCTGAGGGTGCGGGCGGACCAGGATGTTGGTGATTGCGAAGACCCGGTCGGCCTCGGTGAGTTGCTCAATGCTGCGCGGCAACTCGCCGTCGAACCCCAACCACCAGAACCCGTCGCTGCGCACCGGGAAGCCGTAGGCATATCCCACCAAGCCGTCCGTCTCCGCGATCACCATGGCGAACCCCGGTCGACGGATGTCACCGGCCAGACGTTTCAGGAAGTCCTGCCGACTGCGACTGCGGTAGTCCTCGCTCGGCTCCTTTTCGCAGGACTCCACGTACAGATCCGCCAGATCCTCCAGCAGGTCTTCCACCAGCCAGCGGTTCACCCGGCGCAGCCGCACCCCGCCGATGTCGGACGACTCGTCGCCTGAGGGCTTCGGTGGCTGTTGCCGCCGGGGCCGGGCCGTCACAGCACACCGCCCGAGACAGCGGGAGTGAGCTGACGCACTGCCTCGAAACACGTCACGGGGAGTGGAACCGGGGCAGCGGAGGGGGGTTCCTGGAGGGGTGCTGGTCCTGGAACAGCAGGTGGCCCCATGAGCGCGTAGCCGCAACCGGCTTGGGCGATCATCCGTGCCGGCATGGGAGGCGGGTAATGCAGCCGTAGCGTCCCCCCAGCCGCGTTGGAGTGCAGGAACGCCTCGATAAAGGTGTTGAGGCCGCTGCAGTCGCAGAAGGTGACAGGGGTGAGATCGACGTCGGTGATGCGCACGCCGTCCTGGAGGCACCGCTCAAACGTCGCGCGCATCAGCGGCACCGTCTCAAGATCGATCTCACCGGCCGGAGTGAGCAGAGCCCGGGTCCTTCTGTCGTGCCGGTAGATGTTCAACTGCGGTAAGGGCATGACGCCTCAGCTCCAGAGATCCGCCGGGCAGAGCCACGGAGAGGAATTGGACTCCCGGTTCCTCTCGGGATGCGCCTGGCAGAGGCACACATTCGGCGGAGGTAGGCGAACAGGCGGTCCAACAATCTGTCCACATGGACGAGTCGCTCAGCCCCTCCAAGGGATGCACCGGGGGACCGGACGATGTGGTCCGCTCCCCGCAGCCATCTGTGTCGAGCAGCAACAGGTCCGCCGGGGTCTAGGACGTCCGTACTTCAGGATAGTCCCCATCCCGCCCGAGCAGGTGTCCGGAAGCTGCCCATTCTCAGGGGCTGGTCATCAGCCGGGTTCAGCGGTATCTGGTGTGCATATCCGTTGTGCCACAAGGAACTTGGAGACGGGTGCGAAATGTGGTGACCCACGGCTGTCTGCGTACGGAAGTCCGTGAACTCCGAGGAGGTGGCTTCGCGTGACGGAGCCGATCGGCCAGACCCAGCACAAGATCCGACCCGACGACCCCCACACCGCCGTCGGCACGACGCTGGAGACCGGAGCGAGGGAGCTGGCGGCGACCCGAGGCAAGACGACCATCGCGGATGGAGTCGTGGAGAAGATTGCCGGGATCGCCGCACGCGAAGCGCCTGGAATCCACGCACTGGGAGGCGGATTCAGCCGCACCGTGGGCGCGATGCGCGATCGCGTGCCCGGCGGACGCTCCAGCGCGGGACGCGGCGTCAAGGTTGAGGTCGGCGAGAAGCAGACCGCCATCGACCTGGAAGTGGTCGTGGAGTATGGAGTGAACATCACCGAGGTCGCCGCGGACATACGCGAGAACGTGATCGGAGCGGTGGAACGAATGACTGGCCTCGAAGTCGTCGAGGTGAATATCTCCGTCAACGACGTGCACCTGCCCGAAGAGAACTCATCAGAGACTGTCGAGGGTCGGGTGCAGTAACACCACACTCAAGTCGACACGTGCGGCGGCCCGGAATCACCGGGCGCCGCACGTGTGCCGGACGGCGACGGGCGTGCCACGCGTTCGGCAGTCCAGTCGGAGAGCGAGAACACTCAGCGCCGGCGACCGCGGCTGCGGGGGGACCATCCGGACCCCAGGCCGCCCGAGTGCAGGGCGAGGAGGGCGAGCCCGACGAGCATGAGACTCGTCGGGCTGAAGACTGCCTCGGTCGACGTCTCGGTTGCGTGGATGACGAAGGCGATGACGAAGAGCACGGCCGCCACGAATGCCAGCATCTGTCTTTTCCTGCCGATGAGCGGCGAACCACAGGCGATTCCGGTGGCTACGCCGACAGACGAGTGCCCCACCCAACACTGATCACGCGTGCGCAGTGACCGACACAGCGTGGAAGCGGATCAAGGACCTGCTCTCACGCCAGCCTGCACGGGGCGCGGGTGGCACAGCCACCGCACGGTGATCGAGGCCGTGGCGTGGAAGTACCGCGCCGGTGCCGACGACGATCCGCATGGCCACCCTGCGCTGACTGTGGAACCTCGAAGTCCGCGTAGCACCCATCCCGCCAGGGTGAGTGGGATACCTGCCTCGGTGTGGTTGTGGCGCGGGCGTAGGCGTGTGAGGCTGCCAGCGTTCGGTCACAGGTTTCGGTGAAGCCGGGGGGCGATGGTCGTGCTGGTTGGCACCGTGACGCTGGAGTCGGATGCGGGCCTGGTGCTGGGGACGGTCGATGTCGGTGACGGCTTTGCCGCGCTGCTCGTTCCTGCTCGCGACCCTCGTGAGCGCTGGAGTGTGGATGTCTTCGGGGCCGGAGTGCAGTTGAAGAACGCGGCGACCGGCAGGCTGTTGGGGGTGCCGGCCGCAGAGTTCGGGGCGGTCGTGACGACGCTGTCGAGCGGTACGGGGCATACGACCTGGACCGCTGTGCCGAACGGGGATGGTGTCGCTCTGCGGCTGGCGGGCCACGATCTTTGGATCGAGGCGGAGGATCCGCTGACGAACCCTCCGCAGTTCCTCATCGCGGCCGCCGGTCGGGCAGGGGCCTCCTGCGGTACCTGCTGGACCGTGCGGCCGGTGGACGAGGGGCCGTGACACGCGCAGCCCGCGCTGGGCCCGCATGAAAAGGATGTGCCACTGGCCCCGTCCTGGTTCAGATGCGCAGCAGCCGCTCGGTGGTCTCCTGGTACTGGCGCAGCGCGAGGCGTAGTTCCTCGGTCTGTGTTTCGGTGTCCGGGTCCTGCCAGCTCGCGCGCAGGGTGTGGCGTCGTTCGGTGAGCACGTTGGTGAGGTGGGTGGCGGCTTCCTCGAAGACGCTGTCGGCCTCTTGGACCGCCTGGTGCGGGTTCTCGACGAAATGGCTCAGGGCCTGCTGGAGGCGCATGGTCATCTTGTCCCGGTCGCCCTGCGTGATCAGCATCTCCGTCGGGGTCTGACCAGAATTGACGGCGCTGATGCCGGACTCGTGCGGTGCGCGGGCCGGTTGGGCCCCAGGCGCCTGTGGGGTGCGCCGCTTCGCGGATTCCGGGCTCACGGTTGCAGGCTGCTGGGCGCGTTCTTGGTCGTACCTCATGATGTGCCGCTTCCCTTGGCGTGCCGCCTTCCGGGTGTCCACGACGGGTGGCCGTGGTCTTCGGGGGACTGGGTATGGTGCCGGTCGTTGTGGGTGGGTTGTGCGGTGACCAGTGCTTCGAAGAGTCTGCGGGCCTCGACCATGGCCTCTCGCATCTCCTCGGTGCCGCTCTGACCGCGAGCCGCGATGTGCATGCTGCGATAGCCCTGCACGTAGGGGGCGTGGTGGACGGAGAGGGCGGCGATCCGCTCCTCGAACTGCTCCCCGACGGGGTATCCCCGGTCGGCGGCCAGCCGCGCCAACAGCGTGTCGGCCTCAGCGACCGCCTTCTGCGGCGAGGTGACGAACTGTTCCTGAACGTCGGCCCACTGAGCCACGTAGTACTCGCGCTCCTCGGGTGACAGCGGCTGCTCCTGGAGCGAGCCGTGCCGCTTCACCCGCTCGCCGAGTTCCCGTTCGGCTGCTTTGACGTCACCGTCGTGGTCAGTGATCGCGCGCTGGTACTCGGGTCCGAAGCGGCTCTGCAGTCCGTGCTTGCCGCCGCCGGGAGTCCGCGTGCGTTTGATGAAGAAGAGGACGGTCGCCGCGATGACGACCACAGCGATGATCACGATGATGAACATGGCTGCCTTCTCCGCCTCGTGCTCTGTTCGGTGCTCTGCTTCATTTCCCATCAACCTCTATTGAGTTGTGCCCTGTTGGCGCCGGTCGGGTGGTGTCCACGTGGCGTGTGTGCCACCCGGGGTGTTTGGGGTCAGCGTCGGAAGGCGTTCTTGGCTTTGTCGCCGGCCTGCTTGAGGTTTCCGGACATCCGGTCGGTCCTGCCCTCGCGCTCAAGCCGCTTGTTGCGGGTGCCGCGGCCGACGCGCTGAGTGATCCGGCCCTTGAACGCCTGCACTTTGTTCCGGATCGTGTTTCCGGTACTCATGGCTGTCCTTTGCCTGACGTTGTCGGGTGGGGTCCGGGCTATCCGCGGCTGCGGCTGAACCGACTTAGGCCACCGCTGCGGCCGCGCATGACGAATGCGATGAGCCAGACCGCCAGCAGTACCGCCGCGACGTACCAGAGGACCTGCATGGTGAAGCCGAACCCGAAGATCACCAGGATGAGCAGAAGGAGAAGAGTCCGGAACAGCATCGCCGGGCCTCCAGAGCGCGCGGAGAGGTTCCTGATATCCGCGGGGTCCGGGCGAAGCGGGAAGGTCAAATGCCGCACCCGAAGGGTCCGGAGTGGCACGGTCCTACGCCGTGCCGCCAGTCAACGCCTGCTCATGACTTCTGTCAACGGCCGTTGAGCCGCGTGGGGTCAGGCGTGGGGTGCGGGCCCACTGGGGTTGTCGGAGCCGTGCGGGAAGGGTCGGTCGGGTCGGCCGGCGTCGGCAGGATGCGGTCCTCCCACCAGGACAGGCTCATCACGGTGGCGAGCAGGATGAAGGGGACGAGAGCGACCAGCGCGTACATGAATACCGCCTGCTTGGGGGCATGTGCGGTGAGGTGGGCAGAGGTGGGATGCCCGCGTGGAGCGCATCGAGCCGTTGCCGTGGTCGCTGTGGGGGAGGCAAGGGCGAAGGCGGCAGTGTACGTGATGCGGCGGTGCCGTCTGCGGTGCGCGAGTGGCGCCTGTGAGGGGCGCGGCAACCAATCGATGCTGCCGGGGGCCGGGGCGGCACGGCAGACGTTAATCGCCGCCTCATTTCCTGACAAGCTGTCAAGTGGGCACGTGTGCACGGAATATGCGGCGGGTGCGCTGGGTGCTATGCGGCTGGGTCGAAACGTATCCGCGACCTCTGGACAGGGCTAAGCTGTGAAGCAAGGCCCGGGACCCCGGCAGCGATGATCTGTTCCGCCCCGGGAGGCCCCGCCGTGATCGTCTTGTTCGCCATCCTTGTCGTGGCCCTGCTCGGCTTCGGATTTCTCAATCCCATGTGGTGGGCGGCCGCAGCCGTGCTGATCTTCGGAGTTGTCCACTACGGCCGGGGTGGGGGGAGCCGGGATCAGGGCGGCAATTTCGAGTACCGCGACTATCGGGACTACCGGGACCGCCAAAACCGCTGGGCCCGCCGCTACCGACGCCGGCGCCAGGGGCGCTGGAACCGCCAGGACCGGTGGGACGAACAGCACCACCGGTAACCGACTCAGGCATCCGATACCCAGCGTTTCGTAGTGAGGCAGGCTTCATGGGCCAGACGGCCAGAGGCCAGGCAGAAGAGGTGGCCTGGGGTGACGTGGCACTAGAGCCGGTCATCGTCGAACTACGTGCCGCCAATGACCAGTTACTGCGGGCGCTGGCCGTCCGGGTGGTGATTGACCAGGCGATTGGCATGGTGATGGTCCTGGCTCCATGTTCGAACGGGACGGCCAGAAGTCCACTGGTGGAAAGAGCGCAGCACAGCAACGTGAAACTCCGCGAGCTGTCTGCCGCTCTGGTCGCCACCGCCGACGGCGAAGCGTTCCCCGAGCCGCTGCACAAGGAGTTGCGCCGCGCCCTGCGGCGACTTCATGCGGAGAACCGGCGGTGACTTCCCGCACCGGCAACCAAGTACCCAGAGGAGGCAAGAACATGATCCAGTCTGCAGATGTCCGTGAGTGGCGCGACCAGAATGTCCTGGACATCGAAGGCCACAAGATCGGCATCCTTGAAGCGGTATACGTCGACACCACCACCGACGAGCCGGCCATGGCCACGGTGCGCACCGGGCTGCCGACCCGCCACCGGCTGCTCTTCGTCCCCCTGGACGAGGCGATCGCCGGACCCGGCTACCTCAAGATCCGCTATGCCAAGTCGCTGGTGCGCAAGGCTCCTTCGATCGGAACCGACGACGTGCTCCCGGCCGAGCAGGAAGCCGCGGTCTTCCAGCATTACGGCCTGACCTATGAGCCCGGCACCCGCGGCGAGCGACAACTCGCCCGCCGCTGATTCCACCAAGCGGCCACTCGGCGGGCCCAGACACTCACCGTCGGCCAATGCTGCAAGGAGAGACATCGTGACGTCATCCCAAGTATCCGGTCAAAGGCGGACCGGCGGTGCCGCGACCCGGCGCTCGGCGGAGAACCAGACGCTGTCCACGGCGGGTCGGGCGGGCTTTTGCGCGCGGGGAGTCGTCTACGTCCTCATCGGCGCCTTGGCCATCCAGATGGCGCTCGGCAGCGGTGGGAAGTCAGCCGACCGGCAGGGTGCGCTGGCGCAGATCGCGGAACAGCCCTTCGGGAAGATCATGCTGTGGGTGCTGGTCGCGGGATTTGGCTGCATGGCCCTGTGGCGTGCCTCCCGTGCGGTGCTGACCCGCGGCCCCGACCGCAAGACTCCCTCCCGCCTGCTTGATGGCGGCCGGGCACTGTTCTACGGATTCATCTGCTGGGCCACCGCCACCTATGCCGCCGGCGGCGGCCAGGGATCCAGCGGCAACACGCAGTCCAAGGACTGGACGGCATCCGTACTGAAACTGCCCTACGGGCAGATCCTCGTGGCCGCCGGAGGATGCTTCCTGATCGGGATCGGCTCGGTGCTCGCGATCCGGGCAGCCATGCGCAAGTTCCTGCGCCAGCTGGACACCGCCGCCATGAGCCCCCGCACGCAACAAATCGTCACCGGCCTCGGCGTCAGCGGTGGCGTGGCACGCGGAATGGTGTTCGCCGCGGCCGGGGGCTTCGTCCTGATAGCGGCCATCCGATTCGATGCCGACGAAGCCAAGGGTGTGGACGGCACGCTCCGCAGCTTCACCGACACCCCGATGGGGCCGTGGCTGCTGGTCGCTGTCGCCATCGGCCTGATCCTTTTCGGCGTCTTCTCTTTTGCCTCCGCACGCTGGCGCCGACTGTGAACGCTGGCTGGCACCCACAACGATTGTGTTGTTGACCGTAGCCCGATGAGAGAGCATCGTCACCGCGTCGGGCGGGGTCGATCGCGAGGGCCTGCGGAGCGGGTGACTTTGGCGTTGAGCGTGTGCCGCCAGTGAACTCCGGGCCGCGCCAGTGGTCGGCATGGCGTGCGAAGTTGGACGATCTGTCCGTTGATTGCGCATTACAGCTAATCGCTGGCCAGGATTTCGCTGGAGGGGTGTCCCAAGGGCTACAGGCTCATCAGGACACAACTCGATTGGCGCCCCTGTCTGGCTCGTCTGGTCGCGAGGTGAGGCCATGGATCGGCTAGCCATTCGAGAAGCCCTGTCCGGCAACCCCCCGTTTCTCACGCTCGTACTCACCGGTGAGCTGGACGTCTTCAACGTCGGCAAACTCAGTGACACCATCGTCTGCGAGTTCGAGGCAGGCCGACGGCATCCACTGCTCGACCTTACCGGGGTCACATGGTGCGACAACGGAAGCCTCTACACACTCCTGGGAATACGGCACGCGGCGAGCCACGTCGGCGGCAGCCTCGCACTCTCCGTGGCGAGCATGTATGTCCAGGGGGCTCTCGACCGGGCCAGGTTGCATGCGCTCGTGCCATCTGTCGAGGATCACCGACTGTTTCACACCGGACATTGAGACGCCCCGGCGCGATGTGTACCAGGGGAGAGCCGTTCAGGCGAGGTCTGGCGCGAGAAGCTACCGGCCGTGCTACTTGTTGGCGAGTGTGCCGCCGGTGAACTCCGAGCCGCGCCGGCCGTCGCAATAGCGGGCGAGGCTGTCACCCGCCTGTGCCCGCACGGGAGTAGAGGGGCTGTGCCTGCCAGTGGGCGCGCACCTGCTATCGGACCACGGCGGAAGCTGAATCCTGTCTGCGGGTGCAAGGCGTAGGAAGTGCCGTGAACGATCCCTTCGTCCGTGAACCGCGCTGGACGTTCGGTGCTAGCGACGAGAACGGGGCAGTCGAGGAACTGTGCCGCACGACCGCTGATGAGGACTGGTCCGCGGATACAGAAGCGGCCGTCCACTCTGTGCTGCACAGCAGGGTGACGTGAGTCGGGCGAAGGCGCCGCGGGGCGGGGTGGCGAAAAGCCAGTTGACACGATGGGAGCTGTTGCTCCCGCAGGACATCAGGCCCGGTCGTGCTGCGACGCGAACGTGGTGTTCTGCCTGCCGAATCCGCAGAAGTTGTTCAGGGCGAGCCGATCCGGTGGGTCTGGGGATCCCCCTGGACCAGGTCAACGGGGGCCCTATGGCTTTGGTCAAGGGGGGAGTGGGGTCAGCGGTGGATAGATGTGCCGGGCATGACGCCGGTGGAACACGGCACGACCGCCGTGACCGTCATTCCCGTCGCATGGATGTGGATCTGCACGTCGTCCGACAGCTCGTGAATCAGCTGCCATCCGAGCCCGCCCAACTTGCTGGCGTCCAGGGGCAGGGCCCGCGGCGGGGCTGTGCTGGCGTCATGCACCGTCAGCGTCCCCAGCCGGAATGAAAGGGCCGAGTCGAAGGACAGCCACGAAGGCAACAACGGCTCGATCAACGCCCACGACTCATCGTCCACGATCTACGGTCGAGTGGGGCTGGCGTGCAGCCCCGGAGCGGCGTCAGCCACAGGGCGTGCTGTTCAGCGGTTCGGGGGGAGGAGCCCACTCTGGAGGGTGACGCAGCTGGCTCTACAGAAACGGTTCAGCAAGGGTGAGGCACTGTTTTGTCTCATGCGAAGGATTCGCCGCGTGCCGAGATCACGTCTGTTCCTCTCTCTGCTGGTTGCCTCACTCATGATCCTGGGCGGAGTTTCCGCCGGGCCTGCCGTTGCGGGGGGCGCTGCAGGCCGCCCGCCGACCGGTTGCCCGCGAGTTGAGGTCGATGCGGATGCCAACACCGGATGGGTGCAGACCGCGCGCGTGCACCTGCGCATTCGGGAGCACCCCACTACCCGCAGCCGTGTACTGGGGACCCTGCCGCCCTGCGCTGTCATCGCTGTCACTGGCAGCCAGGCGGGCCAGAGAATCGGCAACACCCGTACCTGGTACCGGCTGGAGGGGCGAGGGGGATGGGTCAGCGGCGCCTACGCGCGTACTCTGCGCCCGGTGCTCATCAGCAACTGAGGCGGATGGCTCTGACGGCCAGGCGCTGTCGTCTGTGCCTTGAGTTCTAGAGGGCTTGTTGCGAAAGTGGATCCTGGTCGCCGAGTCCACCTGGTGCCGGTTCACAGGGCGATCACGATTTTGCCGTGAACGTGCCTTTCGGCCTGCGTCGTCACGGCTTCGCGGATCTGCTCGACCGGGAAGGTTGCCGCGATCGGAACCGTGATCTCGCCGGCATGGATCGACTCGGCGATCCGTTCCATGGCGCCCGGACCTGCATCGAGGGCGCCCGCCTTGCGCACACCGGGCGGCGGAGCGGGGCCGTCGGCCACGACGGAGATCCGCTCGGGTGCCACGCCGAGCTTGAGGGCGGTCTCGGCCGCCTCCCTTCCGAACAGGTCGGTTGCGGCGGTGATCCCCTCGGGCGCCAAGGCCCGCACCCGGTCCGCCAGGCCAGGGCCGTACGCCGCGGGTTCGGCGCCGAGGCCGCGCAGGAATCCGAACGTGCCCTCGGATGCGGTGCCGATCACTCGGGCACCCGCAAGCTTCGCCAGCTGCACGGCAAAGATGCCCACGCCACCCGCCGCTCCACCGATCAAAACGGTGTCCCCGGCGCGGAGTCCGATCGCGGCGAGCGCGGCGGAGGCCGTCAGGCCGGACACCGGAAGCGTGGCCGCCACCTCGTCGCCGATGCCATCCGGGGTGGGCCACAGCCCTGCAGCGGGGGTCTTGACCAGCACGAAATCGGCGACGGACTGGCCAATCGCCGCCCCGAACACCCGGTCGCCGGTCGCGAATCCGGTGGCTTCGGCACCCACCTCGTCCACCACTCCGGCGAAGTCGCTGCCGAACCCGGCCGGCAGCGTGAGGCCGAACCGCGCCGCCATGTCGGGCTGGGTGGTGATCTGCCAATCCATCGGATTCAGCCCGGCGGCCGTGACCCGGACGCGAACCTCGTCCGGTGCGGCATGCGGCTCGGGTATCTCCTGCAGTTTGAGCACTTCGGGACCGCCAAATCGCGTGTAACGGACAGCTCTACTCATCGGTGACGTCTCCTGGTCAGTGATGGGACTTGGTCTTATCGACCGTACACCAGTGATGGGACCAAGTCCCGTACACTGTTCCCATGGCTCGCTGGCAACCCGACGCACCAGGACGACTCGCCGCCGCTGCCCTCGACCTCTTCGAGGAACAGGGCTACGAGAACACGACTGTGATTGAGATCGCGGAGCACGCCGGGCTCACCAAGAGCACGTTCTTCCGGCACTTCCCGGACAAGCGCGAGGTGCTCTTCGGTGGGGGCACGGTGGCCGGTCTGCTCGTGGAAGGGATCGCCTTGGCGCCGCGGGAGTCCGGGCCGCTCGACGCGGTGGCGGAGGCCCTCGATGCGCTCGGCCGGACGTTCTTCACCGCCGACCGCCGTGAGTTCAGCGGTCGGCGCCAGGCCGTGCTGAACGCCAATACGGAACTGCGCGAGCGTGAAGCCCTGAAAAGGATCGAGCTCACCGCCTCGATGATCGAGGCCCTCAACCGCCGCGGAGTCCCGAGCCTGACCGCGCGCGTGGCCGCGCAACTGGGCGCGCTCGCCTGGGAGATCGCCTACGACCAGTGGATCGGCACCGACAACAGTGAGGGCTTCGGCCCGCTGGCACGGCAGGCGCTCGCCGACGTACGCGCGGCCGGAGCCGTGCACTAGGGTCCGGCGCGAAAGTGCTGGTCACTCGTCGAAGGTCGGTGGTCGGCCACCTCGGAAGCCGAGCTTCTTGCGGTTGCGGACCTGATCGGCCTTCCCCGGGATGGTGCATTCGATCCTGCGTCTGCGCAGGTAGGAGCGGTTCGCACGGGAGCCGTAGGCTTTGTCGGCTCGGACCTTGTCGGGCGTGGTCCGTGGCCGTCCCGGCCCTGTGCGGGGGACCCGGATGCGCTCCAGGACGGGCTGGAACTGCGGGCTGTCGTGCCGGTGGCCAGCTGTGATCAGCAGCGACAGCGGCTTCTGCCCCTGCTCGGTCACGAGGTGGATCTTCGTGGTCAGACCGCCTCGGGAGCGTCCGAGTCCATGATCGTCCGGCTCGGCGGCGATGCCTCCGGGAGGTTCGCGCTGGAGGGCGCGGAGGCTTAGGAGGTCACCCGGCTTCCGGGCCCGAGAGGAACTGGACGAATGCCCGGCTGAAGATGGGGACATCCCATCCCATGGTGGCGCGGGGTGACAACGGACTGTCGGCGGGGTAGCGCCTCCATCGGCCAGTGTTCAACCTTCCAGGCTGCCGATGGCCTCGGCCAGCCACTTCTTTTCTTCAGTGCCGGTGGCGCGAGCGATGCGCAGCATGCCCTGCTGGAAGAGGCTGGGCGCTTCCTCGGCTCGCACGGGCTCGCCATCGCGGTAGAAGAAGCTCGCCGGGATGTTGAGGAAGGTCTGTCGACGACGCAGGACCGCGGCCTGCTCGGCGCGGGTCGGGAGATGGTGCAGGAAGGCGAGCAGAGTGAAGAAGCGCTGCCCATCGGTGATTTCGGCTTCCTTGGGGTGCCTCAATCGAGCCAGTAGTTCGGAGCGGCCCGCCTCGGTGAGGGACAGGATCCGGCGGGGTGCGGCACCGCTTCCAGGCTCGGTGTGCTGCTCAATCAGACCCGCTTTCACGAGCCGGGAGATGGCCGGATAGAGCGCTCCGTCGCTCACCGGGCGGATGTGGCCGCTGAGGCTCTGGATGCGGGCTTTCACCTCGTATCCGTGCAGGGACTCCTCGAAGAGGAAACCCAGAATCGACAGCTCCAGCATGCTCCGAGCTCCTTCCTGCGCCTGTCAGCGCGTTTGCCCGTCCAGTCCGGTCATGCTATCTCTTTTCGCTGTACCTCGATTCGAGGTACAGCGAAAAGAGGGGTTCAGCATGGGGGCAGCAGAACACCGGTGCAGGCTGGTGTCACTCGCGTATCCGGTCTACTTCGAGCTTCTCGCCGGGGTTACTGCCGGGATTATCAACATGGTCTGGGTGGCGCGGCTCGGCGGGGGCGCTGTCGCCGCAGTGGCTGTCGCCACGAATGTCGAGAACCTGCTACTTGGCGTCATCCTCGTCGCCGGCTCGGGTACGACTGTGCTCGTCGCGCGAGCCAGAGGAGCGGAGGATTCGGCAGCGATGCGCTCCGCCGTGCGCGGCGGATGGGTCCTGTGGGCGCTCGTCACACCCTTGGTCGCCATCGGTGGATACCTGTGCCGCGAACCGCTCGCCCACCTCGTACTCGGCGGTAGCGGCGGTGACTCGTTGCCGCTCGCCACTGGCTATTTCTCGATCGCATTGCCAGGAATCGCGGTGTTCTTCGCCACCAACGTCGTCGACGGCATCCTCAAGGGTGCGGGCGACACCCGCACCCCGATGAAGCTCGCGATCCTCGCGAACGGACTGATCCTCGGACTGGATCCCTTGTTCATCTTGGGATTCGACCTCGGAGTGCGTGGAGCGGCGATCGCCACAGTGCTGGGCCGGACGGTCGCGCTCATTTGCGGTTTCGTGGCGCTGCACCGCAATGGCGTACTGCGACAGGCCACCCAGGCGGCCCCGCAGAGGGCCGGTTCACTCACCGCCGATGCGCGCAAGACGGCTGCGACCGGGCTCCCTATGTCGGCCGACTTCGTCGTACGGATGGCGGGGGCGCTCGCACTCGTCGCCATCGTCGCCCGGATCGGCGTCAGCGAGGTCGCCGCGTACGGAATCGCGACGAAGGCGATGTACGTCGCGACCATGGCCTTCTACGCGATACGCCAGGCTGCCTCCATTCGTACCGCCCACCTGCTCGGCGCCGGACGCGACGAGCGGCGGGCCGTTGGGCGACAGGTGCTGGTCCTTGCCGGCGCACTCGGGCTCACGGCCGCGCTGGTACTGCTCGCTGCCGCGCCGTGGATCATGCGAGCCTTCGGCGGCGAGGGAGAGGTGGCCGAGGCAGGGGCACTTTATCTGCGCTGCCTAGGGCCGTACTTGACGCTTCTTGCGTGCTTCATTGCGCTGGGCGGCGTGTTCGAGGGCAGCGGTGGCAGCCCGGCCCTCGCATGGATCACCATGTGTGGCGTGGCACTCCAACTCGCGCTCGCGTACAGCCTGTCGGGTTTGGGCCTGCCGGGCATCTGCCTGGCCATGGCATTGGCCATGGCGCTCCAGTGCGCAGCCATCGCCCGGATGTATCGGCGCACGGAACAACGGACAGCTGCCGACTGCGACCACAGTGGTCTGAAAATCTCCGTCACAGAACCCGACAGTCCATCGGCGCCCTGCTGATCGAGCACGGCGAGCGCGCGCTGCTGATCGATGCAGGGTTCGGACCCCAGACACTTGAAGCCGAGCCCGGCAGCCCCATCGGGGCTCTCCACGGGGGAGAGCTGCTCGACAACCTGGCCCGCGTCGGCCGCCGTCCCCAGGACATCGAGGCGGTGGCCATCACCCACCTGCACGGCGACCACGTCGGCTGGCTCTCCCACCCCCCTCCCCGGCAGCGGTCTGCCTGCCTTCCTGCGGGCCAAATACCTGCTCACGGAACCGGAGTGGGCTGCGCGTGACCACATGGAAGCGCACGGCGCGGGCAAGGCAGAGATCGACGCGATAGCTGCCAAGGTCCGCACCGTGACAGACGGCCAGGAGATCTCCCCCGGTGTGAGGGTCGGGCTCATGACAGGCCACACCCCGGCCATACTGCCTACGAGATCCACTTCGCCGACATGGTCTTCGGCCACACCCGCCAGGACGACAACGGGCCCACCTGGCGCCCGATCGACGTCTGAGCCCGCGCGACCGTCCTTGGCATCCGCCGCGGCGGAGATCTGACTTACATCCGAGCTGCAGCGACGAACCGTCGTAACTTCCCGAAGTGCTGGGAGATCACTGGGTTACATTTGCGCGGGACGCGATGGTGCATGAAGAAGCCTGTGAAGAGTAGGGGTAGCGGCCCTGTGGCGACCAAGCCTGCGGGCCACTGTGCCCATGCCTTTTTGTGTCGGCTCTCTATCTGGTTGTAGACGGGAGAAGCATGCTGGATAGATGAGCAGCCTAGGACCTGACCCAACGCCGCAACAGGCGCATCAAGCCGAGGAGCCCCAGCAGCCTCAGCAGTCGGCAATACGCCGGCACGCAGGGACGTTTTCTGTTGCGTTCTTCCTGGCAGTAGCTGGGGCGTTGGCGGCTAGCCTCTCCGACAGTTTCACATCATGGAGTGCCAGCCTATTTGAAGATGAAAAGCCATCGATTGTATCAGGTACAGACCTTCGTAATTTTCGCCTGTTTGATTTGACAGGGCGACCGGTTAATGGGCTGAAAGTAGAGGGTGAGGCAGAGGGGGAGTGCCCGTTTAGCAGCTTTCAGAGCGAAACCACAGCTGCATGGCGCTGCTTTAGCGGAGACAGGGTAGACGACCCTTGCTTTGCGCCAGAGGTCGTGACCGAGGTGAAGACTACATATCTCCTTTGCCCAGGAACTCCTTGGTCGACGAAGGTCTGGCGAGTAAATATCAGCTCACCGCTCAAGGCGCCGGACCGGCGTGCTCATGGCACGTGGACGCACCCATGGGCGTTGGAAGTGCAGGAGCCGAACTCCTCGCGCCGATTGTACGGATGCGTTGCCGCGGGCGGTACTAGGTCTACGGTCCTCGGTAGGGATGTGATTTACGAGTGCTTGGACAACGACGGTGACGTCAATGGATATCTAGTCGGTTTGCCGAATAACAAGGGGAAAGGCCCTTGGATGATAGATTTAGCCGTGAAAGGAAGTACGCAAATAGTACTCGCGCCCATCAAAACGATGTGGCAGTAGAGGCATCTTTCGCGAGCGGGAGGGTGCGTTTCCACTGCGTCAGTTGCGGCCTCCAGGCGCACGCCGACCACGTTGGGGCACTCAACGTCCTACGGGCCGGGCTGGTCCGTCGCGAAGCCCAACCGGTATAGCGAGAAGCCCCCTCATTCATGACTCCGTTGGGAAAGTCGTGATTCGGGCGGTGCTGTGTCGTTCGTCTTGCTGATGGCCATGCTCGTTGGCGGGATGGGGAGAGCGGGATGTCGTTGGAGTCGCGGTCGGATGAGGGAGTGCCTGAGCTGACGGCTCGGGTGGTGCGGGCTTCGTTTCCCAAGGGGACTTTGGCCATCCGGATCAGGGAAGTGCTCGGTCCGGTGTTCACGGACGAGGATTTCGCCGGGGCCTTTGCTGATCGCGGCCGGCCCGCGATCTCGCCAGGGGCTCTGGCGCTGGTGTCGGTGTTGCAGGCTTCGACTTCACCGTCCTGGGGGATTTCCGCTGTCGTCTGATCATGCACGGGTTGGAAGAGCGGGTGCTGGAGGCGATGCTGGCCCGGCTCTCGGAGGCCGGGCTGCTGAGGGCCGGTGGCCGGCAGCGGACCGATTCCACTCATGTGCTGGCTGCGGTGCGCACGCTGAACCGGATGGAGGTCGTCGGCGAGACGCTGCGGGCGGCGCTGGAGGCGCTGGCCGCAGCTGCCCCGGACTGGCTGGCGTCGTTGATCAGCTCCGCCTGGGTGGAGCGATATCCGCTGCGCGAAGCCGCCGCGGCGCATCGGCAGATCATGACCGGGCATACGACGGGGAAGATCGTCCTCGTGCCGTGAGCCGGCCCCGACTGCACCGGCAGCATCGTCCGGATGACCGTGGCCGGCCGACGTACGTCTCCCGATGGTGGTGTACCGGTGACGTCGCGACGCAGTGGGCAGAGACGAGGGAGTGTCCCAGGCGGAAGGGGTGGGCAAAGAAGCCCGGCCTCCCTTGCTTGCGGTGGTGGGGGGCTCGGATCCGCAACAACCCCTTTTTTTGAGGTGGCAGGGCACCCCGTTCAGGGTTCGTGCCGTCGTGCACGGACCGGCCGGGCGGTCGGACGGAATCCCTCTGGCGGCGGCATGCGATGCGCCGAGAGCGGGGGAGAGGGCAGCGTGCGCCGCGCCAAGGCCCCCGACGCTTGACCGGCCGACGGGCTCAGGCGTTGCGTACCGTCTCGCTCACCTGGTCGAGCAGCGTCCGCAGCTGCGCGCTCTGGTCCGGTCCCAGCCCCTCGGTGATGTGGCGCTCTATGTCGGCGATCACCTGGTCGGCGGCGCGCAGCGCTTCTCGTCCGACGTCGGTGAGGTGCAGCTCCTGTACGTGACGGTGTCGCGGATGCTCGCGCCTCTCCAGCTGCCCACGGCCTTCCAGGCGCGCCACCAGCGAGGCGACGGCCTGGGGGGTCACGTTGAGGCGGCGTGCCAACTCGGCGCCGGCCAGCCCTGGTTCGCTGTGCACCGACATCAGCAAGGTGTAGTGCGCGGCGGCCATGCCCAGCGGGCGCAGCCGCTGTTCCTTGAGTGTCTGCACCGCCAGTTCCGCACGGCGCAAGGCCCAGGTCACCCGGTCGAGCGCGCCGAGCCCGACAGGCTCCTCGTCATCACGTATCACCTGACAAGGGTACGACACTTCATAAGCATCAAACGTTTGACACTGTTCTAGCGCTTGAGGCATGCTCGTGGCATGCCTCGTTCTATCGCTCTCATCACTGGCGCTTCCTCCGGCATCGGCGCCGAATACGCCCGTCTCCTGGCGGACGACCACGACCTCGTCCTGGTGGCGCGCCGCGCGGACCGGCTCGGTGACCTCGCCGGGCAGCTCCGCGCCCGGGGTGCAGCCGTGGAGGTGCTGCCCGCCGATCTCGGCATGCACGAGGGCATCGCCGCCGTCGCCGGCCGCCTCGGCGCGGGGGACGTGCGCCTGCTGGTCAGCAATGCCGGCGCCGGCGGATATGCCCCGCTCGTCGACGTCGACCCCGCAGACATCGACCGCCTGCTCACCCTCAACGCAGTGGCCCCCGTTCAGCTGGTCCGTGCCGCGCTTCCCGGAATGCTCGCCGCCGGAGAAGGCGCGATCATCACGGTGGCTTCGCTGCTGGCCTTCAGCGGGGGCCTCAACGATCCCCGCGCCCCCCGACGCACTCTCTACACGGCGGCGAAGGCCGCCACCGTCGCCTTCACCCGGACCCTCGCAGGTGAGCTCGCCGACACGCCCATCCGTACACAGCTGCTGCTGCCCGGCGTCGTGGCCACGCAGTGGAACGAAGGCGCCGGCCGCGACATCCCCTGGGCGATGACGCCGCAGGACGTCGCCTCGGCCAGCCTTGCCGGCCTGCGCCTGGGGGAGGCCGTGTGCACACCTGGTCTGGAGGACCAGGACGCAGCCCTTGACGCCCTGCTGGCCGCGGAGTCCGCTCTGCTCACCGGCGGCAACCAGCCCATCCCCGCGGCTCGATACCGCGGCCCGCAGGCGTAGCAGCGGGCGCCTCCTCAGTGCTGCCCCCGACCGGGCCGTGGGGCGCCTTCTGACGGTCGCGCCACGGCCGCCCGCCGAGGGCGCTTCCGGATATGCGGCTACCCGTGCCCATCTGCCAAACCTTCGGCATGGCACACGTTCTCAAATGATCTCGTCCGCGCAGTCCTTCACGTCGGCCCGCACCGACCGCAGTCCAGCGGCCACTCGTGCCGAAGACCACGTCCGCCGCCTGCCCTTGCCCATGGGTGCGGCTCACGCGGGCGGCCGCAAGAAAGCAGGGGAAGACCTATGGCCGACAACATTCCGACGATCACACGTGACGGCGTCATCGGACACGACGCGACCGAGATCGTCACCATCGACCAGGCCACCGGCGCCGAGTTCGCGCGATACCCCGTGGCCGGCGAGGAAGAGGCGGTCGTGGCCGTCGCCGCCGCACGCTCGGTCGCCGGCGCATGGTGGGACCTCGGCTTCGAGGGCCGTGCGGAGGGGCTGCGCGCGTGGCGGCGGCAGATAGCTTTGAGCGGTGAGGAGGGCGCCGCACTCATTCACGCCGAGAACGGCAAGCCCCTCGACGACGCCCGTGTGGAGGTGCTCGGGACTCTCGAGCACCTGCAGTACGCCGCTGACAACGCCGCGCGCGTCCTGGGACGCCGGGAGGCCCCGGCCAGCCCCACCACGCCCAACCAGCGGGCGTGGGTCGAGTACCAGCCCTACGGCGTGGTCGGCGTCATCGGCCCGTGGAATTTCCCTCTGCTGACACCCGCGGCCATCCTCGCCGATGCACTCGCGGCCGGGAACGCCGTCGTCCTCAAGCCCAGCCAGATCACGCCCGGCGTCGCTGACTGGCTCATCCGAACTTGGCAGCGTGCCGTTCCGCAGTTGCCGGACGTCCTGCAGAACCTGAACGGATACGGAGCCACGGGTCAGGCGCTCATCGAGGCCGGCCTCGACAAGCTCGCGTTCACGGGCAGCGTCGCCACGGGCAGGACGGTGGCCGCCCAATGCGCGCAGACCTTGACCCCCGTTCTGCTGGAACTCGGCGGCAAGGACGGCGTCATCGTCGCCGAGGACGCCGACCTGGACGAAGCCGCCGCTCACATCGTGTGGGGCGCCATGCAGAACACCGGTCACGGTTGCATCAGTCTCGAAGTGGCCTACGTCGTCGAGTCGGTGCACGACGAGTTCGTGGAGAGGATCAGTGAGCTTGCCGGGCAGGTACGCGTCGGCAGCGACGAGGAGGCGGAGATCGGGCCGGTTCCGCTGCCGAGTCAGACCTCGATCATCCGGGAACACATCAGGGACGCTCTGGAGCGCGGCGCGACAGCCACCGTCGGCGGCCTCGACGCGGTGGGTGACCGCTGTGTCGCGCCCACCATCCTGATCGGAGTGGCCCCCGACGCCCTCGCGGCGACGGAGGAGACGTTCGGGCCGACGCTGGCGGTCATCAAGGTCGCCGACGCCGATGAGGCCGTCGCTCACATCAACTCCGGCCGGTACGGACTGGGCAGCGCCGTCTTCAGCCGCGATCGTGGCGAAGCCATCGCCCGTCGCCTCCGCGTGGGAATGACCAGCATCAACGATGCACTGGTGTTCTCCATGAACCCCGCGGTGCCTTTCGGCGGTCGCGGTGACAGTGGTTACGGGCGCAAGCAGGGTGAGGAGGGACTGCGGGAGTTCGCCTACGCGCACTCCTTCACCGCCAAGACCGGTCCCGCCCGGTTCTCCGCCTCGACCTTCGGCAGGCCCGCGGGTGCCATGGCGGGAGCCCTCGTCGGCGTCCGTAACAGGATCCTGGCCGAGAACGGCGAGAAGTCGGACTGATTCAATTCACGGGCGCCGACGGAACTTTCCGGGCCGAGCCCGGCCCGCCGTACGTGCGCTCACCAGCAAGGCCATCTGTCCGGCACCCGGCTTCGAGACGCTGCACTGTCCTGGACCCGGGTCCCGGACGTGTGCCGATGTCGAGACGCATGGGAGAGCTGCTGTTCCGTCAGTGTCACTGTTCCCGGCCCGGCGTCCATCTGGGACCCGGTCACCCCGCCCGCATGCTGCACCGCGTTGGTGAACAGCTTAGGGGTGAGGCCGAGTTGCTCGCGCCGCTGCGCAAGTCGGGTGACGACAGCGGCCCATGTCGCCCCGCGGGTTTCCGGCCCGGTGCCGACTCGGCGTTCGACGGCTGCTCTCTGGTCATGGGAGATCACTCCTTGGGAGAAGAGGGCGCCGTGCGGGCCAGGGCGGTATGGGACTGCCCGCCGAGGACCACCTTGAGCGCGTCGGTTTCGGCCGCAGGTGCAGTGTCGCGGGCTTGCTGTGCACGCCGACGTTGGCCACGTGACCTCCGGGCCGCACCATGCGCGTGCACATTTCGAAGCTCTCGGGCACCCCTACCGCTTCGATGACGACATCTGCTCCGAGTCCGTCGGTGAGGTCGGCGACCAGCTGCTCGGGTCCGCTGGGTCCTGTCCTCCGGATCATGCTTCGGGGTCAAGGGTCCTGAGGTCGTAGAGGCAGGAGCGGTCGTTCTTGAAGCTGCGCCAGACAGTGGCAGGTGGTTCAGGCTCGTCAGCGTGACTGTTGAGGGGGTGGGCGGTGACGAGGCCGTCAGAGATCTCGCGGTGCCAGCCGTCGGTCGGCGCCGGCGTTGACATCCGCCGTCGACATCCAGGAGACCGCCGGGGGCGTGTCCTTGAGGGTGGCGCGCTCCAGTTCCTTCTCCGCTGATGCCAGGGCGCGTTGTGTTCCCGAGCGGTCCTGGAGCACGGCGCTGGCTCGTGCCCGGCGTACGTCGAGCAGGGAGCGTGCGGCCGGTGCGCTGGCCGTCGATCTGACCACTCCGACCGGTCTCCGCCCGCCCCGTCTCTCCCTGGGGGAGCTCTACGAGAATGCCCATAGCGGCTGACCTTGCACATGTGGGTTCGACCTTGTACTCGTTGCTGCTGATCAGCTGGGTCCAGCATTGGCTGAGGTTTCGCGAGCCGAGGTCGGCGAGCAGGGCGGAGGTCGGCGAGCAGGGCGGATGTCGGCAGGTCGTGATCTTTGGCCACATTGTGACTACTCAGCGGTTCCGCTAGCTGACAGTTTGTGAGCGGCAGTTGGGCCTGGTGCCCGGCTGTCGCAATGGCCTGGCCTGCGGGCTCGCCCGCTGACTGAGGGAGATCGTGTGGCACTACTGGAGCGCCAGCCTGACAACTCGGCCATCGACGCGGAGCTTCGCAAGCATGGAATCGAGCCGTCGAGTATCAGCGGTCTGCCCGTGCGGAATCCCTCTGAGATCCCTGCGGAGATGTGGGCGCTTACGGACGTGGGTGCGGGTGCTTGGGGAGTCGTTGGGCGGCACCGGGTGATGCGATACGTCTACGGGGAGCAGAGGCCGATCTCCGCTGCCGTGAGCAATCCGACGTCGAGTCCGGTCACCAGGAAGCTCACCGCGTCCGAGTCCGTCGGGACCTGGGCGTCGTTCCCGGTCAACTCGCGCGTGGAGGCCGAGCTGTTCAACGTGGTCTCGGCGTCGGTCACGGCTGCTTTCGCCGAGACGTGGACCAGCGAGAAGGCGTTCACCGACTCCCTGGAGGTGACCATCGCGCCCGGTTACGCCGTGTGGTTGGAAGCCCGGCCCGTCCTGCGCGTCCTGGAGGGGGACTTCGTCGCCTTCTTCCGGGTGGCAGAGCATCTGGAAGTCGGGCGTTTCAGCGGAACCGTCACGGCGCCGGGAGCAGAAGGTGCCCTCCGGGACGTGATTGTCTCCCGGCAGGCACCGGTCATGCCGGAGGTAACCGAGACGCTGCTGTCAGGCGCCGCGGCGATGGCCCGCTTCACGAGCCCGCGCGTACGCCAGAATGACGACGGGACGATCTCGCTGCGCGGCTGCATCATGACCGCGTTGGCGGACGATTCCGCGATGAGCGAGGACGTGACAGACCAGGTTCAGCCCGTCTAGCCACCGCGGCGTCGGGCCGCCAGGAGTTTCCCCCGCCAGGCGACTCGGCCACCGATGACAGCGCCGCCCCCTGCCTCAGCCACGGCAGCGCCCTATGCGAACTGTGTGGGGTCGAGCGCCACGCGCCGCGCTCTTCAGATGTGCCGTGGCGTGCGGGCGGCAGCCTGGGGTCTTCAACGTCTCCGGTTGTCGGCCATATCCCGGACAAGGACGCATCCACACACCTCTCCTGGACAGCCAGTGCTGAGACGAATATTGCCTCCACGACCCTGTTAGCAGAAGGACCACCATGATCGCTTTGGTCGACCCCCTATCCAGCGGCGTCTTCCTCTCCTCCGCACTCAGGGAACGCGGCCAGGACTGTGTGCACCTGTACGAGGAACGCTTCGCCAGGACAGCCCGGAGCGACATGAGCGCGCCCGTCCTGATCGCGAGTGAAAACTTGGCGGACACCGTCGCCGAACTACGCAAACGGGGTGTCCGGCACGTGGTTCCCGCCAGCGAGTTCGGCGTCGCGTTGGCCCATGACCTTGCAGCGGCCCTGGACCTGCCGCGCAACGAGGACGATACGGCCGCCGCGCGGCGGGACAAGGCACTGATGGGCGAAGCTCTGCGGAGAGCCGGCGTGCCCTGCGCGGGGCAGGCCACGGTGGGAACGGTGAACGAACTCACCGGGGCACTACGGCGCCTTGGGCTTCCGGTGGTCGTGAAGCCCAGCCAGAGCTCCGGCAGCGACGGCTGCCGAGTGTGCTGGTCGGAAGCAGACGCGGTGACGCACTTCCTGGACATTCACCAGCAGACGAACCTCGTGGGCCTGCCGAACGACAAGGTCTTCGTCCAGGAGTATCTGCAAGGTGAGCAGTACGTGGTGACAACGGTGAGCCTGGACGGTCGGCACGTGGTGTGTGAGGTGGCCCGAAATGTCATTGAGGAGCTCGACGGCCTTCCGGTCCGCCGGTACAACGTCAGCTGCCCAAGCCTCGGGGCAGCCGAGCAGGAAGTGGTGTCCTACACCCTCGACTGCCTGGATGCTCTGGGCATTCGCGACGGCGCGGCCAATGCGGACGTGCGCCTCACCTGTGACGGTCCGCGCCTCATCGAGGTCAATGCGCGCATCCTGGGGCCCGTGCTCCACCCCGATCCGTACTTCGCCGCGTTCGGCAGCAGCCAGCAGCACCTACTGGCAGAGAGCCTCGACGACCCCGCGTCGTTCAAGGCCCACTTCTCCCGCACCTACGCTCCACCGCAGGTGATGGGCAAGGCATTCGTGCGCTGTTGGGATTCCGGAGTCCTGACGGCGTTGCCAGGTCTGCCGTCCGTACGTCAACTCCCGGGTTTCCACAGCGTTCAGGGACTCCCGCGCGTCGGGCGCACGGTCCGGAAGAGCATGCTGACCAAGGGCAGGACTGGGATTGTCTACTTCGTCCATCCCCAGGAGTCCGTGGTCCGGAAGTCCCTTGAGGCACTCAGCAGGCTGGAGGACGACAGGGCCCTGTTCCGCGTCACGCCCGCACCGACCACGGGAAGTGGCTGTCGATGAACGACGTGTTCTCCTCGCTGGCCACGGGTGACAGCGAGACCACGCAGCAGATCGCATCAGTGCTGCACTCCCGCAGTCAGGACCCGGATCAGAACCGGATGCTGCAGCGTTTCCTCGCGGCCGTCGACGTCACCGCCGGACCGCTGCTGGAGATCGGCTGCGGTTCCGGGGGACTTCTCACCGCCCTCTGCGACCGGGCGCCCACCGCCACGCTCGTCGGGGTCGACCACAGCGTCGACCTGTTGAGGATGGCCGCCCAGTCGAACGCAACAGCGGGCAACCTCAGGCTCCTGGCAGCCGACGCGCATCGGCTGCCGTTCACCGCCGAGTCATTCCCGACGGTCCTCATGTACACGCTGCTCAGCCACACACCGGACATCGGCTCGGTGCTCAAAGAGGCCCACAGGGTGTGCCGCCAGGGAGGGCAGATCGTCGTACTGGACGGCGACTACGCATCGGCGGACTTCTCGCTGGGCCCGCACGATCCGCTGAGCGCTTGCGTGGCCGCCTGGCGTGCACAGTACGTCGTGAACACGCACAACCTGCGATCCCTCCCGCGCCTGCTGGAGGCGGCCGGCTTCCAGCTCGTGCAGGCAGGTTCCCACAACTACACGGCTGCGGACTCGGCCTACGCGTACAGCATCATCGACCGAGGCGTGGACACGATGCTCGACAGCGGGACGATAGGCAAGGACCTCGCCCGCTCGCTGAAGGACGAAGCGCGGCGCAGGGCACACGACGAGGGGTTCGTCGGCAGCATCACCTACCGCTTCGCACTGGCTCGCAGGCACCCGTCCGCCAATACGACGCCCCCGCAAGGCTAGGAGCTGCGCATGCGTATCTGCATTGTGGGCGGGGGCACGGCCGCGGCATGTCTCGTCATGGCCCTCGCCCGCACATTCGGCTCACGAGACGTCGACCTCGTGATCGTGGAGCCCTCGGACCAGCTGTGGCGCGGCAGGGCGTACCGGACGGACCGTGATGAGATCGTGGTGAACGCCCCACACACCATGATGACGCTGGACCCGAACGATCCGGAGCATGCACGCCGGTGGCTCGCCCGTCACCACAACGGGGGTGGTGCTCACCAGTCATGGACGCAGGAAGTCTTCCCACCGCGGCACATCTACGGCCGCTACCTGGAGGAAAGCCTTTCCCAGACCCTGGACGGCCTGATGGCCGCAGACTGGCGTGTTACGTGGCTGCGCCGACGTGCCGTGAGTGTCGCGCCCGACGGTGACAAGGCGCTGGTCGGCCTGGAGGGCGGAGCGACCGTCCCGTGCGACTACGCGGTGCTGTGCGTCGGAGGCCCGTCCGGTTACGACCCCTACGGACTGGCCGGTCACCCGTCCTACATCAGCCGGCCCTATCCCGTGGCATCTGCCCTTGCCACCGTTGATCCGTCGGCCTCCGTGGCCGTCGTCGGGTGCGGGCTCACCGCCGTCGACACCATCCTGGGACTACGGGCCCAGGGACATCAGGGGCGGATCACATTGCTTTCCCGGGACGGCATCCTGGCCGCCGTGCGCCGCCCCTTGCAGGTGGGGCGGCCGACAGTGATGACCCCGGAAAGCGTCCAGGAGCGGCTCGATCGCTCGGCGTCCCCCCTGCGGTTGTCGACCTTGGCCGCTCTGACCCGGGCGGAAGCGCTTCTCGCCGGGGCCACGCCGGAGCAGATCGCCGCCGAAATGTCCCTGGCGGACTGGGGGTTGAGCCGTGTACGCCGACAGCTCGCCGACCGAGAACATGTACGGGACGTCGACTGGCTACAGGTCACCACCTGGGCCCTGATCACCACCGTGCACCTATGGTGGCCGACCCTGCCCCGCAGGGACCGGCAGCAGTTCTTCCGCCGCTACCACCGGCTGTGGAACAGTTTCACTTCTCCCATGCCCGCCGCAACAGCCACCACGCTCGTCGAAATGGCCGACAGCGGTCAGTTGGAGGTGGTGCGTGGCCTTGAGGGCGTCAAGGCCACGCAGCAAGGATTCCTGGTCGTGGCGCAGCACCACACGGTGGAAGCCGACGTCGTGATCGCCGCCGCGACCGCGGCACCGACGGGCCATTCAGCCACGCCTACGGGCGCACATGAGCTGATGGACTCACTGATCCATAACGGGTGTGGACAGCGGCACCCGGACGGCGGCTTGCGCGTGCAGCCGGACACCGGACGACTCGTCGACCGGAACGGCAGGCCCCAGCATTCGCTTCTTGCCCTGGGTCACCTCACCAGTGGCACCCACTACTACATGTCCGGTATACCCATGCTCGTTTGGCGCGGTGAAGCAGTCGCCGCGGCGATAGCCGCTGATGCCTCGACCGGCGTGACATCGGCCGCACCAGGTCTACTTGCCCCCTGACCGCACAATGCAGCTTCACGGAACGGGCAGCCGTTCCGCCTCCACGCTCCGGTCCCGCAGCACCCAGTACGTACGCCACCCAGGCACGACCCCAGCCCTGCTCGATCCGCTTCAACACGCCAATACAGCTGGGAATTCATCGCGTCCCATCGAGCAGGGGGCCCGGGTCGGCATGCAGCAGCGCGCGGGGCCGCGGGAATCGCTCATCCCCGCTCTGGTCCTCCCGGTCGTCGGGGTCGTCTCCATCGACACCCCACCTATGTTCATCCGAACATATTCATCAGGCCGGGGAGAGTACGAGGCGTGTCGGGTGCCGGGGTCAGACCTGCGGCAGGGAGAAGGGGACGTGCCCGACGGCACGGCCCGTGGTGTCGAGGAGTCGGCCCATGCGTTTGCGGGTGTGGAGGAAAACGGTGCGGTCGCTGACCTTCAGGTGCGGGAAGCGTTCCGTGAGGTGCGCCTCGAAGGGATCGATGGCGTGCAGGCCGCGCAGCCAGACCATGACGAGGAGGTTGTCGGAGCCGCTGACGGACACGGCCAGGCGCACCTCTTCCCTTCGGGCCAGCGCGTTGCCCGTGGCCTCGAGGTGGGTGTGGGGGACCGCGGTGCGGTAGAGCACGACGGTCGACAGCCCGGCGAGGGGGTGGGCCAGGTCGCAGCGGAAGGTGATGTCCCGGTCCCGGATCATCCGCTGGAGCCGGCGGCGGGCGGTGTGTTCGCTCATGCCGGTCGCGGCGCCCAGGTCGGTGTAGCCGAGGCGTCCGTCACGGCCGAGGGCTTCGAGCAGGGCCTGGTCCTCGGGCGGCGGCCGGTGGTGCATGTGGGCGCTGTACGGAGTCGGGTGCGAGGTGCGCGGGGCGGAGAGTTCCGCGTCGCCGGACGGTCCCATGGCCCGCATGCGCCAGTCGCCGCCTTCGCTGTACAGGGTGATGCCGAGGTGCGTGCGGGTGGACCGTACGCCTTTCAGGCCGCCGATCAGGCCGTGCACCGAGCGGCCGAGGGAGGGCAGGTCGGCCGCGACGACCGACGCCAGTAGATCGAAGTCGCCGGCCGTCTCGTCGACGCTGAAGACCCAGGGCATGTCGGCCAGGGCGACGCCGGCGGATTCCACGGCCCGGGGCCGGCACCTGACCTCGACGTAGGCGACGGTCGACGCTTTCGCGGAGTCGTACGCGCTGACCCAGGCCAGCCCGCCCGTGCGCAGCCGTTCCCAGCGGCGGGCCGCCGTGGTCGCGTCCACGCCGAGGGCCCGGCCGATCCGGGACCACGGCGCCCGGGGAGCGGCCTGGAGCGCGTCGACGAGGGCCAGGTCCAACTCGGAGAAGGGGGCACGCTCGTCCGCGGCGCGGGAATCAGGGAACGGGGCTCGTCCCGAGATGTTTTCCTGCAATTTTCCAGGGATTCCTGTCACAGACCGGATCGTAGGGGCACTTCCGGCCGATTCCCAGCCCCGGCTTCGGCCACCCGGAGTCGAAGGAGTACCGCGTGTCTGCTCCGCCCCCGCAGCCCGTCCGCAGAACCGTCCGGATCACGATCGTGCTGCTGTTCACCGCCTGGCTGGTCGACTACGCCGACCGGCTCGTCATCAACCTGGCCCTGCCCTCCATCGGCGACGAGTTCGACGTGGGCCGCGGGGAACAGGGCCTGATCGTCTCGGCGTTCTTCCTCGCCTACGCCCTGTGCCAGATACCCGGCGGCCTGCTCGCCGACCGGCACGGCGCCCAGCGGGTCATGCTCTGGGCCCTGCTGTCCTGGTCCGTGTTCACCGCGCTGACCGGCTTCGCCTGGTCGTTCGGCGTCCTGCTGCTGATGCGGTTCGCGTTCGGCGCGGCCGAAGGCGTCTTCCCGCCCGCTTCGATGAAGGTCCTCGTGGAGCGGACGACACCGGCCGAGCGGATGGGCGCCAATGGCGTGATCATGAGCTCGAACGCCCTCGCCGGGGTCCTCACCCCGCTCCTCGTCGCGCCTCTGATCGCCGCTTTCGGCTGGCGCTCGGCGTTCTTCTCGACGGCGGCGCTCGGCGTCTTCGTCGTGGTGGCGATACGGGTGTGGCTCCCCGCGCCGCTTCCGGTGGTGGAACCGGAACCCCGCGTCGACCGGCGACGCGCCGGAGGTGTCCTGGGCAAGGGCGTGATCTGGCGCTTCAGCACCATGATGTTCGGCTACAGCCTGATCGTGTGGGGTCTCAGCACATGGATCCCGTCCTACGTGAGCGAGGAGTACGGCGTCTCGCTCGCCTCGACCGGGGCCCTCGTGGCGATTCCCGGCCTCGCCGCGACCGGCGCGATCGTCGTCGGCGGCAGGCTCGCGGACCGGCTGGGCGGCCACCACCGCAGGGTGATCGTGCCCAGCATGACGGTGGCCGCCGTCACGCTGCTGTTCATGGTCTTCTCGCCGTCGCTCATCGGCTTCATCGTCTTCGGCACGCTCGCCACCACCGCCGTCTCCCTCTGCTACATGCCGATCCTCGCCGTGCCGCTGAGCGGCCTTGCGGCCGAGGACGTCGGCGTGGGCAGCGGAGCGATCATCTTCGGCGGCCAGGTGGCCGGCATGGTCGCCCCGCCCGTCATCGGCGCGCTCGCCGACGCCTTCTCGTTCAAGGTGGCCTTCGCGTCCCTGGTGCTCGGTGCGGCCATCGCTCTTGTGATGGCGCTTCTCACCCCGCAGGACGCCGCCTCCTTCCGGGCCGCC